>CAZTUG010000022.1:27781-41414 GCA_964615955.1 uncultured Roseicyclus sp.
TCGGTGACCGGATCGGTGACCGGATCGGTGCCCGGATCGGTGCCCGGTTCAGGGGGTGGGGACTTGGCCGCGCTCACGTCCCTGCCTTTCCGTGCGAGAGACCGGAAGCTTGGGCCGGATTGGCGGCGTGGTCAACCGATGGCGGCCGGTTGGCAGCGTGCCGCCCCCGAGCGTCAGGTCCCCCGACCGTCAGGCGCCCGACCGTCAGGCGCCCGAGCGTCAGGCCCCGGCCCTTCAGGCCCCCGATCCTCAGGCCCGTGCGCGCCGGCGGCCACCCGCACGGCCGCCGCGCAGGGCCGCATCGGGATCCTGGTTGAACTTGATCCAGTCGCCACCGCCGCTGTCGTGGTTGAGCAGGAAGTTGGCGGCGCGGATCGCCTCCATCTCCTTGCCGGGGCGGGGCAGGGTGGAGCCCATGCCGAAGAGCTTCACGAAGGTTTCGTCGTCCATGTCGTCGGGCAGGATGATGCCCGCCGCCTCGATCAGCGCCTTCTTCTCGGCGATGGCCTTGGGCCCGACCGGCAGCGCCACGGGGTTCATGATCGCGGAGGTCATGCCCGCGCCGAAAGCCATGGGCAGGAAGGCGTTGTTGATGCCATGCCGATTGGGCAGCCCGAAGGAGATGTTGGACGCGCCGCAGGTGGTGTTGACGCCCAGTTCCTCGCGCAGGCGCCGCACGAGGGTGAAGACCTGGTGGCCCGCCGTCGCCATGGCGCCGATGGGCATGACCAGCGGATCGACGACGATGTCATGGGCCGGGATGCCGAAATCGGCGGCGCGTTCGACGATCTTCCTGGCCACGGCGAAGCGCACTTCCGGGTCCTCGGAAATGCCGGTGTCGTCGTTCGAGATCGCCACCACGGGGACGTTGTATTTCTTGACCAGCGGCAGGACGCGTTCCATCCGCTCCTCCTCGCCGGTGACGGAGTTCAGCAGCGGGCGGCCACGGGCGGCCTGAAGGCCGGCTTCCAGCGCGCCGGGGACGGAGCTGTCGATGCAGAGCGGGCAATCGGTGACGGCCTGCACGATGCGGATCAGTTCGGGCATCAGCATCGGCTCGACGAAGTTGTTGTCGGCGTAGCGCGCATCTTCGCCCATCTTGTTGGAGAACACGGCGCCCGAATTGATGTCGAGCACGGTGGCGCCGGCGGCGACCTGCGCGATGGCGTCGGCCTCCACGCGGGAGAAATCGCCGCGTTCAAGTTCCTCGTTCAGGATCTTGCGGCCGGTGGGGTTGATCCGCTCTCCGATGACGCAAAACGGCTCGTCGAAGCCGATCACGGTGGTTCTGGTCTGGGATTCGATCACGGTGCGGGTCATGGGGGCAAGGCTTTCAGGTGCGGCCGCCGCGCGGGGTGCGCGGGGCGTGAGGGGAGGTCTGGGACGGGCGGGTCAGGCGGGAAGCGCGGGGGCGGCAGGCCGGGTGGAGGCCCCGCCATGCTCGATCGCCCAGGTGGCATTGGCCTTGATGCCGCCAAGCGGGAAGAAATGGATCGCCTCGATCAAGCTGTCGGGATGGGCCGCCTTGTGGATCGCGAGATCGTTGAGGATCTCGTTCGGTTCGAACGGCAGCAGCAGCTTGGTCACGTCCTTGGCGCGCTTGGTCAGCACCGACAGCGACGCGCCGACCCCGCAGGCGATGGCGAACTTGATCAGGGTCTGCAATTTGCCGGGACCGGCGATGCCCAGGTGGATCGGCATGTCGATGCCTTCGGCTTTCAGGCGGTCGGCCCAGGCGATGACGGGTCCGGCCTCGAACGCGAACTGGGTGGCCATGGCCATTTTCGCATCGGTCCGCTCGGCGAAGGATTGCTTCCAGCGCAGCGCCTCCATCACCATGGCGTCGCCGCCGTTCGGGTCGATGTCGCGGTTGCCTTCGGGATGGCCCGCGACGTGCAGACGCGTGAAGCCCGCCGCATCGAACAGCCCGGTTTCCAGAAGCTGCATGGAGCTCTCGAACGCGCCGTGCGGCTGCGCGATGCCGCCGGCAAGGATCAGGCCCTGGGTCACGCCCGCCTCGCCCTGGTAGCGCGCGATCCAGTCGGCCAGGGTTGCCTTGTCGGCGATGGAGCGGGCCGGGAAATGCGGCATCGGGTCATAGCCCTCGGCGCGCAGGCGCCTGGCGGTGGCGACCATGTCCGCAATCTCGGTGCCGTCGATATGGGCGATGTAGACGCGGGTGCCTGCGGGGAGAAGGGCGCGGAAATCCTCCACCTTCTCGGCGGTGCGCGGCATGACTTCGATGGAATAGCCGCTCAGCAGCGCGTCCAGATCGGCTTCGTGAGCGGCCCGGTCAGCGGTGGCGGCGGGGGCAGGCTTGGCCTTGCGGAAGTTGAGAAGCGACATGAGCGTGCCTTTCAGGTTGGCGGTCGGTGCGGGGGGCCTGGCTGTCACGGCAGCACGGTCAGGCGGCAGAGGCGGGGTCGTGCCCTTCGGCGTCGATCAGCGATTTCAGGCGGGCCATGTCATAGGCGGCGTCAAGCTTCGCGGCCTCGGAGGCGGCGATCTCGGCCGGGTCGCCTTCGGCCGCGCCGACCACGACGCGGCGCCATTCGGCGAGGTAGGCGTCGTCGCCCTTGGCGCCGATCTTCATGGCGGCCCGGTCGATGGCCTGTTCGAACCGTTCGGGCAGGGCGGCCTTGGAGCCGGTGCGGCCCTTGCCGACGATCACTTGCGCGGGGATGTCGCGCCAGAAGACATGGGTGATGGCAGGCATTTCGAAACTCTCCGATCGGGCCGCGACTCGGGGCACCGGTTGCACGCACCATAGGGACGCACAGGCCCCGCCCCGGTCCTGTTTTCGACATGGTGCGCGGTCAAAACGACGCCGCCCACCCGCACAGGGATAGCAAATGCGGCGGCGCGGGGCGAGGTGTCCCGTGGCGTGTCGTGATCTCATCTGGTCCCGAAATCTTCAACATCTTGTTAGGGCTGCCTCATGGGCGGCTGCAAAAGGCCGAACACGCGCCGTATTGTTCCATCGTTCCAAAGCGGCTAGACTTGCGTCAACCGATGAACTGGAAGGCAGTGCCCCATGTCGCGCAAGCGCTCTGGCGGGGACGGTCCGTTCCCCAGACCCGTTGCGCCCGTGGCCCCCGTGATCGAGCCTGGCGCGATCCCGGCTGTCGAACGTCGCCCCGTGACGACACAGGTTGCAGCCCCGAAGGCGGGGCCGGACCCCGACGATCTTTATGCCGCGCTGGATCTGGGCACGAATTCGTGCCGGATGCTGATCGCGCAACCCAAGGGGTCGCAATTGCACGTGGTGGATTCCTTCTCCAAGTCCGTGCAGTTGGGGCAGGGGCTGGAGGCGTCGGGCCGGATGAGCCGGGCCTCCATGGCGCGCGCGGTGGGCGCGTTGAAGATCTGCCAGAAGAAGTTGAGCAAGCACCGCGTCGAACGCGCCCGGCTGGTCGCGACCGAGGCCTGCCGCCGCGCCACCAATGCGGGCGAGTTCATCGCGCTGGTCAAGCGCGAGACCGGCTTGCAACTGGAGATCATCCAGCCCGAGGAGGAGGCGCGGCTTGCCGTGGTCAGTTGCGCGCCGCTGGTCTCGACCCGGACGGAGCAGTTGCTGGTGGTCGATATCGGCGGCGGGTCGACCGAACTGGTCTGGATCGACCTGAGCCGCGTGCCGAAGCTGGAACGCCCCAAGGCGATCATGCGTCTGCATCAGGGCTTCGATTACGAGGAAACGGTGTTTCCCCGCGCCAAGGTGGTGGACTGGATTTCCATCCCGCTTGGCGTCGCTACGCTGAAGGACCTGTATGACGACGTGGCCGATGACGGCGCGCGCTTCGCCCTGATGAGCTGGTATTTCGAGGAGCAACTGGCCGGATTCTCGCCCTATACCGATGCCGCCGAGCAGACGCTGGAGGGCTTCCAGATCATCGGCACCAGCGGCACGGTCACCACCGTCGCGGCGTCTCATCTGGGGTTGCGGCGTTATGACCGCAACAAGGTGGACGGGCTGCGCATGACATCGTCGCAGATCGATACGGTGATCAACGGCTACCTGGCGCTGGGGCCGGAGGGGCGCAGGCGCGATCCGCGCATCGGGCGCGACCGGCAGACGCTGATCATGTCGGGGGCCGCGATCCTGCAGGCGCTGTTGCGGGCCTGGCCGACGGATCGCCTGAGCGTTGCCGACCGGGGCCTGCGCGAGGGGTTGCTCTATGCGCAGATGAGCCGCGACGGGGTGCTGGAGGACGGGCCGCTTTAGGAGGGCCGCCCGTCCTGCACGGGCCCCGTGTCGCCGCCGTGTTCCGACACGATGGGCGCACGCGCCAGCACGAACCACGCCGCCCCCACGACCAGCACGCCCGGCCACAGATCCGCCACGCGACCCGCCATCAGGACATGGCTCCAACCGGCCCCCCCGGTCATCGCCAGAAGGGGCATGATCGCCATGCGATACCGACTGCGCGTCAGCAGGGCGGCATAGACCGCCACGGCGACCGCCGTCAGCCCGATCAGCGCGCCGGGTGCCTGCGGCATGCCGATCCCCGCGAGCATGGCCAGCAGGGTGAAGCCGTGCCGCAGATCGGCGCGCCATGGGCCTGCGCGGCGCAACCTGGCGGCGGCAGCATAGCCGGCGGCGTTTCGGTCCAGCAACCGCTCGGTCACGAAGGTTTCGGGACCAAGCAGGAGGCGCAGGCGGGCCGCGAGGCGTGGCCCCATCCGGCGCGGCGACGCGCGCGGCGGATGGGGCGGATGCGGCGGGTGCGGCGGGTGCGGGGCGGCGGCCTGTCCGCGATGGAGGTGCAGGGCCGTTCGCATGACGTCGGCGATCGGGCGGTCGGGTTCGGCGGCGTCCAGCCGAAACACCGTCAGGTTGAAGGCCAGCGTCGTGTCGAGGCTCCAGCGCCCGGACAGCGCCCGGTTCATCGCGGTCCAGAGGGCGGCGGCGATGGCGCAGAGCACGACGGCGGCGGCCGCCCCGAGAAGGTCGGGCTCGGCGGACCAGAGCGGCACGATCACCGCCAGCGCACAGAGCACCGCGCCTTCGATCCGCAGCCCCAGCGCCACGGCCCCCACCAGCGCCAGCGCGACCGGATCGGGGCCGCCGGGGGCGGGGGCGGTCAGCAGAACCGCGAAGAGGCTCCAGCACAGGCCCATCGCCGCATCGGGCCACAGGTGCAGCGACAGCACGGCCCGCTCGACGCTCAGGGCCAGCAGGGCGAGGGCGGGAAGCGCCACCCAGGGTGTGCCCTGCCGCCAGAGCCACCCGGCCGCGACGCCCGCCGCAAGTGCCGCGCAAAGCGTCGGCAGCATCCGAGCCCGCGCCGGATCCTGCCCCCGCGAGAGCCGCCGCAGCAGCCAGCCGTGCAGCGGCACCCGGATCCAGGGCGCGCCCTGATCCGGCCTGCGGACCGGACGCAGATATTCCGCCTCGTCACCGACAAGCCGGGACGGGCGCAGTCGCCGCCAGACAACGACTTGCACCAGCAGGCAAACCAGCGTCGCGGCGGTCGCGACGATCATGGGGCCCTGTGGGCGGCCCTTGGCCGCGGTTGCGTCCGGGAGGTCATCGCGGTTGAGTGCATCCTTCGGAGCCGTTAAGCAAGACCATTGCAAGCGCGGAGCGGCAGGTGGTCAAGAACATATCCGGGCGCGGACAGCGCGAACTGAAGGTGAAGGTGAAGACCGCGCGGGGGCGCAAGCTGTCCTCGACGCGCTGGCTGGAGCGTCAGTTGAACGATCCCTACGTGGCGCGGGCCAAGCGCGAGGGGTATCGCGGGCGTGCGGCGTTCAAGATCATCGACCTCGACGACAAGTATCGGTTTCTCGTGCCCGGCGCGCGGGTGGTGGATCTTGGCTGCGCGCCGGGGGGCTGGTGCCAGGTGGCGGTGAAGCGCGTCAACGCGTTGGGCGAGAAGGGCGGCAAGGCCGTCGGCCGCGTCATCGGGCTGGACCTGCAGGTGATGGAGCCGATCGCGGGCTGCGAGTTGCACCAGCTGGATTTCATGGAAGACGGCGCGGATGACAAGGTGAAGGAGTGGCTCGGCGGCCCCGCCGACGTGGTGATGAGCGACATGGCGGCCAGCGCCTCGGGCCACAAGCAGACCGACCACAACCGGATCATGGCGCTGTGCGAGGCGGCGGCGATGCTGGCCTTCGACGTGCTGGAACCGGGCGGCACCTTCGTGGCGAAGGTGCTGGCGGGCGGCGCGGAGGGGAGTTTGCAGACGCTTCTCAAACAGCGTTTCGACACGGTGGCGAACGTGAAGCCCGGCGCGTCGCGCGCCGACAGTTCCGAGAAGTTCGTGGTGGCGACGGGCTTTCGAGGCTAGGGCCGCCATCGCATCTGCGGCACCCGGACGCGGCGTTGCGCCGGAAGATTGCGCGTTGCTGCAGAGATGAAGGGTCAAGCGCGCGGGCGTCCACTACATTTCGGTCTTGCTCCCCTTGCGGACCCATGGGATAGGGACGTGCCAACCGAACCCCCTCCGAAGGAGTGCTCCCATGGAGATTCGCGAGGCCCTGACCTTTGATGATGTTCTGCTGGTTCCGGGCAAGAGCTCGGTCCTGCCCCTGGATGCCGATACGCGCACCTGGGTGACCAAGAGCGTCGCGCTGAACATCCCCTTGCTGAGTTCGGCCATGGACACCGTGACCGAGGCGCGCATGGCCATCGCCATGGCGCAGGTCGGCGGCATGGGCGTGATCCACCGCAATCTCGACATCGAGGCGCAGGCGCGCGAGGTGCGCCGGGTGAAGCGGTTCGAAAGCGGGATCGTCTACAATCCCGTGACCTTGACGCAGGACCAGACGCTGGCCGATGCGAAGGCCCTGATCGAGCGGTATGGCTTTTCAGGCTTTCCGGTGGTGGACGAGACCCGCCGCGTGCTGGGGATCGTGACCAACCGCGACATGCGCTTCGCGCAGGATGACGCGACGCCGGTGCGCGCGATGATGACCACAAGGGATCTGGCAGTGTTGCGCGAACCCGCCGACCGGGAGGAGGCGATCTCGCTGATGCGCGCGCGCCGGATCGAGAAACTGCTGGTGACCGACGCGGCAGGCAAGCTGACCGGCTTGCTGACCCTGAAGGATACCGAACAGGCGGTGCTGAACCCGATGGCCTGCAAGGATCCGCTGGGGCGGTTGCGCGTGGCGGCGGCAACGACGGTGGGCGATGCCGGGTTCGAGCGCAGCCAGGCGCTGATCGCGGCGGGCTGCGACCTGATCGTGATCGACACCGCCCATGGCCATTCCGAGGGCGTCGCGCGCGCCGTGGAGCGGGTCAAGGCGCTGTCCAACGAGGTGCAGGTGGTGGCGGGAAATGTCGCCACGGCCGCGGCCACGCGGACCTTGATCGACGCGGGCGCGGATGCGGTGAAGGTCGGGATCGGGCCGGGGTCGATCTGCACGACACGGATCGTGGCGGGTGTCGGCGTGCCGCAGCTGACCGCGATTTCCGATTGCGCCGGGGAAGCGCTGCGGGACGGCGTGCCGATCATCGCCGATGGCGGGATCAAGTATTCCGGCGACTTCGCCAAGGCGATCGCGGCGGGCGCCCATTGCGCCATGGTCGGCAGCCTGATCGCGGGCACCGACGAAAGCCCGGGCGAGGTGATCCTTTACCAGGGCCGCAGCTTCAAGAGCTATCGCGGGATGGGCTCGCTCGGGGCGATGGCGCGGGGCTCGGCGGACCGGTACTTCCAGAAGGACGCGGCCTCGGACAAGCTGGTGCCGGAGGGGATCGAGGGACAGGTCCCCTACAAGGGTTCGGCCAGCAATGTGGTGCACCAGATGATCGGCGGGTTGCGCGCCGCGATGGGCTATACCGGCTGTGCCACCGTGGACGAGATGCGGACCCGGTGCCAGTTCGTGCGGATCACCGGATCGGGCCTGAAGGAAAGCCATGTCCATGATGTCCAGATCACTCGCGAGAGCCCGAACTATCGTTTGGGATGAGGTCTCTATGGCGCTATCCTCATGTGATGGATCAAGATGACGCCGAGCGCGCGATACGGCGCGGCGATCGGCATTCTGGACGCTTGGCGGGCCGGGCAGGCAGTGGAGCAGGCCCTGACCCAATGGGGGCGCGGCGCGCGCTATGCCGGATCGAAGGATCGCGCGGCGGTGCGCGACCATGTCTATGACGTGTTGCGGCGCGCGGGGTCCTGTGCTGCGGCGGGCGGCGGCGAGGATGGCCGCGCTCTGGTCCTGGGTCTGGTGCGGTTGCAGGGCGGCGATCCGGGCGCTGTCTTCACCGGGACGGGCCATGCGCCCGGGCCGTTGACTGCGCTGGAGCGTGCTGGCGCGGATGCCGCCGCCGATCCATCCCGCGCATCCCGCCCCTCCCGTGATGTCCCGGACTGGACGCTGCCGCTGCTGCGCGTCCGCGCACCCGAGGCGTTCGATGCCTTGCTGGAGAGCTTCACCCACCGCGCGCCCCTGTGGCTTCGGGTCAACCGGCGCCGGGGCGGGCGGGACGCCGCGCAGGCCGCGCTTGCCGCGGAGGGCATCGCCACGCGCCCGCATCCGCTGGTCGATACGGCGTTGGAGGTCACCGAGGGCGCGCGCCGGTTGCGTTTGTCGGCGGCCTACGAGACCGGCCTGGTGGAGCCGCAGGACCTGTCGGTGCAAGGAGCGATCGCGCGGGTGGGCTGGCCGCAAGCCGGGCGCATCCTTGATTATTGCGCGGGCGGCGGGGGCAAGGCGCTGGCCATTGCCGATCGCACTGACGCGCGGGTCTGCGCCCATGATGCGAACCCGCGCCGAATGGCGGACCTGGAGCCACGCGCGCGGCGCGCCGGTGTCCGCATCGACAGCCTGCCGCGTGACGCCTTGCCCGCCGCAGGGCCGTTCGACCTGGTTCTGACGGATGTGCCCTGTTCCGGGTCGGGAACCTGGCGGCGCGATCCGGAGGCGAAGTGGCGACTGACGCCGGCGGCCCTGTCCGGGTTGGTCACGGTACAGGCGGGCATCCTGCACGCGGCGGCGGCGCTGGTCCGGCCGGGCGGACAACTTGTCTACATGACCTGTTCGCTGTTCGAGGCGGAGAACGAGGCACAGGTGGCCACGTTCCTTGCGCGCCATCCGGACTGGCGGTGCGCGGCGCGGCATCTCGACACGCCCCTGACGGCGTCGGACGGTTTCTTCAGCGCCACGCTCGTGCAGGGATGACACTGGTCCCGGTCCCGTGTTTCATGCCATCTTAAGGTTAATTTAACCTATTTCGCCGATCAGGTGGGGACCAGGATCCCGCGACCCGGGGGCAACGGTCGGATGACCAGACGGTGAGGCATGGCGTGAGCGACGAAGCGGCCGATCAGAAATACGCGGAGATGCGCGCGATCAGGCCATTCGTGCAATCCTTGGTTCTGCTGGTTCTTGGTGTTGTCGCCGGTATCGCGACCGTTCTTGCGCCGGGGCCGGAACTTCGATTCGCCCTGACGGCGACGACGGGCGGCTGCCTGACGGCGGCGGCCGTGGTTGCGATGCGCGACCTGTGGCGGGCCTGGCGCGTGCGCACCGCGTTCCATTCCGCGTTCTCCCTGATCCAGCATGACCCCGCGCCGTGTTTCTGCACCGATGCCGATGGTGCGATCGTGATGCAGAACGCCTCGGCGGAGCGGCGGTTCGGGCTGCGCACCGGCCTGTCCATGGCGCGCGCGGTCGCGGGCGTGCTGCCCAATGCGGCCGCAGTCGTGTTCCGTCAGGAAACCGCCCTTGGCCGCAGACCGTCGGCGCACGAGGTCGTCGTGACCCCGCGCGGCACGGTGCGGCTGGCGGCCCATCGGCTTGACGGCGGGGTGCTGTGGCGGCTCGATGACATGGCCGATGCCCATGCCCGACAGGGGGAAGCGATCGGCCTGCCGATGATGGTGGTCAGCCACAACGATACGGTGCTGTCGATGAACGCCGCGATGCGCGAGGTTCTGGGCCGTCGTGCGACGACGCTGGAAGATGTCTTCCCCGAACTGCCCCTGATCGCGGGACGGCGTTGCCGTCTGTCCGGCGCCACTGGCCGGATCGAGGTGATCCCGATCGTCGTTCCCGCCAAGGATGGCCGCCGCGAGGTCTATGCCGTCCCCGGGCTTGCGGAGCCTGCCACGGCCTCGGTCGCCGCCCGCGCGTTCGAGGCGCTGCCGGTCGCGCTGCTGCATATCGGGCCGGACGGCAAGCTGATCGCATCCAACAGCCATGCGCAGGCCTTGCTCGGGATCGACGCGGATACCACGGGCATGATGTCCCAATTCGTCGAGAATCTGGGGCGTCCGGTCAATGACTGGGTCATGGATGCCCTGGCGGAGCGGGTGCCGAACCGGTCCGAGGTGGCGCGCGCCAAGAACCGGCCGGACGAGACGTTCCTGCAGATCTCGCTCAGCCGGATCGTCGATGGCACCGGCCCGTCGCTGCTGGCCGTCCTGCACGACGCGACGGAGTTGAAGACCCTCGAACAGCAATTCGTGCAAAGCCAGAAGATGCAGGCGATCGGCGAATTGGCCGGTGGCGTTGCCCATGATTTCAACAACCTGCTGACCGCGATCACGGGACATTGCGACCTGTTGTTGCTGCGCCACGAGCAAAGCGACCAGAACTATGCCGACCTGGTGCAGATCAACCAGAACGCCAATCGCGCGGCGAGCCTTGTGGGC
The DNA here is from genome assembly GCA_964615955.1 of uncultured Roseicyclus sp. Classification (GTDB taxonomy): domain Bacteria; phylum Pseudomonadota; class Alphaproteobacteria; order Rhodobacterales; family Rhodobacteraceae; genus Gymnodinialimonas. The sequence goes on from CAZTUG010000022.1 coordinate 38,392, forward strand.
CAGTTGCTGGCCTTCTCCCGCAAACAGACGCTGGAGCCCGAGGTCCTGGACCTGCGCGACTCGATCGGCGAATTGACCCATCTGCTGAACCGGCTGGTGGGCGAGCGGATCACGCTGACCCTGTCCAACGACCCGAACCTCAGCCCGATCCGCGCCGATCGCAGGCAACTGGACCAGGTGATCATGAACCTCGTGGTAAACGCCCGCGACGCCATGGCCGACGGGGGCGAGATCCGGGTCGAGACGCGCATGGTGCGCCTGACCGAGCCGATGCACCGCGATCAGGCGGTCGTGCCGCCAGGCCACTACGTGACGATCCGCGTCCGCGACCACGGCCACGGGATTCCCGCCGACAAGCTGAACCGCATCTTCGAGCCCTTCTTCACCACCAAGCGCACCGGCGAAGGCACCGGGCTTGGCCTGTCGATGGCCTATGGCATCATCAAGCAGACGGGGGGCTACATCTTCGTCGATTCGGTCGTCGGCGCGGGCACCACCTTCACCATCTACATCCCCGCCCACGAGATCGCCGTGCCGGAGGGCGAGGTTGCGCCGGCCGCCGAAGGCCGCATCGCTGCGGCCACCTCCGGTCCCGAGGCCGTTGCCGAACCGCGCGATGACAGCCGCCCCGGCGTGGTCTTGCTGGTCGAGGACGAGGCACCGGTGCGCGCCTTCGCATCCCGCGCGCTTCGCCTGCGGGGGTACACGGTGATCGAGGCCGGCAATGGCGAGGAGGCGCTGAACACGCTTTCGGATGCGGAGCTTGTCATCGACATGTTCGTCACCGATGTGATCATGCCCGGCATGGACGGCCCGTCCTGGGTGCGGGAGGCGCTGAAATCCCGGCCCGACACGAAGGTGATTTTCGTTTCGGGCTATGCCGAGAATGCCATGGAGGACGGATCGACGGGTATCCCCGGGTCGGTCTTCCTGCCCAAGCCGTTTTCCTTGACGGAACTGACGGAAACGGTCGGCCGCCACTTGCATTGAGCGGGCAGGCAGGGGGCCGCGACCCGGATGCTGCCGTGCCGGTGCTTGATGCGCCCGGGTCGCACAGGGGGCGGCTGGCATGATCCTCGATCTGCGGGAGCCCTCCGACGCTGCCATCCACGCGACCACTGGCGCTGCACGCGGGCAGCATCGGGGGGCCAGCGTCGGGGGGCAGCGCTGGGGCAGCGTCGGGGGCAGCGCTGGGGGCTGCGCTGGGGCTGCATCGGTCGGCTGAGTTCGGTGTCGGCTGCATCGGTCGGCTGCCGGATGGGGTTTGGCGACGGCGGCCCGATCGGGGCGTTGTCACGGCATCCGCCCCGTCCGCCCCGTCCGCCCCGCGTGGCCCGTCAGGATGCCGCCGCCGTCAGGCTGTCCCACAAGGCGAATTCCGCGGCGGCTTCGGCGCGCAACCGTTGTGCCATCGCGTCGCTCAACCCGACCTCGCGCGGCGGCGAGACGTTGCTGCGCCCGACCTCCAGCGGCGCCTGCACCCGGTCCTCGAGGAAGGCCACGGCCAGATCGAGCCGGTCATGGCGGAACAGGTGATCGACGCCGAGGCTGCCATCCTCCGCCGCGACGAAGCGCGATTGCCGCCCGACCCTGGCGAAGTTCGGCGGCGCGTCGCGCAACCAGGCCTCCACGAAACTGTCGAACTCCATCCCGGCGGTGGAGTTGGGTGTGCCACGGATCTCGTCGCGCGCGCGATATCGATACCAGCTTGACAACCAATCGACCGGCTCGCGCACCACGGCCATGATCTCCAACGGCCGCTGCCCGTGCTGTTCGAAGAACTTCTGCAACTGCGCGCGATAGCGCCGCACGGTGCAGTGCTTGTGCTGCGGAGGGTTCACAATCGCGGCGTCGGCATGGGGCAGCAGCGCCTGCTCCAGTGCCGTGGTCCCGGTCTTGGGAACCGCCAGCAACACCAGCCGCGCCTTCCAGAACACCAACATGCGCCACCCCTCTCGACTTTTCCGCAAACCCGTAACCGATTGTTAACCCCTCGCGGCGAAAGATCACAGCAGACAAGAATTAACTTGAATTGTTCTCGTTTTGTTTGCTAATCACTCGCGGAACAAGAGGTGAACATGAGCATGCCGGTCAACGGGCGCCCGGAACGGGCCTTCCGCGATCCGGCCCATTGCCGCCGCAGCCCGCGGCATGACATAAGGAGCCAGATCCATGGCAACGGCGAACCTTCTCGACATGACAGACCGTATCTCGGCCGACAAGCAAAAGGCCCTCGACAGCGCATTGGCCCAGATCGAACGTCAGTTCGGCAAGGGCTCCATCATGAAACTGGGGGGCGACAACGTCCTCAAGGATATCGAGTCGACCTCCACCGGGTCCCTTGGCCTCGATATCGCGCTGGGGATCGGCGGGGTGCCCAAGGGACGGATCGTGGAAGTCTATGGTCCCGAAAGTTCGGGCAAGACCACCCTGACGCTGCATTGCATCGCGGAAGAGCAGAAGAAGGGCGGCGTTTGCGCCTTCGTGGACGCCGAACACGCGCTGGATGCGCAATATGCGCGCAAACTTGGCGTGGACCTGGACGAATTGTTGATCAGCCAGCCCGATACCGGCGAGCAGGGGCTGGAGATCGTAGACACGCTGGTGCGGTCCGGCGCGGTCAGCATGGTGGTGGTCGACTCGGTCGCGGCCCTGACCCCGAAGTCGGAGCTTGAGGGCGACATGGGCGACAGCTCGGTCGGCGTCCATGCCCGCCTGATGAGCCAGGCGATGCGCAAGTTGACCGGGTCGATCAACCGGTCCGGTTGCACGGTGATCTTCATCAACCAGATCCGCATGAAGATCGGCGTCATGTTCGGCTCGCCCGAGACGACGACCGGCGGCAACGCGTTGAAGTTCTATTCCTCCGTCCGGCTGGATATCCGCCGCATCGGGTCGATCAAGGACCGCGACGAGGTTGTCGGGAATACCACCCGCGTGAAGGTCGTGAAGAACAAGGTCGCGCCGCCGTTCAAGCAGGTGGAATTCGACATCATGTATGGCGAAGGCATCTCCAAGACCGG
>CAZTUG010000023.1:0-16050 GCA_964615955.1 uncultured Roseicyclus sp.
GCGCCCATGTTGAAATCGTCCACCGCGACGATGTTGAACACGTCGAGATCGTATTCGCGCCCGTAGACATCCTCGTCCCATCGCATCGACCGCTTCAGCGCATCCATGGCATAGGCGCATTTGCCCTTGTCCCCCCGCCGCACCCAGATGTTGAGGTCCACCGCGCGGCCTGATGCTGTGGCGAAGGTGTCCGAATGGGCTACCAGATCCCCCGCAACCAGCGCGAAAAGATAGGCGGGCTTGGGGTGGGGGTCCTGCCACCGGCCGGGACCCGCGGGGTTGCCGTTCGACAGCAGCACCGGCAGATCGCTGTCGATGGTCACCTCGAACGGCGCCATCACGTCGGGGCGGTCGGGGTAATAGGTGATCTTGCGGAAGCCTTCTGCCTCGCACTGGGTACAATACATGCCGTTCGACATGTAGAGGCCTTCAAGGGCGGTGTTGGCGGCGGGGGCGATCTCCACCTCGGCCTCCCAGATGAAGGGGGCATTCGGGACGAACGCCTGCAAGCCCGCCTCTGTCATCCGGGCGCCCGCAGATGCGCCGTCGATGGTGGCCGAGATCAGAGTAAGTCCCTCGCCATGGAGATTGAAGCTGCGATCCGGGGTGTCCGGGTTGGGTCGAAACGCGATGCGGGAGCGGACGCGCGTGGCGTCGGGATGGAGTTTGAAAAACAACTCCACCCGGTCGATGACGAAGCCGAAGGGGGTGTAATCGGCCAGCCGCACCGGCTGCGGCGCGGGGGCGGGCGTTTGCGGGGTGGCGTCGTTCATCGGCTTCCTCCGTTGATCCATGCGAGCGTAAGGCCGCGGGGCAGGGGCCGCAATGGGACGGATTGCGAGGCAGGGACGTCTTGCAGAGGCGCGAGAACCTGCTACCTGTGCGGTGATGGAAAGTGTTCTTGTTTTGTTCAAGCGCGATTTGCGGGTGCAGGACAACCCGGCACTGGCCTTGGCGGCTGCGCGGGGGCGGGTGGTCCTGCCGGTGTTCGTGGTGGAACCCGACGCCTGGGCGCAACCCGACGCCTCCGCCCGGCAGTGGCGTTTCGTGGCAGAAAGTCTGGCCGACCTGCGTGCCGACCTCGCCGTTTTGGGCGCGCCACTGGTGGTGCGGACTGGCGACATGGTCGAGGTGCTGGCCGAACTTTGTGCCGCTCATGGCGTGGGCGAGATCATCAGCACCGAGGAAACCGGCAATCTCTGGAGTTACGGGCGCGATCGGCGTCTGGCGGCGTGGTGCCGATTGGTCGGCCTGCGCTGGACCGAACTGCCGCAGATAGGGGTTCAGCGGCGCTTGGGCAGCCGCGATGGTTGGGCGCGCGCGCGCGGCGGGGCGATGCGCATGGACACGGTGCCTGCGCCGCACGGCCTGCGGGGCGTGTCCATGGATCCGGGCATGATCTGCGATGCCAGCGCCCTCGGGCTCGCCTTCGACCCGTGCCCTGGACGCCAGCGCGGTGGCCGTGCAAAGGCGCTTTCGGCGCTTGCCAGCTTTCTCGCAGAGCGGGGGCGGGACTACCGCCGCGCCATGTCTTCGCCGCTGGAGGGCGCGCTGGCCTGCTCGCGCCTTTCGCCGCACCTGGCCTGGGGGACATTGTCAGCGCGGGAGGCGGGCCACGCGCTGGCCGCGCGGCGGGCGGAGCTTCCGGGCACGAGGACCGGCTGGCTTGGCAGCCTGCGCAGCTTCGAGGCGCGGCTGGCCTGGCGCGACCACTTCATGCAAAAACTGGAGGACCAACCCTCGATCGAGACGCGCTGTCTGCATTCCGCCTACGAGGACCTGCGCCCGCGCATCCCCGATGCCGCGCGCCTTCTGGCGTGGCAGGCGGGCGAAACCGGCATCCCCTTTGTCGACGCCTGCATGCGCTCCTTGATCGCGACAGGGTGGCTGAATTTCCGGATGCGCGCGATGCTGGTGGCGGTGGCGTCCTATCACTTCTGGCTCGACTGGCGGGCCACCGGCCCGCACCTGGCGCGGATGTTCACGGATTACGAGCCCGGCATCCACTGGCCCCAGATGCAGATGCAATCGGGCACCACGGGCATGAACACGATCCGGATCTACAATCCGGTCAAGCAAGGCACGGATCAGGACCCGACAGGCGCCTTCACGCGGCATTGGTGCCCGGAACTGCGCGCGGTGCCCGACGCCCATCTGCAAGCGCCCTGGACCTGGGACGGGGCGGGCAGTCTTCTTGGCAAGCGCTACCCCTTGCCCGTTGTCGATGTCGCCACAGCCGCCCGCGCAGCGCGTGAGCGTGCATTCGGCGTGCGACGCGGCGACCGGTTCGGGGCGGAAGCCGCTCGGATTGTGGAAAAGCACGCCAGCCGGAAGGACAGAGGTGCCAGGCAACACTTCGTCAATGACCGGCTCCACAAACGAACCCGCAAGGAAGTCGATGGGCAACTGGACCTGGATCTCTGACGCCATTGCGATCCGCCAGATGGGTGCCCACCGAGTTTCGAAGGTTCGTCCTCGTCCGGTTTCATCGTTCTGAAAAAACTCCGGGGGAGTCCCAAGGGCGGGGGCAGCGCCCCCAACCCGCCTTCCAACTGGCGCACGCCAGCTCTCTCACCTCGCGGCATCGAGCGCGGGGCCGCGATTCTGCATCTCTTCTCTCCGCCTCGCCGGGTCGCCGGGTCGCCGGTCGAGATCAATATGTCCGGATCAGCCCGACAAGCTTGCCCTGCACCTTGACCTGGTCGCCGCGGAACACCCTTGTCTCATAAGCAGGGTTCGCCGCTTCCAGCGCGATCATGCCACCCTTTCGGCGCAGACGCTTCAAGGTCGCTTCCTGATCCTCGACCAGAGCCACGACGATATCACCGTTGTCGGCGGTATCGCCTTCCTCGATCACGACAATGTCGCCATCGTTGATGCCTGCATCGATCATCGAGTCGCCCTTGACCTCCAGCGCATAGTGGCTGCGGCCGCGACCGAGCATCTGCTGGGGGACCGATACATGGGCCGCGATCTGGCTGATCGCCTCGATAGGGACACCGGCGGCGATTTTGCCCATCACCGGCAGTTCCACCGCGCCGCTCACCTCGATCGGCATCGCGCCGCGCGGTTGCGAGGCTCGGTCGCCGTCGATCACGCGCGGCTCGAACCCGCCGATAGACCCCATCGCGTCGGGCATCTTCAAGATCTCGATGGCGCGGGCGCGGTGCGCGAGACGGCGGATGAAGCCACGTTCCTCCAGCGCCGTGATCAAACGGTGAATGCCCGATTTGGAGCGCAGATCCAGGGCCTCCTTCATCTCGTCGAACGACGGCGGAACGCCATCCTTCTGCATCCGTTTGTGAATGAACTCCAGAAGATCGCGCTGTTTTCGCGTCAGCATCCCCGTCTCCCTCAATTTTTGGATGGGTCCATGACCCAAAGCTGCCCAAACGCACCACCTTTGGCAGACGCGTTCAGGTTATGTTCTACACATGTTCGGAACAATCTGTCAACGAATCAGGAGAACAGACCTGACAGGGGTATGAATTCGACCACGTCGCCCGCGCGCGCGCGGGCAGCGTCTACCGGGCGCACCAGCAGCGCGGAGGCGCCTGACAGGATCGTGAGCAGCGAACTGTCCTGATTGCCATAGGGAGTGATGGTGGGCAGGTCGCCGCCGTCCGACACCTCTGCCCGCATGTAGTGCGCGCGCGGCCCGTTGGCGTCGAGATCCACCGAAAGCCGCGCGCGCAGGCGGGAACGCTCGCCGGACGGAAGTCCCATCATCGCGCGCAGCATCGGCACTAGGAACAATTCGCCGCAGACCAGCGCCGAGACCGGATTGCCGGGCAGCCCCAGAAGCACCGCGTCGCCCATCCGCCCCGCCATCAGCGGTTTGCCAGGGCGCATGGCGACCTTGTAAAACGCCCGCTCCAGCCCCAGTCCCGCGGCGACCTCGCCCACGATGTCGTGGTCGCCCACCGAGGCTCCACCGACCGTCACGATCAGGTCCGCACCCTTCGCGAGGTCGAACACCTGCTCCAGGCTCTCGCGCCGGTCGCGCGCGATGGGCAGCAGGCGCGCGATGCCGCCCTCGGCCTCGATCCGCGCCTTCAGGCCATAGGTGTTGGAGGCGATGATCTGGTCGGGGGCGGGGGTTTCGCCGGGGCTGACCAACTCGTCCCCGGTCGCGATCAGCGCCACTTCGGGTCGGCGCGACACGGTCAGCACTGGCGCGTTCATGGCCGCCGCCAGCGCTACGTCGCCGGGGCCGAGGCGTCGCGGTGCTTCCATCCGGTGCCCGGCCATGAAATCCGCGCCCGAGGGACGGACATTGCTGCCCTGCGACAGGTTGCGGCCAAGGACGATCCGGTCGCCGTCGCGCACCACATCCTCCTGGATCACCACGCGGTCGGTGCCCTCGGGCAGGGGCGCGCCGGTGAAGATGCGCAAGGCTTCGCCGGGGCCGATAGTGCCGGGCCAGTAATGGCCCGCCGGTGCCTCGCCCATCACCTTCAGGCGGCGGCCGGGAATGGCCTCCATGTCGCGCAGGGCATAGCCGTCCATTGCAGAGGCGCCGAAAGGGGGCTGATCGCGATAGGCCACGACGGGGGCGGCCAGCACACGGCCCCCCGCGTGCGACAGCGGCACGGTTTCAGTGCCAACGGGCGCGGAGAGATCGAGGCAGGCCCGCAACGCGTCTTCGACCGAGATCATGGGGCGGATCCTTCCCCGGCCTCAAACCGGCCCGACTTGCCGCCATCTTTGAGCACCACTCGCACCCCGCCGATCTCCATCGTACGGTCGACGGCCTTGAGCATGTCGTGGACGGTCAGCGCCGCAACGGAAACGGCGGTCAGCGCCTCCATCTCCACGCCGGTCTGACCGGAGGTCTTGACGGTGGCGGTGATGCGGATGCCGGGCAGGGCGGCGTCAGGGGCAAGGTCGAGTGCGACCTTGGTGATCGGCAGCGGGTGGCACAGCGGGATCAGGTCGGCGCAGCGTTTCGCGCCCATGATGCCCGCCAGCCGCGCCGTGCCCAGAACATCACCCTTCTTTGCCGTACCTTGTTCAACCAGATCAAGCGCTTGGCGAGACATCTTCACGTAACCTTCGGCGACGGCGATACGGTCCGTCACAGCCTTGTCCGAGACATCGACCATATGCGCGTGGCCCTGGTCGTCGAAATGGGTCAGGCCGGACATCACGCGGCGACCGGGTTGGCCAGCAGGGCGCGCGTGGCGGTGATGACATCGGGTTGGCGCATGAGGCTTTCGCCGATCAGGAAGCTGCGCGCGCCGTGGCGGGCCATGTCGGCCAGATCGTCCGGCGTGAACAGGCCCGATTCCGAGATGACCATGCGATCGGAGGGCACCCGGGCCGCAAGCACGCGTGTGGTTTCAAGCGAGGTCTCGAAGGTGTTCAGGTTGCGGTTGTTGATCCCCAGAAGCGGCGATTTCAGAGCCATGGCGCGGTCCAGTTCGGCGCCGTCATGCACCTCGATCAGCACATCCATGCCCCAGTGGCGGGCGGCGTCTTCCAGTTCGGCCGCCTGTCCATCCTCGACCGACGCCATGATGATCAGGATGCAATCCGCGCCCCAGGCCCGCGCTTCCGCAACCTGGTAAGGATCGTAGAGGAAATCCTTGCGCAGGCAGGGCAGGCTGCTGGCGGCGCGCGCGCGGGTCAGGTATTCCGGCGCGCCCTGGAACGACGGCGCGTCGGTCAGCACCGACAGGCAAGTGGCACCCCCGGTTTCGTAGGCGCGCGCCAGAACGGGCGGATCGAAATCTGCGCGGATCAGGCCCTTGGAGGGGCTGGCCTTCTTGATCTCGGCGATCAGGCCGTAGCCGGTGGATTGCGCGGCGCGCAGGGCAAAGCCGAAGCCCCGCACCCGTGGCGCGGCGCGGGCGGCCTCTTCCACCATCGAAAGGGGCCGCGCGGCCTTGGCGTTGGCCACCTCGTCCAGTTTGTAAACTTTGATCTTGTCGAGAATGGTTTTCATGGAGATGTCTTAGGCCAGAGCCTTCAGCCTGTCGAGGCGGTGCGGGTTGCCCGGTCAGTCCTTCCGGTTCTGGGGCGGGCGCTTGAGGACATGTGCGGGCCGATCCTGCGCCGGACGTCGCCAAAGCGCCGCCGCGATACCCCCCACCGCCAGCAGCCCCGTGCCGAGGGTCGGCAGGTGATCTGCCATGACCGGCCAATGGTTGCCCCCGATTTCGCCATGGGATCTCCTTCTGGATGGGCGAGCGGGACTCGATGGAAACAGTGCGGACCCGTTCCTGCCGCAAGCGGGAAAGAAGGCGCTGTCAAAACCTGTCCGGCAGTTGCGGCGTCAGAATTGGCACGCGTGCAGGTTTCGGGCGAACCGGTAGGATGGTCGAGCCGCCCATGGCTTGGTCCGCTTGCCAGTAATTCACATTTTCTGGAAATGCAGGAGTCTGCGCAGCAGCGGAGGCAGAGCCCCTCCGCGCCCGGCAAGCAATCCCTGGCCATCTCGTGTTCCTCCAGCCGACTCAGCGAGCCGCCGAGGTGATTTTCGCTACTGCCTCCACCGCCGCGCGCGCCTTGCCGCTGTCGATGCTTTCGCGCGCCACCTCGACGCCGTCGCGCAAGTCGGTCACGCGGCCCGCCACGATCAGGGCGGCGGCCGCGTTCATCAGCACCGCATCGCGATAGGCCCCCAACGTGCCGTCCAGCAGCGCGCGGAGCGCCTGCGCGTTCTCCTTGGGCGTGCCGCCGAGGATGTCGCGGAACGGGTGGACCGGCAGGCCCGCATCCTCGGGGTGGACCTCGCGGCTCTTCAGCTTGCCGTCCTTGAGTTCGACCACAGTAGTGGTGCCGGCAATGGAGATCTCGTCAGTGCCGTCCGATCCGTGGACCAGCCATGCGGCCTCGGAGCCCAGTTCCTTCAGCGTTTCGGCCATGGGATAGATCAGGTCGATGGCGAAGGCGCCGGTCAACTGGCGCTTCACGCCTGCTGGGTTGGTCAGCGGACCCAGGATGTTGAAAATGGTCTTGCAACCGAGTTCCTGCCGCACAGGCATGATGTGCTTGACGGCCGGGTGGTGCATCGGTGCCATCATGAAGCCAATTCCGGCCTCTCGGATGCAGGCTTCCACCACTTCCGGGCCGACCATGACATTGATACCCAGCCCCCCCAAAACGTCCGCCGCGCCGGATCTCGACGACAGGTTGCGGTTGCCGTGCTTGGCCACCGGCACGCCTGCGCCCGCCACCGCGAAGGCCGTCGCGGTCGAGATGTTGAGCGTCCCCATTCCGTCGCCGCCGGTTCCGACAATGTCCATCGCATCTTCGGGCGCGGTGACAGAGATGCATTTCTCCCGCATCACCTGCGCTGCGGCGGCGTATTCCGCCACCGACTCGCCGCGTGCGCGCATCGCCATGATCAATCCGCCCATCTGCGCCGGCGTGGCGGACCCTTCGAACAGGTAATGGAATGCCTCTTCGGCCTGCGCGCGGCTCAGCGGCCCTTCGGAGGCGGCGAAGATGATCGGTTTCATCGCGTTGAAGGTCAGCGCTGCGTCAACAGTGGCGGAGGAGCCGTCAGCCCCCCTGTTTCGAGAGGTCATGCGGGTACTTTCTGGTCGGTCGTGGGGTGGTCGATCAAGGTCAGGAAATTCCGCAGCATCGCGTGGCCATGTTCCGACCGAATGCTTTCGGGGTGGAATTGCACGCCTTCGATGGGAAGGCCGCGATGGCGCAGGCCCATGATGGTGCCGTCGGCCAGTTCCGCCGTGATCTCGAGGCAGTCGGGCAGGGTGGCACGTTCGACCACAAGGCTGTGATAGCGGGTCCCGGCAAGTGGCGAGGGCAGGCCCGCGAAGACGCCTTTGCCTTGATGCAGGATCACGCCCATCTTGCCATGCACGATCTCAGTGTGCCGGATGACGTGGCCGCCGAAGGCTGCGCCTATCGTCTGGTGGCCGAGGCAGACTCCCAGCAGCGGCAGTCCAGCGCCCGCCGCCGCGCGGGTCAGCGCGAGGCATATGCCCGCCTGCGCCGGGTCGCAGGGGCCGGGGCTGAGCACGATCCCGTCGGCACCGCTGGCCATCGCCTCCTGCACCGTGATCGCATCATTGCGGACCACGCGGACCTCAACGCCCAACTCGCCGAGGTAATGTACGAGATTATAGGTGAAGCTGTCGTAGTTATCGATCAGGAGGATCATGTCGCGCGGCCTTCGGGGGAGGTGGCAGGTTAAAAAGGGATGAACGCGACGCGCGCCCGCGCTATACATCTTTCAAAGCCGCGCCCTTGGGTCAAGCAGGCCGCTGGTGCGGATCAGCAAGCAGCGCCGGGGATCAGCCCCGGGCAGAGCAGACAGGAGCAGGGCCATGGGTGGTCTGACAACCGGAATGATATGGGGCCTGCTGGTCTCGGCCCTTGGACTGGCCGCGCTGTCCCTGAGTTCTCCATTGCCGCCGAGGGACGGGCAGGGGGGCATGGGGGCCGTGCCAGGCGAGATCGTGGTTGTTGGCGATGAAGGGGCCCCGGACGGCACTGACGCGACCGATTCTGCATTGGCAAGCGCCGATGCCGACGCGGCAGAGGCCGAAGCCGAAACCGGCACCGATGTTGATCCCGCATCCGGAGCCGATGCGGTCGCCGAGATTGAAAGTCCGGAGGCCGAACCCGCCACCCCGGAACCGGCCGACACCGAAGCCGCTGCGGCACCGGCAACGGCGGTTCCATTGCCCCCCGGCTCTGAATTCAATCGCCCGCCGCCCGAGACCACGGCCACTTTGCCGGCGCCCGACGAGGCTCCCCTCGCCGCTGCACCGCAAGCGCCACAGGGCGTCAGTGAAAGCCGTTCCCCCAGATTTGACACCACCCCTTCGGCACAACCGGACGTGGCTACGAATGCGCCCGTTGCCATCGTGGTATTCGATGGTGTCGCAAGCGATACACCTGCCCGCCCGGCGGATGCGCCCGCGCCCGTCATCGCCAGTGGCCCTGCCGCCCTGACGCAACCGGCGGCTGCGGATACACCCCGCATCCGCACGGCTCTTTTGCCGCAGATCACGCCGCCAGAGGCAGCGGAAGAGGCCGATGCCGATGCCGATGCCGCCCGCGCGCCCGAAGCCGATCCCGAGCCGATGCCGGTGCCGCTGCAAATCCCGACCTTCCCGACGATCTCTGCCGCCCCGAGCGACCCGGCATCGCCGGAGGAGGCCGTTGAAACACCCTCTGAGGCACCCGCTGACCCGGCCGCAGAGGCCGCGACAGCCGACGCCGAGCCCGACGCTGCATCTGCCCCTGCACCAGACGCCACGTCACGCTTTCCGCAAATCACCCCTCCGGTCGCGGAGGAGAGCGCTGCTGACCTCATTGGCGCCATGCCTGGCCTCCCTGATGATGCGGGGCCCGCCGACGTCGTCGCGCCCGCACGCCCGCAGGGCGCGTTGCCCGCGATCCGCGCCTTCGCCGCTCCCTTCGACACCACCGAAACCCGCCCGCTGCTGTCGGTCTTGCTGATCGACGATCCCGACAGCCTGATCGAACAATCGACCCTGACCCGTTTCACCTTTCCGGTAACCTTCGCCGTGGATCCGCAACATCCCGACGCCGCTGCACGGGCAGCGATCTACCGAGATGCGGGGTTCGAGGTCGTCATCCTCGCCTCGATGATCCCGGAGGGCGCGACCGCCACGGATGTCGAGGTGGCGTTGCTGGCGGCCGAGGCGATCCTGCCGGAGGCGGTCGCGGTGCTCGACACCCCCGAGGGGCGGGTGCAGGGCGACCGGCCGGTGCTCGATGCCTTGGTTGCGGCATTGCAGGCCAGCGGCCATGGCCTCGTGGCCTTTCCGCGCGGGCTGAACGCGGCCGAGCAATCTGCGGATCGCGTCGGCGTGCCCGCGGTGACAGTGTTCCGGCTGCTGGATGACGAGGACCAGCGCGCCACGGAGATCACCCGGTTCCTCGCGCGCGCGGCGTTCACCGCAGGACAGGAGGGGACGGTGGTCGTGGTGGGACGGACCCGACCGGATACGGTCACCGCGCTGTTTTCCTGGGCGCTGGGAGAGCGATCGAGTGCGGTCTCACTCGCGCCCTTGTCGGCGGTGCTGGTGCGGTCGGCGGGCCAGTAAGGCCGGGCGCGTCGGGTGGAGGTGACGTCCGATGGATCGGGATCCTGATCCGAAGGAACACCCGCGGCGTCCACGCCGTCTGGCGCGCCTTCGGCATTAAATCGGGGGCAACCACTTCCTCTGCCATTCAGGCATCCCCCTGCCGGGCGCGATGACCCACTGTCTGGGCCGCAGATCCCGACGGACCACGACCATGGCCCCACCCGAAGTCGCCGGCGACGGCACCGGCTGTCACGGCAAGGCCCGGAATTGGACCAGGTGCTTTCGCCTGTCAGGTGTTGCGCCCGCGCGAGAACAGGCTCGCATCCTCGGCGGCCTTGCGGATTGCGCGGGACTTGTTGACGGTTTCCATGAACTCCGCCTCCGGGTCGCTGTCATAGACGACGCCACCGCCCGCCTGGATATAGAGCTTGCCATCCTTCAGCACTGCCGTGCGCAGAGCGATGCACATGTCCATGTCGCCGCCGGCACTGAAGTAACCCACTCCACCGCCATAGACGCCGCGCTTCTCGGGCTCCAGCTCGTCGATGATCTCCATTGCGCGGACCTTGGGCGCGCCGGACACGGTGCCGGCGGGCAGCCCCGCCAGCAGTGCCGACAGCGCATCCTCGTTATCGCGCAACTGGCCGACAACGTTGGAGACGATGTGCATGACGTGGGAATAGCGCTCGACGATGAATTCCTCGGTCGGGTGCACGGTGCCGATCTTCGAGACACGGCCGGTGTCGTTGCGACCGAGGTCGAGCAGCATCAGGTGCTCGGCCAGTTCCTTCTGGTCGGCCAGCAGGTCCGCCTCCAATGCGTCATCCTCGGCCGGGGTCGCGCCCCGGGGCCGCGTGCCCGCGATGGGGCGGATGGTGACTTCGCCATCAAAGACCCGCACGAGGATTTCGGGCGATGCACCAATCACCTGGAAGCCGCCGAAGTTGAAATAGAACATGAACGGCGACGGGTTGGTCCGCCGCAGGGCGCGGTAAAGGGCAAAGGGCGGCTCCGGGAAATCGAGAGTCCAACGTTGCGACGGCACAACCTGGAAGATGTCGCCCGCGCGGATGTAGTCCTTGGCCTTCTCGACCGCCGCCAGATAGCCTTGGCGGGTGAAGTTCGACACCGGTTCGCCCAGGGGCTGCGCCGCCCCCATCTCGCGCGCGGCAACACCGGGGGCGCGTTCGAGGTCGCGCAGTGCATCCGAGACCCGCTCGGCCGCTTGCGCATAAGCCGCACGAGCCGAAAGCCCGCCCGATTGCCATGCGGGAGACACCAAGGTGACCTCTCCCTTCACGCCATCGAGGACGGCAATGACGGAGGGACGTGTCAGAACCGCATCGGGCAGGCCCAGGGGGTCGGGGTTCACATCGGGCAGATGCTCCACCAGCCGGATCATGTCATAGCCGAGATAGCCGAACAGACCTGCCGCTGCGGCCGGCAGGTCGCGCGGCATGTCGATGGCCGATTCCGCCAGCAGCGCCCGCAAGGCTGTCAGCGGCTCCTGCGCGCAAGGCTCGAACGTGTCGCGGTCATAGCGAGCCGCGCGGTTGATCCACGCTTCCGTGCCCCGGCATTCCCACACGAGGTCGGGCTTCATGCCGATGATGGAATAGCGCCCACGCACTTCGCCGCCCGTGACCGACTCGAGGATGAAGGCATCACGCCCGGCATCGGTCAGCTTCAGCAGCACCGAAACGGGCGTGTCCAGATCGGCCGCAAGCCGTGCGTGGACCAGCTGGTTTTCGCCCCGCTCCCACCCGGCGCGAAACGCCTCGAACTCGCTCAGCTGCGCCATGATCAAATTCTCACGGGAAGGACGCGTTGACGGAGTTGATGACGGCGCTGTTGGTGGTGATCCCGGCATCGGACTGAACGGCCTGACCATAGGCCTCGAAGATGTCCTGTGCCATGGATTGCGCGATGGTCCGGGATACGATCTGCAACAGGATGGCGCTGTCGGGCGCGTCGCGCGCCGCCGCGTTGATAGCGTCGAGCCGGACGATCAAGGCGGCTTCGGCGCCGGGGATCATCACGATGTCACCAACGGATTCCAGTTGGAATACCTGCGCCGCGGTGGTGGGCGGCAGGTCGGGCAAAAGATCCTGGCGGCGGATCAGACGCTCGGCCGCGACCTCGCCCAAGTCCTCCAGCCGCGCGCCCATCGCCAATTGTCCCACAAGGTCTTGCGCCCGCTCCGCGACGGCGGCGCGCAGGGCGGTGGCGGTCCAGCCTTCGGCGACCTCATCGGCAATCTCCGCGAGCGGCGGCAGGGTCGGCGGCACGATCTCGTCCAGACGCAGCGCGAAGAGGCCGCCATCGGACAGGTTGGTCAGTTCCGGGAAATCCGTCTCGGTCACGGCCTCGGCCACGTTGCGGAAGCTGTCATAGCCCGCAATGCCATCTTCCGAGGTAAGCGTGTAGTCGATCGTTCCGAGGATCATGGGGGTGCTGTCGGCGATTTCCTCCAGCGTGGCACCACCAGCCAGCAGGTCGTCGATCTCCTCGCGCATGGCGTCGATCTCGCGCCGTGCGCCTTCCTCGGCCAACTCGGCGCCCAAGTCGTCGCGCGCCTCGTCGAAGGGCACTTCGGACGCTTGCAACACCGCGTTGACACGGAATATCGCGGGCCCGAGGCGGCTTTCGACCGGGCCGATGATCTCGCTCTCGGTATCGGCGAAGATCATCTCGGCGGCGGCTGGTGCCAGATCGGCGGCACTGACCTCGCCCAGATCGACATCGTCCAGCGTCAGGTCACGCTCGGCCACCAGCGCGTCGAAATCCGTCTCGTCGGCGATGATGGCGTCATAGGCGGCCTGGGCTTGCGCCTCGGTTCCGAAGACAAGCCGTTCCAGAAGCCGGCGCTCGGGCTGGACAAATTCGCCGATCCGCGCGTCGTAGAGGGCGCGCAGGGCCTCTTCGTCGACCTCGACGCTGTCCATGATGTCGGTCGGCGTGACCCAAACGTGCGTGATGCGCCGCGTCTCGGGGCGGGTGAAGCGATCGGGGAATTCCTCGTAATGGGCGGCAAGGTCCGCCTCGGTCGGCTGCGGCACACCGTCAGGCAGGTCAGCGCCGGTCACTGCGAGCAGCGAGAAATCGCGGGTCTCGCCTTGGTAGGCGACGATGGTTTCCGCGAAGATCTCGGGCGGGGTCAGGCCGCCGATCACGGCGGTCTGAAGCAGCGCCCGGGCAATATCTTCGCGGGTGTCCTCTTCGAAGTCGCGCGGGGTGGCGCCCTGCTGGGAGATCACGAATTCATAGGTGTTGCGGTCGAACTGGCCACTTACGCCCTGGAATGCGTCGACCTGCCGGATCTGGCGCGCGACCTCCGCGTCGCCCACCGAAATGCCCATCTGCGCCGCTTCATGGCTCAGCGCGGCGCGTGCGACGAGGCCGGCAAGAACCTGCTCGTCGATCCCGCGCGCCCGCAGGCTGGCGAAGGTGACCTGCGCTCGCGCCTCTGCAGATTGCGCGTTGATCTCGTTGTTGATGGCTCGGAAGTAGTCCTCTGCCGTGATCTCCACGCCTCCGACCGATCCGACGCGGCTCGCCCCGCCGCTGAACGATCCGATGCCGAAGCCTGCCAGTGCGAAGAACAGCAGGCCCATCAGGATCCACACGAAGACGTTAGAGGCCTTCTTCCCTTTGGATTTCGCCGCCGAGGGTTTCGCCGTGGATCGTGCCATAGTCTCAGGGCCCTTTCGAATGGGACTTGTGAGTGGAAGTCGCGGCCCAACCGATACGCATTTGCCGTTACCGGGGCAAGTGGATGGGCGGCTTGGCGTCCGGGTCGGTCAGGGTGCTCAGGCGAGCAACCATCGTGGCCAGCCCCGCCCGGTCCGCATTGGCGAAGGCAATGCGCAGGGTGGTCTCGGCTTGGCCGGAGCCGCCCTGCGCGCGCGCGGGGGCGAACATGGTCCCGGGCAGGACCAGCAAATTCGCCGCGTCCACCAGCCAGCGGGCGACCGCGTCCGAGGGAGCATCGAAAGGGTGGCGCACATAGGCAAAATAAGCGCCCGAGCCCAGAAGTTGCCAGCCGTTCAGCCCCTTGAAGCCGTCGCGCACCGCATCGCGCCGCGCCAGGATTTCCAGCCGCTCCCCCGCCAACCAGTCGCCCAGGTTTCGCATCCCCCAGAGCGCGCCGATCTGTCCGATCTGCGGCGGGCAGATCGCCACGGTGTCGAGGAATTTCTCCACCTCCGCCAGCCGTGTCGCACTTGCCATGATCGCGCCGACCCGGTGGCCAGTCAGCCGGTAGGCCTTGGAGAAGGAATAGAGGTGAACCAGCGTGTCGTCCCAGTCGGGGTCGGAGAAGAGGTCGTGGGGTGCGGCTTGCGACGAATGGAAGTCGCGGTAAGTCTCGTCCACGACCAGCGCGAGCCCGTTGGCACGGGCAAGATCGCGGAAGGCACTCAGAAGGACGGGAGAATATTCGACACCTGCGGGATTGTTTGGCGTGACCAGCACGATTGCGCGCGTGCGCGACGTGATCAGCGTCTGCGCCAACTCCGGATCTGGCATCAGGTCGTCGCCGGTGGGCAGATGCACGCCACGCACGCCTGCCATGTCCAGCCACATCTGGTGGTTGAAATAGTAGGGCAGGGGCAAGATCACCTCGTCCCCCGCGCCGGCCAGGGTCGCCATGACGGCGGTGAAGGCCTGGTTGCAGCCCGCCGTGATCGCGACCTGGTTCTCGCGCACCATGCCAAGATAGGCATCGGACCATTGCCGCGCCAGTTCCGCCCGCAATTCGTCGCGCCCAAGCACCGGTCCGTAAAGATGCGACGTCGGATCGCTCAACAGGGCCTCCGCCATGGCACGCACCAGCCCTTCGGGTGGCGGATCGACAGGCGCCGCCTGGCTCATGTTCATCAGCGGTCGGTCCACGGAAAACACTTTCCCGTCGAGCCAGCGCCGCGCCTCCATCACCGGGGGCGGGAAGGTCGTCCCGAAAGTCGGATTTATCGGCTGCATCACTCACCCCCGCCCGGCCCGTGGCCCATACCACCAAAGCCCGTTTTATCCTGGAAATCGACTAAAAGCCCGTCCGCCGTGTCACGCACCACGCCTCCGGTCACGCGTCTGCAAATGGTGTCCGCTTGAGTGATGGTACCAAGAGACTGCGCAGAGCGATCCCTGCCGAGGGGCGGCAAGGCCGCGCGGCGCCCGGTCTGGCTGCCGGAGGCCGTGACGCCGGGGCGGAGCCAGAAGCGCCCTTCGGCAGCGCCGTGGCGCGGCGGCCCAACCCTGTTCAGAACGGGATTTCATCATCCAGATCTGAACCGCCTCCGAAACCGCCGCCTCCTGGTCCACCGCGATCATCAGACGGTCCGCCATAGCCGCCCCTGTCGTCATGACCGCCGCCACCGCCGGAATATCCGCCGCCTCCACCGCCGCTACCGCCGTCGCGGCCGTCCAGCATTGTCAGCACACCGTCAAAGCCCTGCAGGACGACTTCGGTGGAATACCTGTCCTGCCCGCTTTGGTCTTGCCACTTGCGGGTCTGCAGCTTGCCTTCGATATAAACCTTGGAACCCTTCTTGAGGTATTGCTCTGCGACCCGCACCAACCCCTCCTGGAAGATCGCCACGGAATGCCATTCGGTCCGCTCCTTGCGCTCTCCGGTGTTCTTGTCCTTCCACGTCTCGGACGTGGCGATGCGCAGGTTGCACACCTTGCCGCCGTTCTGGAACGAGCGCACTTCCGGATCACGCCCCAGATTGCCGATCAGAATGACCTTGTTGACGGACCCTGCCATCGCTTTTCCCCCTTGGTCTGGTGCCCGCTCCGATTCCTCCGAAGCGCGGCATTTTCCCGGTTAGACCACCCCAACGCGGTTAATAAAACCCTTATCGCGCGCCAAATTCGTGCGGCTCTGGATCGCGAACGCGAGGCGCGCTATAGTCCCGATGTCATACGCAAGTTATTCGAGGTCCCGTGATTTCCCGCCAGTCTCCTCTCCTTGCAACAGCAGGGGCCTTCTGTTTTGCCGTGCTCGGCGTGCTCGGCG
>CAZTUG010000023.1:16150-41109 GCA_964615955.1 uncultured Roseicyclus sp.
CGTGCTCGGCGTGCTCGGCGCCGCCCCGGCGCTGGCGCAAAGCGGGCTCGAACGGCTGGATCGTGCCATGGGCGTGCTGGATGGACGCGCCGCCACGCAATACGAATTTTCTGCCCGCCTGCGCCCTGACAGTGTGGCGACGCGCGGTCTGCCGGCATACGAGGGCGGCTATGACGGCCCTTTCCTTGAAGTCGCCCGCTCCGCTGCACGCCGCCATGGTGTCCCCGAGGATATCTTTCTGCGCCTCGTGCAGCAGGAAAGCGGTTGGAACACCGAGGCGGTCAGCCATGCCGGGGCGATTGGGTTGGCACAACTCATGCCCGACACTGCGCGCATCCTCGGCGTCAACCCTTCCGATCCGGTCGCCAATCTCGATGGCGGTGCGCGATACCTCGCTTCGCAATACCGCCGCTTCGGCGATTGGCGCCTCGCGCTGGCGGCCTACAATGCCGGCCCCGAAGCGGTGGAGCGTCATAATGGCGTGCCGCCTTTCGACGAGACCCAACACTATGTCCGCGTGATCCTTGGCACCCGCAGCTGACGACCCGCCTCCTGGAATACCGCGCGGCCGATTACATGGCCCATCAGTTGGCTCTTCCGGGAGCCCGCGACTTGGCCGATCAGTTCGCCTGACGGGGAACCGTGACGCTGACGGCGGCGAGGACAATGACGAGGGCTTCGAACTCGGACCCGCAGCGCGCCTGAAGAGCCTGCTGCGCGTAGTGGAAGGGGTGCTTTTCTGCTGCCTTTCCGCTGTCGGGGTCATCTGGGTTGCCGACCGAACCCGCGATCTGGATTTCGAGCCGATCGCCGTCGTTCCATGCACCGTCGAGACCTGCTTGCCCGCTCCGGGGTTCGACCCCTGGGCGCGCTACACCGCCCTGCGCGACACGCCCGGACTGCGCAGCTTCGCGCCGCAGAACCTCTGCGCCTTCGCCGTCGATTTGCTGGACGGTTCGGCGACGGATCCCGCTGCCATCCGTGTTGTGACCGATCTGGAGACGCGCGGCGTGATTGCGGTGGCGCTTGCGGATGACGGCAGCGGTCTTGTCTCCGCCGGACGGCACAATGACGGCTGGAGCGATGTGCTGCGCGATGCCCTGCGCTTCGGCTCCGCGCGGGGCTGTTACCCCAGCCACTATGCCCCGGTGATCCGGCCGCTGATCCTGGTCTGGCTGCTGGTGGTGGGGTTGCGCCTGTTTCGCAACCGGCAAGCGGTGTGACGCAACCGTTAGCGGGCGGGTCTCATGCTCTCGTCCCGTTCCGCCCCCATGGCCACAAGCCGCGCACGCAGGGCGGCGCTCTGCGGGTCCGCCGCTTCTAACGCGAAGACATAGGCGTGGGTCAGGTAGAAGGTCGCGCCGGGGCCCTCCATCTCTGCTGCCCGCACATAGAGCAAGATCAGACCGTGAAGGTCGCCTGCCGCATGGGCGGCCAGTAGCGCTTCATCAAGGGCCAAGCGGTCCAAGTCTCAAGCGCCGTGCGCATCGACACGGGATGCGACCCAAGCGTGGAACAGATGGGTCGGCCCGTCCATCGCAGGCGAGAACCGCCCGCCATCGAAGCCCGAGGCCGCCCGCCCGCGCTGCATGCCTTCGACGACGAAGATGTCCTCCAGGAAAACGCTTTCCCACTGCTTCGCGTTCTTGGCGCGCAGGGTCTCGTCGGTATCAGGGGTTGGGTAATAGATGTGCACGTGCTCGCGCGTGCGGTCATGGCTCACCGGCTCCAGGATGATCGCATAGACATGGTCGCGGTGAACCCCGAGCAGCAGATTGGGAAACAGCGAGACATATTCCGCCCCGGTATCCCAGAACCCAGACAGGCCCGCGAAGTCCGGAAAGGTCTCGCCATCGGCGCCCTGCAATTGCCGGTAGACATAGCTGCCTTGCCCCGAAAACCGGCCCGGCTCCATGATATGGTAGTGATCCTCCAGCCGCGAATAGCTGTTGAGGCCCGGATGCACCCAAGGCAGATGGTAGCTCTCGCAGTAGTTCTCTACCGCCAGCTTCCAGTTGGTCGCGACGTCCAGGATGAAGGTGCTGTCGTGGCCGCCATGGAAGATCGGCCGTTCGAACTCGGCCCAACGGGTCAGTAGATCGGCATGAACCTTCTCGAACGGGGGGGCATCGCCGGAAAGGTTGATGAACACCACGTCGCGCCAGACATGGGAGCGGACGGTGGAAAGGCCGAGGCGCGCGCGTTCGATCCCGTCGCAGGCATTTTGCCCCGGCCCACCGACATGGGGCGTGGCGACAAGGCGTCCATCCTTGGAGTAACACCACGAATGGTAAGGGCAACGGATCGCGCCATCGATCTTCCGGGGAGACCCGACAAGGATCATGCCGCGATGGCGGCAGATGTTGAAATAGACCCGCACGGCCCCCTCGTCGTCACGCAGCAGCAAAAGTGGCTGGCCGAGAAAGTCGATGGGCTTGGCGTCGCCCGGTTCCGGCACGTCCGCGCCCACGGCAAGGGCGGCCCAAGTCGTCTCCAAGACGGCGCGGTTTTCGCGCCCGATGGTCATTGGGTCGATGTAATGGGCGTTGGGCAGGCCCCGGGCGCGCTGGATTGGCGCCATGACGTCTGCGAGTGGGCGAGAGAGATCGTCGGGCATGTGCGGGGTCCTGCAACAAGATGGCTTGCGTTAGGCTGTGCTCGGGGGACCGGGGGCGTCTTGCCGGTCCGCGACACTTTCGTTCTCACTCAAGACATGCCTGCTTCAAGCGCCGCCCAGAAGGTCAGCCACCGGTGCGCTCGGCGGCAGATCCAGCGCCACCCGTAGCGCCGCGCGCCCGCGTGCCAGCCGCGAGGTCACGGTGCCGAGCGGCAGGCCGGTGCGGCGCGCGATCTCGGCGTAGCTAAGGCCCTCCATCGCGCGCAGGCGCAGCAGGTCCTGCTGATCTTCGGGCAATTCGGCAAGGGCGGCCAGCGCCTCGGCACAGGCCAGCCGCACCGCGCCGTCCGAGCCGCGCGGAGCTGCAATGTCTTCAGGTTCCGATGCCCGTTCGGATGGAACGGGGCGGGCCACGGGCGCGCGCTGGAAGGCACGGTGGCGCAGGGTGGCGAAGGCATAGGCGCGCAGGTCCTCGACAGCGGCGGCATCGCCGCCACCATGCGCCGCCATCGCCATCCGCGCCCAGACCCGCAGCAGCGTGTCCTGCACCAGGTCGTCGGCATCCTCGCCCGAGCGGGCCAGCCTGCGGGCCGAACTGCGCAGGTCGCTGAGCAGGGCGGCGAAGATGCGCGAGGACGGCAGAGCGGCGATGGGGTCAGGGTTGCCCTCTGGCAGAGCCCGGGGCGGGCCACCGGCGGGCGGCAGGTCGGATGGACGGGTCATTGCAAGGGACCTTGCTGAAGGAACTCCGATCCGCGCATCCGGCGCATTCGGATGAGCGACGATCCAACGCTGCGCCCGGGAGACGGCCCGGACAAGCCCCCGGTGAAGATGCCGGCCAACCCGCGCCCATCCCCGCCCGCCACTGGCGATCTCCTGCCGATGGTTCGCATCCTCGGCGGGACGTCGCGCGGCGGGCGGGTGCGATTGGGCAAGCCGCCGCCGACGATTGGCGGTCTGGATCGGCGCAGGGATGAAACCACCCCTCCAACGCCTCTTCCGTTGCAGATGTCCCGCCAAACCCGGTGGTCCGCATCTGAATCTGAAACCGCACAGAGAGGATATCTCCGATGCAATCCGCATTCGACACACCGCGCTTTGCCGCCATCGCCCTTGCCGGGGCCTTTGCCATTCTCCTGGGGGGCGCCAGCCTTGCCATGGGGCAGGCCGAGGCCATCGACGCCGACGGCGACGGTATGGTCAGCTATTCCGAAATGCTGGTCGTGATGCCCGCCTTGACCGAGGACGAGTTCATGGCGCTCGACGCCGATGCCGATGGGCTACTCAGCGCGGACGAGATCGCCGCAGCACAAGAAGCCGGTCTCATTCCGACTGAATGACGGGGACAAGATCGGATCGCACCGTCCCTCGGTGAGGTCCCGCACGGGCGCGCGGGGGTAGGGCAGCCCGCCTTTGCGCGCCTCAGATCCCCCGGGCGATTGCAGCGACGCCTGTGCGGGCCAGGCGCACATCGCCCAGCGGCCGCATCAACTCGCAAAACGCATCGACCTTTTCCGGCGTGCCGGTAATCTCGAACACGAAGCTTTGCAGCGTGCTGTCCACCACGTTGGCGCGAAAGATCTCGGCGATGCGGAGCGCCTCCACCCGGTGCTCGCCCTTGGCCACGACCTTGATCAACGCCAGTTCGCGGCTGACGAAGGGGCCTTCCACCGTCAGGTCCTGCACCTCGTGGACGGGCACCATGCGTTCCAGTTGCATCTTGATCTGGTTGATCACCTGCGGCGTGCCGGAGGTAACGATGGTGATGCGCGAGCGGTGCCCGCCATGGTCCACCTCTGCCACGGTCAGGCTTTCGATGTTGTAGCCGCGCCCGGAGAAAAGGCCGATGACGCGTGCGAGCACGCCCGGTTCGTTCTCCACCAGGATCGCAAGCGTGTGCGTCTCGATCACGTCGGACATGTGCGAGCGGAGGTCATAGGCGGAATGGCTGGAGGCGCCTTGTTCGAGTTTCAGCGGAGACATGGAGGGGAGGTCCTATTCAGGGCGTTTGCGTCAGGAGATCGGCAGACCGCACAGCGGTTCCGGCGGAAGCTCGGGGAATTCGGCGTCGAAGCTTTCCAGTTCGACAAAGGGATGTTCGGGCAAGGGGTAGGGCGGTTCGCCATCGCGCAGGCCATAGCGGTCGCCCGCAAAGACACCGCCCTGCACCACGGTTTCGAACAGCCGCGTTTCGGTCCAGCAATGCAGGCCACCAGGGTCGAGGGGGCCAAACGAGCTTGCGGGGTATTCGAAACAGACCTGCGGCCCGACCCCGTCGGTATCGTAGACGCCCCATGTGCCGACGATCACGTTCGGATTGTCGTGGTGCCACAGGAAGGCGCTGCCATCTCCGGCGGTGTATTCGATCTGGTTCCCCCCTTCGTCGTAGTAATGGACCGACCGACCGCAGAGCAGGTCGAACAGGGCATCCACGCCGCTTGCAACGCCCTGCGCCGAGGCGGGGGAGGCGATCGCGACAAGCGCGCAGAGGGTTGAAACGCGGATCACACCAACACACCCCCGTCCGCATCGATGACGCCCTGCGTTTCCGCCTCGCCCATCAACATCTCGTTGTGGGCCTTGCCGGACGGGATCATCGGGAAGCAGTTCTCATGCTTCTCGACAAGGCAATCGAAGATGACCGGGCCGTCGTAGTTCAACATTTCCATGATCGCATCGTCCAGATCGGCGGGATCCTTGCACAGGATGCCCTTGGCACCAAAGGCCTCGGCCAGTTTCACGAAATCGGGCAGCGCCTCGGACCACGATTCCGAATAGCGTTCGCCATGCAGCAGTTGCTGCCACTGGCGCACCATCCCGAGGCGTTCGTTGTTGAGGATGAACTGCTTGACCGGCAGGCGATACTGGATCGCGGTGCCCATTTCCTGCATGTTCATCAGCCACGAGGCTTCGCCGGCGACGTTGATGACCAATGCATCGGGATGGGCGATCTGCACGCCGATGGAGGCCGGGAAACCGTAGCCCATCGTACCGAGACCTCCGGAGGTCATCCAGCGGTTCGGATCCTCGAAGCCCAGGAATTGCGCCGCCCACATCTGGTGCTGCCCCACCTCGGTGCAGATGTAGCGGTCGTGGCCCTTGGTCAGTGCCTCCAGGCGCTCCAGGGCGTATTGCGGCTTGATGGTGGCCTCGGACGGCTTGTAGGCAAGGCAATCGACCGCCCGCCATGCCGCGATCTGTTGCCACCAGGTCTGCACGGCAGTGCGGTTGCCCTTGCGCCCGCGCGCCTTCCAGACCTTCAGGATATCCTCCAGCACATGGGCGATATCCCCGATGATGGGAAAGTCTGCGTGTATCACCTTGTTGATGGAAGAGGGATCTATATCGACATGGGCCTTGCGCGACTTGGGGCTGAAATCCGCGATACGCCCGGTGATCCGGTCATCGAAACGCGCGCCGATATTGATCATCAGGTCGCAACCATGCATCGCGAGGTTGGCCTCGTAGGTGCCGTGCATCCCCAGCATTCCAAGCCATTTCCCGCCGGATGCGGGGTAGGAGCCGAGGCCCATCAGGGTCGAGGTGATCGGAAAGCCCGTCGCCTCCACCAACTCGCGCAGCAGCGCGGATGCCTTGGGGCCGGAGTTGATGACGCCGCCGCCGGTATAAAACACGGGCCGCTCGGCCGTCTCCATCGCCTCGACCAGCGCCGTTATGATCTCGATATCGCCCTTCACGCGCGGTTGGTAGTGGGACACGCGGGCCTTGGGCTTGGGGGTGTAGTCTCCGCTGGCGAACTGCACATCCTTGGGAATATCAACCAGAACAGGACCGGGGCGCCCGGACATGGCGATATGAAAGGCCTGGTGGATCGTGTCCGACAGCGCGTCAGTTTCCTTCACCAGCCAGTTCATCTTGGTGCAGGGCCGGGTGATGCCAACGGTATCGGCTTCCTGGAACGCGTCCGAGCCGATCATGAAGGTCGGCACCTGACCCGTCAGGCAGACGATCGGAATCGAATCCATCAACGCATCGGTCAGGCCGGTGACGGCATTGGTCGCACCAGGGCCTGAGGTGACAAGCACGACGCCCGGCTTGCCGGTGGAGCGCGCATAGCCCTCGGCCGCATGGACCGCACCCTGTTCGTGGCGGGCGAGGATGTGCCGGATCGTATTCTGCTGGAAAAGTTCGTCGTAGATCGGAAGCACCGCGCCGCCGGGATAGCCGAATATCGTATCGACACCCTGCTCTTTCAGGGCTTCGACCACCATCTTTGCTCCGGTCATCTGTGACATTGCGCGTGTTCCTTCTTCTGCGCTTCCCGGGCCGGCAGGACGCCCGCGGGACATAAAAAAACCCCCGGAGGTGATCCGAGGGCGCATGGGTTCCAGATATGGATGCCGTTACCGACCCATGCACCATCTTCCTACAAGTACGAGAATGCCGGGCATTTCCGGACCTCCGTCGGTTCGTATCGTTGCGCAGGTTAGGTAGGGCGGAATCGCGCGTCAACCGCGAAAAGACAGGCCGGATAAAGAAAATGTCGTTTGAGCGGCGTTTTGCGCAACTAATGTCGGGCGTATTTTGTCGCGCCCTTCGCGCGCGGGTTTCACAGAACTGTTTCAACGCGCCTTTACCGTTCCGGCAGCGCGCAGGGGATGCGCGCAATTCCTTTATCGTGGAGAGGTCATCCGATGAAAGACATCGACAGAAGCGACATGAGCTGGGACGACTGGGATGAAACCATCCGCCCAGCCCCCGAAACCACCGATTTCGACCATGTTGTCGAAGCCTCGCTCAGCCGCCGCGGGTTCATCGGGTCGGTTCTGGCCTTCGGGTCGGGCGCTGCCGTCATGGGGACCGCGTTGTTGCGCGGCACAACGGCGATTGCGGATGCCCATTCCGCGTTCCCTTTTGCCCCGATCCCGGCCTTCACCGATAACGCCGTCCATGTGCCCGAGGGCTACATGTGGCGCCCGGTCGTCCGTTGGGGCGATGCGCTGTTTTCGGGCGCGCCCGAGTTCGCCAACGGTCACGGCGTTGAGGGCTCCGACATGGTCTTCGGCGAGAATACCGACGGGATGGAGTTGTTCAACATCGACGGCGCCGAAGTGATCGCGGTCAACCACGAATACGTCAATACCCGCGTCAATATCCCGGCACGTGGCGAAGGCGTTCCGCCGACCGAAGATGACGTGATGACGCTGATGAACCTTCAGGGCGTCACCGTGATGGAAGTCGCCATGGGGGCCGACGGCTACGAAGTGGTCGTGGACAGCCCCTACAACCGCCGCATCCATCACAACACGCCGATGCTGCTGACCGGCCCCGCAGCGGGCCATCCGCTGTTGCAGACCTCGGCCGATCCGTCTGGCACGC
The DNA here is from genome assembly GCA_964615955.1 of uncultured Roseicyclus sp. Classification (GTDB taxonomy): domain Bacteria; phylum Pseudomonadota; class Alphaproteobacteria; order Rhodobacterales; family Rhodobacteraceae; genus Gymnodinialimonas. The sequence goes on from CAZTUG010000023.1 coordinate 24,108, forward strand.
AAGTGCTTGGCACGCTGAACAACTGTGGTTCGGGCCGGACGCTCTGGGGCACCTATCTGACCTGCGAAGAAAACTTCAACGGCTATTTCGGCTCCACCGTCGCAGATGCGCCCGCGCCCGAGGGCTTCGGCCGCTACGGCATCAGCGCCAACGGTCGCTATGCCTACGAAATGTATCACAGCCGGTTCGACTTCTCGGCGGAGCCGAACGAAGCGCACCGTTATGGCTATGTGGTGGAAATCGACCCCGCCGACCCGGCCTCGACCCCGATCAAGCGCACCGCTTTGGGCCGGTTCAAGCATGAAAACGCCGCCATGACGCTGGCCGAAGATGGCCGCGTCGTCGTCTACATGGGCGATGATGAACGTGGTGAGTTCATGTATAAATACGTGTCGAACGGCACCTATACCGACGGCGGCCCGACCGATGGCCTGCTGGATGACGGCACGCTCTACGCCGCCACCTTCAGCGCGGACGGCACCGGCGCGTGGGAGGCTCTCACGCCCGACACGACGGGCATGGATCAGGCGATGATCTGCATCCATACTCGTCAGGCGGCCTCGGCCGTGGGTGCGACCACGATGGACCGCCCCGAATGGATCGCCGTTTCCACCACTCTGCCCGAAGCCTATTGCTGCCTGACCAACAACTCGCGTCGGGCCGTCGGTTGGACCAACGCGGGCGGTGACCTTGCCGAACCTGCCCCTGGCACGCCCAACCCGCGCGCCGAGAACCGGTATGGGCAGATCGTGCGTTGGCGTCCTGACGGAGCCGATCACGGTGCAGATACCTTCACGTGGGATCTCTACGTGATGGCGGGCAACCCGGTTGTGGGTCTTGGGGAATACGCAGGCTCCGACAACGTGACGGAGGGCAACATGTTCAACTCGCCCGACGGGATGATGGTGGACACCGCCGGCATGATCTGGATCCAGACCGATGGCGACGACAGCAACGAGGGCCCCTACACCGGCATGGGCAACAACCAGATGCTGATCGGCCACCCCGAAACGGGCGAAATCGCTCGCTTCCTCACCGGCCCCAGCGGCTCGGAAGTGACGGGCCTGACCTGGAACACCGACCGCACGGTAGCCTTCGTGGGCATCCAGCATCCCGGCGGCACCTGGCCCGATGGCGGCGACGCGCTGCCGCGCTCGTCCGTCATCGCCGTCTGGCGCGAGGATGGCGCTGTCATCGGCTGATCTGCGTCTGTTCGGACGTCGACCAAGGGGGGCCGCGATTTCGTGGCCCCTTTCTCTTGAAGGGCCTTTCGGGTTTGTCAGGGCCGTCGGGGACATCGGGGACAACGGCCGATTCGCGCATGCCAGTGCGCGCTCTGCTGCCCGGCATGACCGTTTCGCCCGATTTTCAGGCAAAGGTCTTCCCCATTTTCAGCAAATCGCCACCGGGGCGATGATAGCGCAAACAGCCCTGCATCCAGAGGCGCTTGTCGAGCCTCCTGCCGAAATTGGTAAGAAAATTTTACAAAAATACCCCCTTCAGGCAAGAAAACCTGTTTTCGTTACGAAGGCTCTTCGCTAACGTGCGAGCACGTCTAATCATCCGTGACCCAAAGGGAGGGCACGGAAAGGACAATCCACCAAGGGAGGATAATACCACATGGATCGTCGTTCATTCCTGCGCACGTCCGCTGTCGGGGGCGCAGCCGCTGCTGCATCCGCCACGCTTGCGGCACCGCTTTACGCACAGGGCAACCGTGCTCTCACACTCGTCACCTCGGTGCCGGACGGCTTCGCGATCTTCGACGACGCGGTGCAACTTGCCATCGACTACATCGCCACCATGACCGACGGACAGCTGACGTTCAACAAGAACTCCGCTGGCTCGCTCGTGGGGGCGTTCGAAGTGTTCGACGCCGTGTCCTCGGGGCAGGCGGATGTCTATCACTCGGCCGAATACTACTTCCTCAACCAGCATCCCGCCTTCGCGTTCATGACCTCCGTGCCGTTCGGCATGACGGCCCAGGAAATGGCGAACTGGTACTACCGCCGCGGCGGTCAGGAACTGCATGACGACCTGTCGGCACTTTTCGGCCTGAAGCCCCTGATGGTCGGCATGACCGCGATGCAGCCCGGCGGCTGGTTCAACGTCGAGATCAACTCGGCCGAAGATCTTCAGGGCCTGCGCTTCCGGATGCCGGGCCAGGGTGGGCAGGTTATCGGACGTCTTGGTGCGTCGGTGCAGAACATCCCCGGTGGCGAGATCTACCAGGCGCTGTCCTCGGGCCAGATCGACGGTGCGGAATGGATCGGCCCCTACGCGGATGAGCGGATGGGCTTCCAGGAAGTCACCAACATCTACTATGCCGCAGGGTTCCACGAGCCGGGTTCCGCCCTGCACCTGGTCTTCAACCAGGAAATCTGGGAATCGCTGACGCCCCAACAGCAGACGATCTGCAAGGTCGCCTGCGAAGCGGCGCATGCCCAGAACACCGCGCTGTCGCTGGCCGAAAACGGCGCGGCACTTGCCCGTCTGGAAGCCGGTGGCGTCCAGATCCGCCAGTTCCCGGAAGACGTATGGGACGCGTTCGGCCGCGCCGCTGCGGAGGTCCGCGAGGAGAACATGGGTGACGAAATCTATGCGAACATCGCCAACAGCTACTTCGCGTCGATGCAGGAATCGGCAGAATGGTTCGATATTGCGGACGGCGAATACACTCGCCAGCGCAACCGCGTGAACGCGGGCTGATCGCTAAGCTCTCACTCCAAGTCCCGCCCGTGGCCCCGGCTGCCGGGCGGGACACGTCCGTTTCTTCTCACTCAAGCGCCGTGCCCGTTGGCACGCGTGTGACGCCCTTTCAGGGCCGCCGAGGGACAGCCTAATGCTCGATGCCATTCTCTGGGTGCTGCAAAATCTGGCGCTCGCTCCGTATCATCTCTTTTATGCCCTGACCCACCCAAGCGACTGGCTGTTCTGGGAAAACCGCGAAGCGCTGGTTCGCTTCATCTATTACGGCGGGTCGGTAGAATTCTTCTTCGTCGTCTTCGTCACCTTCCTCGTGATCACCGCGCTCGGCATGGCCTGGAAGCGCGAGATCCTCTGGGCCTGCGTGCGCGGCCTCGAATGGTTCGCCAATGGCGTTGGTCGCATTGCCGCCTGGGCGGGCCTGCTGATGGTGCTGCAACAGGTGATGATCGTCTTCCTGCAACGGATCTTCCGCGTGTCCGAGATCCAGCTTGGCCCCCTCGGCACCGCCTTCACGCAAGATCTCAGCTGGTGGGGGGAGGAACTGAAGCTTTACAACGCGCTCGTTGTCTGTCTCTGCGTCAGCTACACCTTCGTGCAGGGTGGCCATGTGCGGGTGGACCTTGTCTATTCCGCCGTCAGCTTTCGCACCAAGCGCCTGATCGACATGTTCGGCAGCCTCTTCTTCATGATGCCGGTTGTGGTGCTGACCTATATGTATGCCTGGTTCTTCATGTGGCGCCACCTTGTCGTGCCCAACCCTTCCGCCTCGGGCGCGCTGGACCGGATGCTGATGCAGGCCCGCGTGATGCGCTGGAACGTGGAGACCATCGGTTTCAGCCCCAACGGCTTCAACGCCTATTTCCTCTTCAAGGTCCTGATCGTGGCCTTCTGCGTGATGGTCTTCCTGCAGGCTGTCTGCTTCTTCTGGCGCTCCTACCTGGAATGGCTGGAAGGGGAAGAAAGCGAGGGAAAATATTTTGACCGCGACGACTTGGGCGACGATGCGGAAGACATGGAACACGCGATCCATTCCGGATCCACATGATCCGCGAACAGCGCGGTCGCGGATCCGGCGGGACGCCGCGACCGTCATGGACCATGCGCCCGGGGGCGCGACAAGATAAGGGTGCCAGCACGGCGCCGCAGAAAAACGAAGCGCCCCGCACGGCGCACAAGTAAGGGACAGCTGCAAAATGCTTTTCGGTTTGGACGGGATCGAGATCGGTCTGATCATCGTTTTCCTGACTCTCTTCGCGGGGATCATGACGGGTTTTCCGGTGGCTTTCGCCATCGGCGGGGCGGGCATCATCTCGTTCGCGATCATCGCGGCATTGGACAGTGCGGGGCTGCTGATCCACCAGGCCATCGATACCGGGTCGGCGGAATACGCAGCCATTCTGGCCGAGGGCGTGGCGCGCGACGCCATTTCCGTCTTCCGATACCCTGAACTGCCTCGCATGGAAGAGCCGCTCTTCGTCGGCGGCTGGGAACAGGCCATCGACCGCAACCTGTCGTTCATCGTGAACCGAATGAACGAACGCGTAATCGCGGGCCAGTCGATCGAGACCCTGCTGGCCGTGCTCATGTTCGTGATGATGGGCATCACGCTGGAACGCTCCAAGATCGCCGAGGATCTGCTGACCACCATGGCGCGGGTCTTCGGGCCGCTGCCCGGCGGCCTCGCCGTATCCATCGTGCTGGTAGGTGCGTTCCTTGCTGCGTCGACAGGGATCGTCGGCGCGACGGTCGTGACAATGGGACTGCTGGCGCTGCCGACGATGCTGCGCAACAACTATTCCCCGGAACTGGCGACAGGTGTGATTGCCGCGTCGGGCACGTTGGGGCAGATCATTCCGCCGTCGATCGTGATCGTTCTGCTCGGCACGCTGGTGGGCGATCTCTATGCCACGGGGCAGGAAACCCGCGCGCAACTTGCGGGCTGCGGCGACGCGCTGACCTACCTGGGCGAGCCCGCGGTTCTGTCTGTCGGGACGCTGTTCCAGGCGGCGCTTCTGCCTGGCCTGTTCCTTGCGTTCCTCTACGGCCTCTATGCCTTCCTCTTCGCCATGGTGCGGCCCGCATCGGCGCCGCCGGTACAGCTCGCGGCCTCCAGCGGCGAAGTCATCACGCGCAACGAGGGCCTGACATGGTTCCTGCTCGCGCCCGTGGCGCTGATCGGTGCCGTTGTGATCGGCTGTATGGTCGGTGTCGTCGGCAGCCAGTCCCTTGTGGTGTCGGACTATGCCGAGCAACAGGGCGGCACGGCCCTGCGCACCAACGTGTCACCCGTTTGTCAGGCGGCCATGATCGAATTGCATGGGCAGGAGGCCTGGGACGAGTCCGTTGCCATCCGCGCCGCGCAAGGGGCGGGGGCGCGCGATGGCGCGCAACTGCTGACGGAAGAAGAACTGGTCGAAGCCCGGGCCAACGCACTGGTCAATGCGCCCGCCATCGGGACCGGTATCGGGATCATGGCCACGATTCTGGCAATTGTCCTGATCCTCGCGCGCGGCATCTCGCCGTCGTCGAGCCCGACTCCGCTGATCGTGGGCGGACTTGGCGTCGTCCTGATGCTGCTGGCGGACGTGCTGTTCATCGGGCCGCTGACCGGGTCCGGGGCGACGTTCCTTATCATGGCAATGCCGCTCATCGTGACGCTTTGGGGGGTGCGTATCGCCATGGGGCGGCTGTCGCAGAACGAACTTCTGCGCGTGGTGTTCCCGCCGCTGATCCTGATCGTGGCGGTTCTGGGCTCGATCCTCGGCGGCATCACCAACCCCACGCCCGCTGCGGCGCTGGGGGCGGCAGGGGCCATCATGCTGGCGGCCTATCGCAAGCTGAAGGAAGAGGATGGCTGGTCGAAGATCATCATCTACGCCAGCTTTGCCATCGTCATCATGATCCTCGTCGGCGTCAATTTCGATCTGCGTGTCACCCGAGCCGTTGTCCCCTTCGAGGATTGGGTCGCCTATATCGTGGCGCAGGCGGCCTATCACTTCGCCTTTTTCGGGATGCTCTATGCCTGTTGGGTCCTGTACCGGAAATCCGTTCTGCCACCGGTGGTGCGGGAAACGGCAAAGGTCACGAGCATGGTTTTCACCATCCTGATCGGTTCGCAGCTATTGAACCTGGTGCTGATTTCCTTCGGAGGCGAGCATTACATCCAGGACTTCCTGCGCGCCTTCGACAACGAACTGGTCGTCTTCCTTCTGGTGATGCTGATCCTGTTCATCCTCGGCTTCGTGCTCGATTTCCTCGAGATCATCTACATCGTGATCCCGATCGTCGGGCCGGTGATCTATGGCGGCACGCTGGACCCGAAATGGGTGACGATCATGATCGCGGTCAACCTGCAGACCAGCTTCCTGACACCGCCCTTCGGCTTCGCGCTGTTCTACCTGAGGGGCGTGGCCCCCAAAAGCGTGACGACCGGCCACATCTATCGGGGCGTGATCCCCTTCGTCGGAATCCAGGTCCTGGGGCTGGCGATCCTGTGGCTGTTCCCGGGGATCGTGACCATCGTGCCGGATCTTCTGCCGAACTGACGGCCGGTGCATCTCGTGCAAGACGTGGGATCGACAGCCCACCCGTCGAGATTGGACGGCGGCTGGCGGAGGAGGGGGGGGCAACCCGTGCCTTCGGCGCCCCCGGCGTCTTTGGCCAGGATGAAAGAGGGCCGGGCGCCTCATCGCGCCGGTTCGATCAGGTCCCAGAGGTTCCCCCAGGGGTCACGCCATTGCGCGACGGTGCCATAGGGCTCGTGTCGGGGCGTCTCGATCAGGGTGCCGCCGGCGCTGGTTATCCGCGCCGCGTCGCGGACGAAATCATCGGTCTGCAGGAAAAAGCCGACGCGCCCGCCGGTCTGGGCGCCGATAGCGGCCTGTTGTGCGGATGTGTCCGCGCGGGCCAGCACCAGCGCCGGGCCGTCTTCCTGCGGGGCCACGGTGACCCATCGCTTGCGCCCCTGATCCTCGTCCGCCAGAAGGTGCCAGCCAAGCCCCTCGACGAAGAACGCAACGGCGGACTCGTAATCCGGAACCACAAGCGTAACGAGCGTCAGCCGCATGGCCCTGGGCGCTGTCCCGGCGTCACGTGTCGCCGCGCAGATCGGGCAGGGTGATCTGGGCGACCTGTTGTGCGATCGGATCGGTCGAAAGCGGGTGGGTCTGGGTCGAATAGCTGTCCAAATCTCCGATCGGTTGCCATTGACCGCCGACATGCACCTCCAGCGCCGAGAAGTTGGATTTGTATCCCATCTTCGGGCTGCCCGGCACCCAATAGCCTAGATAGACATAAGGCAGCCCTGCCTCCCTTGCCAGGGTGACGTGATCCAGGATCACGTAGGTTCCGAGAGAGGATGACTGCAACTCGGGTTCGAAGAAGGAATATACGAGGCTGAAACCGTCATCGAGGATATCGGTTAGGCACACGGCGGCCAGCGCGCCGGAACGATCGGTATCGCGCGCGCGCCCCTCTGGCCGTGACGGAACATCGCGCGGGTCCCGGTACTCGATCACACGGGTGCGGACCGGCGTTTCCTCGATCATCGCGGCGAATTCGAACACGTCCATATCGGCCATGCCGCCATCGGCGTGGCGCCGGTCGAGATAGCGTCGGAACAGTGCATACTGCTCCTCCGTGGCCCAAGCCGAGCGGGGGGTGCGTGTCAGGTGAGCGTTGCGCTTTGCGATCCGCTTCTGGCCGCGCTTCGGTTCGAAATCCGCGACACGAATGCGGGCCGACAGGCAGGCGGCACAATCGGTACAGGACGGACGGTAAAGCACGTTCTGCGAACGGCGGAATCCTTGCTTGGACAACGCGTTGTTCAGGGTCTCGGCCTGGTCGCCATGCAACGCCGTGAACAGCTTCCTCTCCCGCCGGCCATCCAGATAGGGGCAGGTCTGCGGTGCCGTCACGTAGAATTGCGGCGCAATGGGCAGTGTGTGGCGCATGGGGTCAGGGTCCGGGCGATTATCGGGACCAGCCTGCCTTATGCGCCCCGATGTGAGCAACAGCTTTTTCAGGCATGGTTACGAGGGACGAATACGTCGGCGGTCGACGCCCGTTCAGGCCGGGCGGTTGATCATCACCGTGCCGACCAATTCGTCCGGGAGGCCACGTCCGAATGGCCGCCCGATCATCATCGCGATGGAGATCAGTTGCACTACCAACATGGTCGCGCCGATCAAGTAGGTGGCCGTGTGCAGCGCCGCCTGCGGCCCGGTGAGAGGCGCGCCGGAGGGGCCGCGAAGCTCTATGTTCATCACGCGCATACCCAACGTGGCCGAGCGTGTCTTCAACGTCTGCCAGCGATAGAGGAAGCTCACCGCCGCGTGGATCGGCAGCCACAGCAGAAAGAAGATGCCCGCGCTCAGGATCGAAAGGATCAACATCACGGCCATGATCAGGCCGACATCGATCATCCAGGCGAATAGGCGCTTGGGCAGCACGCCGTCGTAGAAGGCGGGGTCATGGGTCGGATCGGGAAGGGGCGAACGGGTCATGGATCGGGACATGGGGAATGCTCGATGCGTTGAAAAGGGCAAAATCTGGAAAAGTCCCCTTGCGACCAGGGGAGAGATCGCAAGGGGCTGAGGCCGGGGCAGGGGGACAACGGCCCCGGCCTTGGCCGCGCTCAGGCTTCGGCCGTGTCCGGGCCGGCCTTGGCGACCTTGGCGCGGTCGTCCATGAACTGGTCGAATTCGGACTTGTCCTTGGCGGCACGCAGGCGCTCCAGGAACGCCTCGAATGCGCCTTGGTCCTCTTCCAGCCGACGCAGGGTGTCGGCCTTGTAGGCGTCGAAGGCCGTGTTGCCGGAAGTGCGGAAGCTGTGGCCGTGGCTGTGGCGGCGCGACGAACAGGATCCGTTGAACATGCGTTTGTTCCATATCATATAGGCGAGAAGGGCGAGGCCGATGGGCCAGAACAAGATGAATCCCAGCACCATGGCGGCAATCCAGGCGCCCTTGCCACGGGCGTCAAGCCAGCCTTCGGCGCGCGAGAACCAACCTTTGGCCTCAGTGGCGATGGTAGGGGCAGTTGTGGTGGTCATCGGAAATGTCTCCTCGTGTTCCGGTTGGGTGAATGTAAATGTTAATCACATTAACTCATATGGGAGACGCGCAGGGGCTCGCAAGGGGTAAGTGACTCTTTTTTACATGAGGCGGAGTGCCGATGCTTCCATCACGTCAAATAAGAAGAAAGTCATATAAGGAGCCAACTGCCAGGTCCGCACTCGACCGTCGATTTGCCGCCGAGTCCGATCCCACGCGCCGCGCCATTCTGCGCCGACTGGGTGAGGGGAAGGCGACGGTTCAGGATCTCGCGCCCTTGGCCCCGACCCGACACTCGCTCGGTCGGCGTCACCCGGACTTTCGCGGGGCGCCCGGCAATGGTCTGGCGCGCCTTCACTGAACCCGCGATCCTGACACGCTGGATGCTGGGGCCGTCGGGCTGGACCATGTCGGTCTGCGAGATGGACCTGCGCGAAGGCGGGGCCTTTCGCTGGCGATGGTGCAAGGCCGACGGCATGGCTGAATTCGGCTTCTCCGTCACGTTTCAGGACGTGCAGCCAAACCGTCTCCTGCGCCATGCCGAGGTGTTCGACCTTGGCAACATGGGGGGAGAGACGGGCGGTGAAGCGCATGTGACCGTGACATCTACAGAGGTGTCAGCCGGAACCGAGGTCGTGACCCGCATGACCTGTGCCAGTGCCGAGGATCGCGAAGCGGCGGTCTCAAGCGGCATGACCGACGGGATGGAAGCCAGCTAACAGGGCCTCGATTCGTTTCTCGCGAGTTGAATCGCGCCGCCCCGAGGCTCACCTGACCCGAAACAGAAAAACGCCCCGCGGTTGCTCGCGAGGCGTTCTCTTGACACGAGGGGATCCGCGATCCGTGCAGCAATGACGAGGTGCACCTTCAATATGCAGCAGGTCGGACCGTCTTGGCGGACATATCTTGGAGTGTCTGGTGATAATGTGCCACATTTCGGCAACATGTGGAAGAAAAATAAATCGAGTCGCTTCAAGCATTTCCAAGATGGTCCGGTATGACGCTTCGGTCCCGGTCGCCCTCAAGTCGCCATCCGTCCGCGGCCTTCGAAGCGGGGCAACATCGCCGAGAAGTCGCGCCCGCGCCCGTCTTCTTCCTCCACCCATCTGCGGTAAAGCGCCAGCGCCAGCGCCCCCATCGGCGTATCCGCATCCGCCGCCTCCGCGGCACTTTGCGACAGGCCGAGATCCTTCAACATCAACTCCGCCGCAAAGCCCGGCTTGTAGTCGTTGTCGGCAGGGCTTTTCGGTCCCACGCCCGGCGCCGGGCAATAGGCGTTCATCGTCCAGCTATAGCCTGACGAGGTCGAGACGACGTCAAACATGGCACTCCGCGACAGGCCCAACTTGTCGGCCATGGCGAAGGCCTCGCACGTCGCGATCATGGTGACGCCGAGGATCATGTTATTGCAGATCTTGGCCGCCTGCCCGTTGCCTGCGGGCCCGCACAGAACCGCCTTCTGGCCCATGATGTCGAACAGCGGCCCAACCCGCGCGAAGGCTTCTTCCGAGCCGCCGACCATGAAGGTCAGCGTACCGGCCGCAGCACCTCCGATCCCGCCCGAGACAGGCGCGTCGAGCCAGCCCAGGCCCGCCTCTTGGGCAAGGCCCGCCACATGCCGCGCCGCTTCCACCTCGACGGTCGAACAATCCACCAGCACCGCGCCCGCTGCCATGGCGGGAATGACTTCGCCCGCGACAGCCCGCAGGATCGCGCCATTGGGCAACATCGTGATCGCCACTTCCACTCCGGCTACGGCTTCCGCCGCCGATCCCGCGCGCATCACGCTATCGGGCGCACCCGCCACCGTGTCGAAGCCCACGACCTCGTGGCCCGCCGCGACAAGATTGGCTGCCATGGGCGCGCCCATGTTTCCCAGCCCGATAAATCCGATCTTCATCTTCGCTCTCCCTTCATGGCGTCCATTCATCGGCTCCGAGGGGCCGCAACATGTTGGCGACCGCTACCGCAGGCACGTCCATCGGTCCGTCATGGCGCCACGCCGGCTGGCGATCCTTATCGATGATCGCCGCGCGGATCCCCTCCAGGAAGTCTCCGTGCTCCATCGCGCGGAAGGTGAAGCGGTACTCGTTGCGCAAGGCGGCAACGATATCGTCGCGCAAGCGCGCCCGGTGGACCAGCTCCAAGGCACAGGCCATCGCCAGCGGAGAGTTCTTGGCGATCATCCCCAAAGCCTCCCGTGCCACGTCGCTTTCCCTGTGAACCAGCATGTTCATCACGTCACGCAGGGTTTCGCCGCCGAACAGCGAGTCAATCTCGTTCTGCCGCGCCGCCATTGCGCTGTCGGGAGGGGTCTGCGCCGCGCGGTCCACCGCCTCCCAATCGCCCGACGCGATCAGAGATGTCTTCAGATCATTCCATCCGGCCTCCGGCACGAAGTAGTCGGCAAAGCCCGCATGCACCGCGTCCCCCGGTCCCATCCGCGCCGCTGTCACGCCGAGATATTCGCCCAAACGCCCCGGCGCACGCGCCAGCAGCAGCGTGCCCCCCACATCCGGAACCAGTCCGATCCCGCATTCCGGCATCGCGATCTTGGAGCTTTCGCACACGATCCGGTGCGACCCGTGGCACCCGATCCCGACGCCGCCGCCCATCGTATAGCCCTGCAGGAACGTCACCACGGGCTTGGGGAAGCCGAACATCCGGGCGTTCATCCGGTATTCATCCGCCCAGAACCGCCGTCCGTAATCGAAATCGCCCGCCGTCCCGGTGTCATACATCTCCTGGATGTCGCCGCCCGAACAGAACGCGCGCGCGCCCACGGCGTCGATCATCACCAGCGCCACCGCGTCGTCCGACGCCCAGGCGACCAGCGCGGCGTCGATCGCGCGGCACATCTGGTAGGTCGCGGCATTGAGCGCCTGCGGCCGGTTCAGCGTGATCCGCCCGGCGCGCCCCTCGATGCGGATGTCGATGTCACCACTCATTGTTCACTCCGCCCCCCCCATTCATCTTGGCAGAAAAACTCAATTCCACTCTCTCCCCAAGCACCACCGCCTCAGGCCCGCTCCGCCAACATCTGCCGCGCCACGATCATCCGCATGATCTCGTTGGTGCCTTCCAGGATCTGATGCACCCGCAGGTCGCGCACGATCTTCTCGATCCCGTAATCGGCGAGATATCCGTAGCCCCCATGCAGTTGCAGGCACTGATCCGCCACCCGGCTGCCGGCCTCGGTGCAGAACTTCTTGGCCATCGCGCAAGCCTTGGTGGCATCCGGCGCGCCGGTATCGAGCTTCCAGGCCGCCTGCCGCAGAAAGACCCGCGCGGCCTCAAGCTCGATCTCCATATCCGCCAGCCGGAACTGCAGCGCCTGGAACTGGTCGATGCTCTGCCCGAAGGCCTGCCGCTCGCCCATATAGGCCAGCGTCGCGCGCAGCGCCGCCTGCGCCGCCCCAAGCGAACAGGCCGCGATGTTGAGCCGCCCGCCGTCAAGCCCCGCCATGGCATAGCGGAAGCCCTTGCCCTCTTCCCCCAGCAAGTTGCCGGCAGGCACCGCGCAGCCATCCAGTTGCACCGCGCGTGTGGGCTGCGATCGCCAGCCCATCTTGTCTTCCAGCCCGCCGAAAGACAGCCCCTCGGCCCCGTCCTCCACGATCACCGCCGAGATGCCGCGCGGCCCGTCCGCGCCGGTGCGGCACATCACGATATAGGCGTCGGAATAGCCGCCGCCCGAGATGAACGCCTTGGTCCCGGTCAGGGCATAGCCGTCGTTCGTGCGCACAGCCCGCGTCTTCAGCGCCGCCGCGTCCGACCCGGAGCCGGGTTCCGTCAGGCAGTAGGAGAACACCGTTTCCATGCTCAGGGCACGCGGCAGGAAGCGCGCGCGCAGATCGTCCGAGCCGAAATTCTCGATCATCTTGGCGCACATGTTGTGGATCGACAGGAACGCCGCGACCGACGCGCAAGACTCGCTCAACGCCTCGAACACCAGCGTCGCCTCCAGGCGTGACAGGCCCGAGCCACCGTTCTCCTCGGACACGTAAAGACCCGCGAAGCCTAACTCCGCCAACTTCGGCCACAGCGACTTGGGGATGTCGCCCGCCCGTTCCCAATCGCGGGCATGGGGTGCGATCTCGACCTCTCCAAAGCCACGCGCCATGTCGTAAATGGCTTGCGCCTCTTCGCTCAGTGCAAAATCCATGCCTCGCCTCCCCAGGATACAGGAATTGAACGTTCGTTTAATTACCGACGTTTTCGCCGTTCTGGCAAGGGCAGGTAGCTCACTTTGCGCAGGAAGATCGGCTCTGTTGCAGTTGGTTCTCGCCGATTCGTTACTGATCCAGAAACAGATACGTCCCATGACAGGAACTATGTCAGGATTCAGACCCACCAGCCTGTCTTTTTAGGCAGGTTGCTAGGTAACTTCTTGCGGAAAAGCTCAATGAAATGTAAATATAAAAGCCTCTGCGTAACTATTTTGGGTCAGGCGAATAAAATGAAGAAAATTGTACTTGCTGTTGCGCTTCTTGCCTCTGGATTTTCCGCGGGGTCGGCGTCCGCAGTGACTTGTGCATCGCTTGATGCATCGACGTCTTACGACGCCTTCACAAGTTGCGTGAATGGCATGGACTCTGAAACTCAGGATAGGTTTGCGACTGTCGCCGCCATCGTCGCAGCATTATTTGGTGACGAGGGGTATGAGATCACGTCAGAGCAAAGCTATGCACCGACGAACGGCGGAAACGGTGGAGAGTTCGGGTCCTTACAATCGTCGCCTCTATTTTCGGTCGCTCAAAACACGTCCTACAGCTACACGTTCTCGGCCTTGCCTGCCAACACTCTGTTCGTGGCGATAAAGAACGGAAGTGGCCCCAGCGGTGGCGGGTTCGAACTGTTCCGTGTCCCTGCGAGTGGTCTGCCCTTCACGCTGGTTCATAGCCTCGGTCAACCGGGCTTCAGCCACTTCAGCACCTTTGGCGGCACTGGGCCATCCCCCGTTCCCCTTCCTGCGGGCGCGTTGCTGCTTCTAGGCGGCCTTGGTGGCCTGATTGCGATGCGCCGTCGGCGTGCCGCAGCCTGAGAATACTTGAAGTGATTTGTAATCAGTTCGGGCTTCCCTTGCAGGGCGCCCTATTTTTTCGGCTCGCGTTCAAAGATCCGCGTGGAACTCTTCCACCAGATGTTCCACAACATCCCGCATCGCGGTTTCGTGCGACCCGCCTGCCGCGCGGGCGTCGGCGTAGACCTTTCGCTGCCTGTCTGCGCTGCTCGTGACGGCCAGAACGCGCAGGCGTTGCACCTCGTCCATACAACCCAACGCCTCCGCGTCTTCCGCAACAAGTGTGATCAATTCCTCGACCAGTTCCGGCACCGGCACCACCGCCCCGCGACCGAAATCGATCAGCCCGTCGGTCACCCCATAGCGCTGCGCCCGCCATCGGTTCTCGTTCACGAGGAACCGGTCATAGACCCGCCAGCGCTGGTTTCGTTCGCGTAGCCGCATCAGCATGCGGGTCAGGCACTGGATCAGCGCCGAAAGGGCCAGTTGGTCCTCCATCCGGGGCGAGACATCGCAGATCCGCGTCTCCAGCGTCGGGAACCGGGCGGACGGGCGCAGGTCCCACCAGATCTTCGAGCTGTCCTCGATCAGGTCGAGGTTCACCAGCGTGTCCACGGTGCGCCGGAACTCGCCGAACGAGGCGAAGTCCGGTGGCAGCCCGGTGCGTGGAAGGTTATCGAATATGGTGAGCCGGTAAGAGGCCAGTCCCGTGTCGCGCCCTTGCCAGAACGGCGAGGATGCCGACAATGCCAGCATATGCGGCAGGAAATAGCTCAACTGTCGCATCAGGTCGGTGCGCGTTTCCGGATCGGGCAGGCCGACATGGCAATGCGCGCCACAGATCAGCATCCGCTCCACGACGCCGCCCAGATCGCGGGCCAACTGGTTATAGCGATCCTTGTCAGTATGTTGCTGGTCCTTCCAGTCCGCGAAGGGGTGGCAAGATACGGCGATGGGGGCCAGGCCGAACACGGCCGCACATTCCGCCACCGTCGCGCGCAGCCGCCGCAGATCGGTGCGCGCTTCTGCGATCGTGCGGCAAATCCCGGTGCCGATCTCGATCTGGCATTGCAGGAATTCCGGGCTCACCTGGCCTTCCAGCTTGTCGGTGCAGGCCGACATCAACGCATCGGGCGCTTTGGCCAGATCGAAGCTTTCCAGATCGACGAGCAGGTATTCCTCCTCGATTCCCATGGTGAAATGGTCGTCCGTGAACGCGTGTGCCATGAGGTTTGCCTCCCTCGCGGTCCTTACGGTGGCCGGGGCGGGGCGGTTTGGCAAGTCGGGCAGCGCCGATTTTTTTGGGGGGTGGGGGGCTGTGAAAAAGGGGCTTCTTCGGTTGCGCGGCGGATCAGGGCAGGGGTGGGGCGCAGGCCTTTTGGAAAGGCCGGGACATTGGCGGTGAATTGGAGCCAACCCTCTGAAATTCCGATTTGAAAACAAGCTTGTGAGCCCCTGACCGGACCGCGCGCCGGCCAAAGGAAAAAGATGCGGCCGAGACGGAGGCCATTCGTTCCATGCGGACCCGACATCGACCCGTTTGGGACGATAGGTCGATTTGCAAGTCGGATCCCACGACAAAAGCCCGGCGTGCGCTCCCCCTTTGCCGCCCCCCCGGCCGCCCGCCGCCGCCCCCCCGGCCGCCCCCCGGCCACCCCGGCCGTCGCCAGACCGCCGCCGCCGCCTGGTCGGGGGCAGGGAGGGGAGATCGGGAGGAGACCGAACGCTGGTGGACGGGGCTGGCCATGGGAGCGGACGTCGCAGGGGGCACGGTGCGGGACCGGAACTCCGTCGGTCCGGATTCCCTCCATCGACCGGGCGGCCGCGCGCGCGCAGTGTCGGTTTGCGCGACGGTCGCGACGCCGTGACGCGACCCCATTTCAACGAAAAGGATTTTCCAGATGAACCGCCGCACCTTCCTCGCGTCATCGCTTCTTGCCGCCCCGGCGCTTCTGGCGTGGTCGAGCCTGCCCGCCGCCGCGAACGCCACCGGATCCACGCTGGTGGAGGCACCGGGCCTGACCGCGTCGGGGGCCTTCGATGTGCTGCCCTTCACGCCCGGCAGCAACGGCGTCGTGAACATGGTCTTCACCGATGGCCCGCGCGTGGCGGCGCAGTTCGGCCCCAACGCCGTGCAGGCCATCGCGTCGGCATCGCAGGGCGACACGATCTCGATCCTCTACACCGCCTTCAACCAGTCCGAGACGCTGGCCTCCACCTGGCGGCTGAACCAGCTCAGCCTGTCGGGCGCGCGGGCCGGTTTCGACGTGCAGGGTCTCTCTGCCACGGCGTCGGCGCTGGTGGGCGGCGATCAGTATCCCGGCGCGGGCCTTGCGGCGATGATCCTGGCGGCGATGTCGGCGGGTTCTGTCCTGCGCGGCGCACCGGCCACCCAGTTGCAGGCCATGGTGCGCAGGCGCGCGGCCGGTGGCGGCATGGATTTCGGGCTTGAGGTCACGGTCCGCGCCTGAGGCCGCCCCGTCCGACCCGAAACCGCCCCGCAGGATGGAGGCATCCTGCGGGGTCTTCGCGTTGCCCGGGGCGGGGCGCGCGCCGCCCGGGTCCGGCTTTCCCACCCCCCCTGCCGGTCCGGGGGTAAGGTTTTCCGCAATCGCGGCGGGTGCCGCAAGGCGCTACCTTGAAGTCACCACAACCGGAGACCCCGCCATGATCATCCGCTCGATCCTGACCATCGCCGTCCTTGCCTCGTTCGTTTTCGGCGCGGCCGCCCAGGCCGAGCCGATGTATCCCGGCACCCCGACGCTTGTCGTGGACGGAGAGCCTGGCACGACACGCTGACGCGTCCGGCCACTTTTCACACACGCTCTCTCACACTCACTCTCTCACACACGCTCTCTCACACATTCACACACACACACACACACACTCTCTCTCTCTCTCTCTCGAACGACCTCCTCCCTGTGACTGACCCCCGGATCCCCCCCGGGGGTCTTTTTTTGCGATCATCCCGAAGCCGAATGGAAAAGAGGCCCCGGAGGGCCCCTTTCAAATCACCGGTGCTGCGGCGATCATTCCATGACGGGAATGGAGAACTCGCCACCTTCCTTGATCCCGGACGGCCAGCGCGAGGTGATCGTCTTGGTCTTGGTGTAGAAGCGGAAAGCGTCCGGCCCGTGCTGGTTCAGGTCGCCGAAGGACGATTTCTTCCAGCCGCCGAAGGTGTGATAGGCCAGCGGCACCGGGATCGGCACGTTGA
>CAZTUG010000024.1:0-40992 GCA_964615955.1 uncultured Roseicyclus sp.
CTCGACAGCTCGATCTTGGCCTTCTCGGCGGCCTCCTTCAGCCGCTGCAGCGCCATCTTGTCCTGCGTCAGGTCAACGCCGTGCTCTTTCTTGAACGCATCGGCGAGGTAATTGACGATCCGCATGTCGAAATCCTCGCCACCCAGGAACGTGTCCCCGTTGGTGGATTTGACCTCGAACAGGCCATCGTCGATTTCAAGGATCGTGACGTCGAAGGTGCCACCGCCAAGGTCATAGACCGCGATGGTGTGCGAATTCGACTTGTCGAGCCCATAGGCAAGTGCCGCCGCCGTCGGTTCGTTGATGATGCGCAGCACTTCGAGGCCGGCGATCTTGCCCGCGTCCTTGGTGGCCTGCCGCTGCGCGTCGTTGAAATAGGCCGGCACGGTGATGACGGCCTGCGTCACGTCTTCGCCCAGGTAGGATTCGGCGGTTTCCTTCATCTTCTGAAGAATGAAGGCCGAGATCTGGGAGGGGCTGTATTTGTCGCCCTTCGCCTGCACCCATGCGTCGCCATTGCCGCCATCGACAACGGTGAAGGGCAGGTTCTTCTTGTCCTTTTTCAGGTGCTCGTCGTCGAACCGGCGACCGATCAGCCGCTTGACGCCGAAAATGGTGTTTTCCGGGTTGGTGACGGCCTGCCGCTTGGCCGATTGACCGGCGAGGCGTTCGTCGTCCGTGAAGGCGACGATGGAGGGCGTGGTGCGCGCGCCCTCGGAATTCTCGATCACGCGGGGCTGCGAGCCGTCCATGATGGCGACGCAGGAATTGGTGGTGCCGAGGTCGATACCAATGACTTTAGCCATGTGTCGTGTCCCTTTCTCTCAAGCGAACGGGCGGGTGCGGGTCCGGTATCGGCCCCCGTGCCGCCATTGATTGACATCGACGCGCACGTCGTGGTGCCCGTCGGAGTTCGGAGGGTATATAAGAAGCGCGTTTTGGGGCTGCAAGCGCTGGCGACAAGGCGAAGTGCGAGGAATCTGCGATGTCGGTCGATGTGGGGGGAATAGTGGTGCACGCGGGCCACGTTACGGTGCCCGATCAGCGCGCGCTGGTGGACGAGGTGCGCGCCGTCCTGCGCGCCGCGCCGCTGTTCCGGCCCGAGACGCGGCGGGGCGGCGTGATGAGCGTGCGCATGACCTCGGCCGGGCGCTACGGGTGGATCAGCGACCGCAGCGGGTATCGCTATGCGCCGCGCCATCCCGAAGGCCACGACTGGCCGCCGATCCCGCCCCGCGCCCTGGACATCTGGCGCGCCCTGTCCGGGGTGGAGCGCGATGCACAAAGCTGCCTGATCAATTTCTACGATGCCGATGCGAAGATGGGGATGCACCAGGACCGCGACGAGGCGGATCTGTCGATGCCGGTCGTCTCGATCTCCCTTGGGGATGAAGCGCTGCTGCGGGTGGGTGGCCCGGAGCGGGGCGGCAGGACGCAGTCGATCTGGCTGAAATCCGGAGACGTGGCCGTCATGGCGGGCGCGGCGCGGCTCAACTTCCACGGGATCGACCGGGTGCGGGCGGGATCGTCGAGCCTGTTGCCCAAGGGCGGGCGGATCAACCTGACCCTGCGCGTCGTCGATTAGCGTTTCGCGCCCCAGCTGGCGGAGGCGTGCCGCCGCGTATGCGATTCCAGCATCATCCCGATCAACAGGGCCACCAGCGTGAAGTAGAAGGGGTAAAGCTCGTTCGTGACATGGGGATAGTAGTTCACGAAGACGTGCCCGCGTGTCTGGTCGATGATGTGGAACAGCGGGTTCCACGTGAAGGCCGGCAACATCATCGTGGGCATGGAATTGGCGAGAAACATCTTGCCCGAGAAGATCATGTTGGCCCGCGTGTAGATCAGCACGATCATCTGGGTGACATCGGGCATCCACGGCTGCATCCCCATCAGGATGATGCCCAGCACCACACCGCTGCCCCATGCCAGAAGGAACATCCGCAGCGCGCCGGGCCAGTTGTCGATTTCCACCGGTTCGATGAGCGTGTGGATCAGCAGCAGGATGCACAGGAGCGAGACGGTCTGGACATAAAGAACGGACAGCGCCGATGAGGTAATGGACACAAGGGTGTTCATGGGCGCGTGCTGCATCATCGAACTGGTCGGCCCTTCGGCCCCCATCACGCCGCGCACCGTCTGGATATGCGTCAGATACAGGAAAATCCCGGCCATCAGGTAGACCATGAAATTCCCGCGCAGGGCCGCGGACCGCGTTCCGAGGATGTTGAACATGAAATAGAACGCGGCAATAAACAGCAGCGCCTGTGCCACGGACAGCGCGATCGCGAGAAAGGCATTGCCGTGGTTCTTGCGCACCTTCCGCACGCTGGCGTGGTAGGCGACCTCGAAAAAGTTGAAGATCAGGCCAAGACTGGACCGTGACTGCGCCGTTGACGTCTCGAACATCTGTCGTGGTCCTTGCCTGCTGCCCGGTGGTCAGCTTTTCTGTCGGCATCGCCACGGAGGCTTTGCTTGCCGTTCCCACACCTGGCGACGATAACGCGTCAGGTCTTAATAGTCTATTCAACCCAGAGTGAGTGCATGGATCATCAGAAACTTGTTGCCGTGATGCGCAGGGCGGCGCTGGCCGCCGGGGATGCGATCATGGAGGTCTACCAAGCCGCCGATTTCGACGTGACGCTCAAATCCGACGACAGCCCGGTGACGGAGGCCGATGAACGTGCCGACGCGATCATCTCGGAGCATCTGCGCGCCGCGTTCCCGGATGTGGCGCTTGTCACCGAGGAGCAGGCGGACAGCCATGGCCTGAGTGCGGCGCGCTTCCTGATCGTCGATCCGCTGGACGGCACCAAGGAATTCATCCAGCGGCGTGGCGACTTCACCGTCAACATCGCGCTGGTGGAAGATGGCGTGCCGGTGCGCGGCATTGTCTATGCGCCCGCCAAGGACCGGTTGTTCTACACCGATGCCGACGGGGCCAGCGTCGAGGAATTCGGCCCGTTCGACCCTGAAACGCCCGGTCGGGTCGAACGGATTGGCGTGTCGGCCCCCGATAACGGCGCGTTGCGGGTTGTGGCTTCGAAATCCCACCGCGATCAGGCGACCGATGACTACATCAACAAATACGCCCATGCCGACATGAAAAGCGCGGGGTCTTCCCTGAAGTTCTGCCTCGTCGCGACCGGAGAGGCCGACATCTACCCGCGCCTTGGCCGCACGATGGAATGGGACACGGCGGCGGGCGATGCGGTGCTGCGCGGGGCGGGCGGCAA
Source organism: uncultured Roseicyclus sp. (assembly GCA_964615955.1). Lineage (GTDB taxonomy): Bacteria > Pseudomonadota > Alphaproteobacteria > Rhodobacterales > Rhodobacteraceae > Gymnodinialimonas. The sequence continues at coordinate 3,237 of CAZTUG010000024.1, forward strand.
GATGGCAAGGTTCGAGGATCACGGCCCCTTCACCTATGGCAAGGACGGGTTCGCCAATGGCTTTTTCATCGCCCATGCGCCGGGTGTGGAGTTGAAACAGCCGTGACCGTCGTTTGTGTCATCCCGGCCCGCTATGCCTCGCAGCGCTATCCGGGCAAGCCGCTGGCGATGCTGACGGGCGCCACGGGCGAAAGGCTGAGCCTGATCGAGCGGTCGTGGCGCGCGGCGCAGGGGGTGGCGGGCCTTGATGCCGTCTATGTCGCCACCGATGACGCGCGGATCGCGGAGGCCGCACGCGCGTTCGGGGCGGAGGTTCTGATGACCTCGTCCGAGGCGCGCAACGGGACCGAACGTTGCGCCGAAGCGCTGGAGATCCTGGGCGACGTGGAGATGATCGTGAACCTGCAAGGCGACGCGCCCCTGACGCCGCCGTGGTTCCTGGAGGACCTGGTGGCCGGGTTGCGCGCCGATACGCAGGCGGCGCTGGCCACCCCGATCCTGCGCTGCGACGGCGAGACGCTGGCCGCGTTCAAGGCAGACCGGATGTCGGGCCGGGTCGGTGGCACCACGGCGGTGACCGACAGCAAGAAGCGCGCGCTGTATTTCTCGAAGGAAGTGGTGCCCTTCACCGCGCAGGCTTACGCGCCCGGCGCGCCGACGCCGGTATTTCACCATGTCGGTGTCTATGCCTATCGGCCCTGGGCGTTGCGGGCCTATCCCCATTGGCCGGTCGGCCCGCTGGAAACGCTGGAAGGGTTGGAACAGCTCCGCTTCCTGGAGGCGGGGCATCCGGTGCTCTGTGTCGAGGTCGAGGCGCGCGGTGCGAAGTTCTGGGAATTGAACAACCCCGAAGACATCCCGCGGATCGAGGCGATGCTGAGCGAAATGGGCGCCCCTTGAGCGGCCTGCGCCTGAGCGTTGTCGTGGTCAGCGCCGGGCGTCCGGAGGCCTTGCGTCGGTGCCTGCTGGGTCTGCACCAGCAGGCGCTGCCGGGGCTGGAGGTGGTGGTGGTCGCCGATGCGGCCGGATTGGCGGCGGCGCGCGGCCTGCCGGTGCGCGGCGCGCTGAAGCTGCTGCCGCAGCGTCGCCCCAACATCGCGGCCGCGCGCAATGCCGGGATCGGGGCGGCGGCGGGCGAGATCGTGGCCTTTGTCGATGACGATGCCGTGCCCGAACCGACATGGCACCGCGCGGTTCTGGACGCCTTCGCCGCGCCGGAGCTTGCCGCGATCACCGGCCCCGTTCTGGGGCGGAACGGGATTTCCCTGCAATGGGGCCCGCTGGCAGTGAACGGGATGGCCGAGGATATCGCAACAGACCCTGAAGCGCCGGTCAGAGCCGGTTTCGTGCGGAAGTTGCAGGGCACGAACATGGCGTTCCGGCGCGACGTGCTGGTCCGGTTGGGCGGATTCGACGAAGCCTTCGCCTTCTATCTCGACGATACCGACATGGCGTTGCGCCTTGGCCAGGCGGGGATGCGCAGCGCCTGGGTTCCCGGCGCGGTGGTCCACCACGGCTTTGCCGCCAGCACCCGGCGAACGCAGGCGCGGGTTCCGCTGAGCCTGCACGATATCGGCGCGTCGAGTGTCGTCTACCTGCGCAAGCATGCGGCGGGGGCGGACCCTGCAAGACGTCTCCACGCTGTCACGGCCGAGCAGAGCGCGCGCCTGCTGCGGCTGGCCAGAACCCGGGCGCTGGATGCAAGGCAGATGCGCTCCCTGATGGAAACCTTGCGCGTCGGAATGGTGGCCGGGCAGGACCGGGACAGTCATGTGCCGGCGATCGGTCCTGTCACGGCGGGTTTCGAGCCGTTCCGGGGGGACGCGCCGCCCGCCCCGCGCGTGATCGCCGGACGCTGGTTCCGGTTGGCGCGGCTGCGCGCCGAGGCGGCGGCGCTGGTGGCGCAGGGGCAGCCCGCAAGCCTGTTCGCGTTCGAGCCGACACCGCGCAAGCACAAGGTGCGGTTCACCGATGGCGGCTGGTGGGAGCAGACGGGCGGCCTGTTCGGTCCGTCCGATCGGTCCGGGCCACGGCTTCGGATCACCTCGTTCCGGTCGCGCCTTGCGGCAGAGACACGTCGCATTTCTGCCGCGCGGGGTTTTGCCGACCGGGGGGATACGCATTGCAGGTTTCCCCTTTTGTGATAAAACGTTAGCGAATAAGGAATAACAAAGGCCGCAGATTGCACCGACACGGTGATTGCGCAGATGAGGCATGGTATGAAGAAGAGAGTAACGAAGGCGATCTTTCCGGTCGCGGGTCTGGGCACACGGTTTCTTCCGGCCACCAAGTCGATCCCGAAAGAGATCATGACGCTGGTGGATCGACCCCTGATCCAATACGCTATCGACGAAGCCCGTGCCGCCGGCATCCGCGAGTTCATATTCGTCACCAGCCGGGGAAAATCCGCGCTGGAGGATTACTTCGATCACTCGCCGGAGCTTGAGTCGACCCTGCGCAAGAAGGGCAAGACCGAAGCGCTGGAGATGCTGAGAAACACCAACATGGACAGCGGCGCGATTGCCTACATCCGCCAGCACAAGGCGCTTGGTCTTGGTCATGCCGTATGGTGCGCGCGCCGCCTGCTGTCGAACGAACCCTTCGCCGTCATCCTGCCCGACGACGTGATTGCCGCCGAAAAGCCCTGCCTTCAGCAGATGGTGGAGGCCCATGCCGAGACCGGCGGCAACATGGTCGCCGCGATGGAAGTGCCCGATGACAAGACGTCATCCTACGGGATGCTCGACATCAAGGAAGACATGGGATCGGTCGTGTCCGTGAAGGGCATGGTCGAAAAGCCCGAACTGGGCAAGGCACCGTCCAACCTTGCCGTGATCGGCCGCTACATCCTGACACCGGACGTGATGACCCACCTGAACCGGATCAAGACCGGGGCGGGCGGGGAAATCCAGCTGACGGACGCGATCGCACAGGAAATCGCCTCTGCCGACAACGTCTACGGTTACCGCTTCAAGGGCCAGCGCTTCGATTGCGGCTCCAAGGCCGGCTTCCTGCAGGCGACGGTGGCCTTCGGGCTCGCCCGTGAAGATCTGCGCGACGAGTTCCAGGACTACCTTTCGGAAATCACCTCGATCCACAGCGCTGCCCAGTAAGACGCGGGTTCGATGGGCGCGTTCAGTCACATCCCCGGCCTCTGGCTGGATGTGACGCGACTGGTCACGCGCGTCGGGCGCGATGCGCTGACCGGAATCGACCGTGTCGAGCTGTCCTATCTGCGCGACGCGCTCGCCTCGGGCTGCACCCACTTCATCTGCTGCACCACGCGCGGCTACCTGCTGCTGGACCAGCGCGGAGCCGCGCATCTTCGCGCCATGGCAGAGGGCACTGCGCAACCCGGCCCCGCGGACTGGCTGTCCCGGCTTGCGTTTCGCGGTCAGCGGACCCGACATCGAGTGGAGGCATCCCTGCGGCGGCTGGCGATTGATCGTTGCCGACCGGGCGGACTTGCGCGGTTGCTGCAACGACACCCGACCCCCGGCCGGGTCTATCTGAACACCGGGCATTCGAACCTGTCGGAAAAGACCCTGACCGCCTTCGCACAGCCTGCCGGAAGCGTGATTGCCGTCATGGTGCATGACCTGATCCCCCTGACCCATCCGCACCTCGTGGTGCCCGAACAGCCGGCCAATTTCGCGGGCCGCATCGAACGGGTGCGCCGCCATGCGACCCATGTGATTGCCAATTCCGCCGCGACCGGCCATGACCTTGCGCGTCACTGGGCCGGGCAGGATGCGCCGCCCCTGACCATCGCGCCACTTGGGCTTGATCCCCGGCCCCGCCGCGACGGGACGCGCGAAGACAGGACCTTCGTGATGCTTGGCACGATCGAGGCACGGAAGAACCATGCCCTGATCCTCGACGTGTGGGACATGTTCGCACAGGATACTGCGCCGGAGGAGATGCCGCAGCTTCACATCATCGGCGCGACCGGGTGGCGGGTGGAGGCGGTGATGGCCCGTCTTCTCGCGCATCCGCTTCTGGGGAGGGCCATCTTCCTGCATGGGCCCCTGTCCGACGCGGAGGTTCAGGACCATCTGGCGCGCGCGACTGCGCTCTTGTTCCCGTCCGTTGCGGAAGGCTTCGGCTATCCGCCGCTGGAAGCGGCCATCGCAGGTGCCGTTCCGATCTGCTCCAGCCTGCCCGTCTTCCGGGAAACGCTTGGCGGTTGTGCCGTTTTCGTGGACAGTGCCGATGCGGATCAGTGGAAAGAAACGATTGAACAACAAATTGGCCGTACAGGTGATAGTCTGAGCCTGGGCAATCCCAGGTGTTCGACCTGGCAGGAGCATTTCGAGACAGTGGCAGCTGCGATCACACTGCGGACATTGCGGGAACGCCCATGAAGGCGGTCCGACGCTATGGGTTGCGTCTTGAGCGCAAGCGGTTCCTCGTGCGGGCCTGGCGCAAGTTCCGCACGCTGGAGGAAATCGTAAACCGAACCGATGCGATCCGCGACGGGGACGTGCTGTGCTTCTGCACCCTGCGGAACGAAAAGATCCGGCTGAAGTACTTCCTTGAATACTACCGCGATCGCGGCGTGCGCCATTTCCTTTTCGTGGACAATGACAGCGGAGATGGCACGCGGGAACATCTGACGGAGCAGCCCGATTGTTCTGTCTGGTGGACCGAAGACAGTTACAAGCGGTCCCGGTTCGGCATGGACTGGATGAACCGGCTGTTGTGGCTCTATGGATCGAGACACTGGTGCCTGACGGTCGATCCGGACGAGTTCCTGGTCTACCCGTTCTCGGATACGCGGCCGCTTCCGGCACTGACCGACTGGCTGGACGCGTCCTCGATCAAATCCTTCGGGGCGATGCTGCTGGACATGTATCCCAAGGGGCCGATCACGGCGCAGCCCTACCGCGAGGGGCAGAACCCGTTCGATATCGCCTGCTGGTTCGATTCCGGAAATTACTCGGTCACGCGCAACTGGGATTACGGCAACCTGTGGATCCAGGGCGGCCCGCGCGCGCGCGCGTTCTTTCCCGACACACCGGAACGTGCGCCTGCGTTGAACAAGACGCCGCTGGTCAATTGGCGGAAGAATTATGCCTATGCATCCTCCACCCACATGCTGCTGCCGCGCGGGTTGAACCATGTCTATGACGAATGGGGGGGAGAGAAGGCGTCGGGCGTGTTGCTCCACGCCAAGTTCCTCGACACTTTCACGGCCAAGGCGGCGGAGGAATTGAAGCGCCGCGAGCATTACGCGGCCTCGGCCGAATACAAGGCCTATGCGGAAATCCTGCGCGAGAACCCGGATTTCTGGACCAAGTGGTCGGAGAAATACATCAACTGGCGGCAGCTGGAGATATTGGGCCTGATGTCCAAGGGGAACTGGGCATGAGCACGCTGGGCTTCGTGATGATGTGCCACACCGCGCTGGACCGCGCGGCGCAGGTGGCCCGCCATTGGGCCGAACGGGATTGCCCGGTGGTCGTCCACCTCGACAAGAGGGTGGAGACGGCGAAATCCGATTGGCTGAGGCGGGAACTTGGCGATCTGGACAACGTGCGGTTCTGCAAGCGCCATCGCTGCGAATGGGGCACGTGGAGCCTTGTGCGCGCCAGCCAGACCGCGTCCGAGATGATGCTGGAGTCGTTTCCGGGGGTGCGGCATGTGTATCTTGCGTCCGGTTCCTGCCTGCCGCTGCGCCCGGTGGACGAGTTGCGCGCCTACCTTGCCGCACGCCCGATGACGGATTTCATCGAAAGCGTCACGATCCGCGATGTGGACTGGACGGTGGACGGGCTGAACACCGAGCGGTTCCAGTTGCGCTTCCCGTTCTCGTGGAAGCGGCATCGGTTCCTGTTCGATCGCTACGTGGAATTGCAGCGCGCCATCGGGTTCCGCCGCAAGGTGCCCGAGGGGGTGTTGCCGCATCTGGGCAGTCAATGGTGGTGCCTGAGCCGCCAGACCCTGAGCGCGATCTTGCACGATCCGATGCGCAAGGAGTTCGATCGCTATTTCAAGCGCGTCTGGATCCCGGACGAGTCCTATTACCAGACGCTGGTGCGCAACTATTCGCGCAAGATCGAAAGCCGGTCCCTGACGCTGTCGAAGTTCGATTTCCAGGGCAAGCCGCATGTCTTTTACGACGATCACCTGCACCTGCTGCGGCGGTCCGATTGCTTTGTCGCGCGCAAGATCTGGCCCAAGGCCGACCGGCTTTACCGCACCTTCCTGAGTGACCAGGATGCGAATACCCGCTTGGCCGAACCGACGCCGGGCAAGATCGACCGCGTTTTCGCCAAGGCGCTGGAGCGGCGGACGCGCGGGCGACCGGGGCTTTACATGCAATCGCGTTTTCCCAACAACGATTGGGAAAACGGCAAGACCGCGGCGCAGTACTCCGTGTTCCAGGGCTTCAACGACCTGTTCCTGGATTTCGAGCCGTGGCTGTCGCGGCGGCTTGGGACACCGGTTCATGGCAAGCTGTTCGACCGCAAGCGGGTCCGGTTCGCCGGGGATGCCGACACCTATGCCGGGTGCCTGTCGGCCGCGCCGCTGCTGCGCGACTACAACCCGGAACGCTTCCTGACGAACCTGATCTGGAACACGCGGGGTGAGCGGCAGGTGTTCATGTTCGGACCGCAGGACAACCAGCGGCCCGGCGCCTTCATGGCCAGTGACAGCAACGCCCAGATCTCGGTCATCACCGGGGCCTGGGCGGTGCGGCTGTTCACCGCCAACCGCAATTTCGGCGATATCCGCACGGAAGCCGCGCGCCTGCAACGTCACGAGGTCGATTTCGTCAACACGCTGCGCGATGTCCGGTCACGCGCCGAAATCCGCATCTGGTCGCTGGCGGAGTTCCTTGAAGAACCGATGGAAAACCTGCAACGCATCCTCGACGCGATTGAAGGGGCGCAGGCCAGCCGTCTGACGGAGGCGCCGAAGATGGCGAACCTTGGCGGATTGCCGACGTTCCTGCAGAACCTCAAGAACCAGGGCATGAACCCCTTCGCCGTGGGGGACTTTCCGCAAGAGGGCGTGGCACCCTTGCCCACCGCCGCCGCCAGCCGCCCCTACCTGGTGAGGTAACCCATGACGCGCCGTTTCGACGCCTTCGTGTTGTTCGCAGAAATGCGGACCGGATCGAATTCTCTTGAGGAATCGCTGAATACCTTCGGTGACATCAACTGCCTCGGAGAGGTCTATAACCCCACCTTCATCGGCCATCACAACAGGTTCGAGCTGTATGGCTACGATATGGACAGGCGGGAAGCGGACCCCCTGGGCCTGCTGGAGGCGATCATTTCGGGCACGGAGGGCATTCCGGGGTTCCGGCTGTTTCATGACCATGATGACCGGGTGGTGGAACGGGTTCTGCCCGATCCGCGCATCGCGAAGGTGATCCTGACGCGCAACCCGCTCGATTCCTATGTGAGCCGCAAGATCGCCAGCGCCACAGGACAATGGCGGCTGACCGACATGAAACACGCGAAGACGGCGCAGATCCGCTTCGATGCGGCCGAGTTCGGGGACGTGCTGGACGCGTTGCTGCCGTTTCAGGACCGTCTTCGGCGCGGGTTGCAGACAACGGGGCAGGTCGCGTTTCAGGTCCGCTACGAGGATATCAACGACGCTGACGTGTTGAACGGGCTTGCGGCGTTCCTTGGCTCGGACGCGCGGGTGGATGCGGCATCGAGCAAATTGAAACGGCAAAACCCCAGCGCCTTGCGCGACAAGGTGGAGAATTACGACGAAATGGTCGCGGCGCTGAGCGATCTGGACCGTTTCGGGCTGGACCGTTCCCCAGACCTGGAACCGGCGCGCGCAGCGCAGGTGCCGAATTTCGTGGCGCATCCGCAGCTTGGCCTGTTGTTCTGCCCGATCAAAGGTGCGCCGGAAAACGCCGTGCTGGACTGGATGGGCAAACTGGGCGGGGTCGGCAAGGATGCCTTGTTGCGCAAGATGAGCCAGAAACAGGTGCGCCAGTGGATGAAGGAGCACCCGGGCTTTCGCAGCTTCAGCGTCTTGCGCCACCCGGTCGCGCGCGCCTATGCGGTGTTCAATCGCTTCATCTTGCCCGACGATCGCCCGGCCTATGCCGAGCCGCGCAAGATCCTGCGGCAGCGCTACAAGGTGTCGATCCCGGACAAGAGCCCCGGCGACGCCTGGACCCAGGAGCAGCAGAAGGCGGCATTCGCGGGCTTCGTCGGCTTCCTGAAGGGCAATCTTGCCGGACAGACGAGCGTGCGGGTCGATCAGGCGTGGGCCAGTCAATCGGCCATCCTGCAAGGAATCGGGCAGGTGCTGACCCCGCAGGCGGTCATCCACGAGGAACAGATGCGGGATGCCCTGCCGGCCTTGGCGCACGACTTGGGCATGGGAGACGTGCCCGAGGTTGTCGGCGAAGCCATGCCGGGCGCTTTCGCGCTGAAGTCCATCTATGACGGCAAGATCGAACAGGCGCTGATCGACATCTACCGGCGCGACTATGTCGGGTTCGGTTTCCCGCGCTGGAACAGGCGTCAGGCGGCCTGAATCGACTCGGTCGCCGTCAGAAGGGCGTAGAGCGCGGAGGGGTCATTATTGGCGCGCAGCTTGGTGCACAGGGCGGCGTCGCGCAGGGTACGGGACACCAGCGCCAGAGCTTTCAAGTGATCGACGCCACCATCGACCGGCGCCAGAAGCGTGAAGACCAGATCGACCGGCTGGCGATCGGCGGCGTCGAAATCGATCCCGCGCTCCAGCCGGATGAACACGCCGCGCACGCCGTCCACATCGGGCAACCGCGCATGGGGCAGGGCGATGCCCTGTCCCACGCCGGTCGGTCCAAGGCTTTCGCGTTCCTGCAGCGCCTCGAACACGCGGGCGGCCGGGATATCGACCTGCGTCGCGGCCATTTCGGCGACCGCCTGGAACAGGCGTTTCTTGCTGCTGACATCGCTCAGGACCTTGATGGCCGTCGGTGAAAGCAAGGTAGAGAACATCATGACTGCGCCCCGTGTCAATTGGTCCGGCGTGAAGTGGGCCGGGCGTCGGTGTGGCACGGGCGCATCCCCTGCGCCCAGCGTGAATGGTTCCGATCAGGCCGGATCGATCCAGCCGACATTCCCGTCGTCCCGGCGATAGACCACATTGAACCTGTCCCGCCCCTCGTTGCGGAAAACCAGAAGTGGCGCACCGGAAATCTCCATCTGCATCACAGCCTCTCCGACCGAGAGCGAGGGAATGCGCGTTTCCATCTCGGCCACGATGATCGGTTGCAGCGTCTCGGGTTCGTCCGCGTCTTCCGCGCCAGCGGATGAAGCGAGGATATAAGAGGCGGCGCCAAAGACATCAATGGGGGTCGCACGGTCACGATGGTGGTCCTTGAGGCGGCGTTTGTAGCGGCGCAACTGCTTTTCCAGCTTCTCGGACGAGGCTTCGAATGCGGCATATATTTCATGAGCTTGACCTTTGGCGGACGCCGTCAGGCCAGTGGACAGATGCACTGTCGTCTCGCAGGCGAATTCCGGGCCCGACTTGGAGAAGACAACCGTGACATCGGTCGGACGCTGGGCATATTTCTGGGCGATTTCGCCAAGGTTGTCCTGCACATGGGTTTGCAGCGCCTGTCCGATTTCGATCTGTTTTCCGCTGATCTGATACCGCATGGAACCTCCGGTCTTTACAAACGCCCGGCTTGAAGACCGGGTCGGGGATGGTGTTGTTTTTCGGATGTGGAAAAATGGGCGCCGGGGCGGTGTGCTTGGGACGGACTCGACTTTGATGCACGGGCAACCATTGCCGACAGTTGGCGACGAATCCCCCCACGCTGTCAACGCTTAGCCGTCATGGAGTTGTCACGAAACCCGGAAGTTCTGGCCCAGATAGACGCGGCGCACCGTCTCGTCCCGGACCACTTCGTCGGCGGTCCCGGACATGATGATGATGCCGTCATGGAGGATGTAGGCGCGATCCACGATGGCGAGCGTTTCCTGCACGTTGTGGTCGGTGATCAGCACGCCGATGCCGCGCGTCTTGAGTTCGCCCACCAGCGCGCGGATGTCGCCCACGGCGATCGGATCGACGCCCGCGAAAGGCTCGTCCAGCAGGACATATCGGGGATCGGAGGCGAGACAGCGCGCGATTTCAACCCGGCGACGCTCGCCCCCCGACAGCGACAGGGCGGGGGCACGGCGCAGGTGTTCGATGGTGAACTCGCTCAGCAGTTGTTCCAGCCGGTCGCGGCGCTTCTTGCGCTTCGGTTCGACGATTTCGAGGATCGCCATGATGTTGTCTTCGACGGACAGCCCCCGGAAGATCGACATTTCCTGCGGCAGATATCCAACGCCCGCGCGGGCGCGGCGATACATCGGAAACAACGTCACGTCCTGTCCGTCTATGGTGACGCGCCCGCCATCCGGGGAGATCAGGCCGGCGATGCAGTAGAACGAAGTGGTCTTGCCGGACCCGTTCGGCCCGAGCAGGGCCACCACCTCGCCCCGGTTGAGCTGCAGCGTGACATCGCGGATCACCGGACGCCTGCGATAGCTTTTCCGCAGCTTGTGGACGCGCAGCCCGCCCTGTCCTTCTGTGACGTCGAGGGCCATTCAATCACCGCCGCCCAGAACGGTGCGCACCCGGCCATCGACGGACCCGTCGCCGGTACGCATGTTCACCACCATCCGGTCGCCCGCGATCGCCGTCGGGCCCTGGGTCACCAGCACGTCGCCGGTGAGCGTCAGCAGCGAAGAGGCGACTTCGAACCGTGCCCGAGCGCCTTCGGCAGCATCGCTGCCGCGGGTGACAAGGACACCGCCCGAGGCAATGACTTCGCGCACTTCATTGTCGGTGCCATTGACGCCATAGATGATCCGCACCTCGCCTGCGGCCATTCGCAAGCCGCCCTGAACCACGATGACGTTGCCGGTGAACACCGCTTCGCCGCTGGCTTGATCGACGGTCAGGCTGTCGGCGGTGACCTCCACCGGTTGGCTGTCGTCGTAGCTGACCCCGCCGAAGCCGATATTGACTTGCGCAATGGCTGCGGGGGCAAGAACGAGAAGCAAGCCCAGAAGGAAGATGAGACGGTGCATGGACATCCTTTTGGTTCCGGCCTAGTTGCCCGGTTCGTATATCATTCGGACAGAGCCAGTGAAACGAAGGATTGTCTCGCCCTCTGGCCCGGACAGGTCCATCGTGTCGGCGGTCAATTCCAACCCTGGCCCGGTGATGTGAACCGGCGTCGGCGCGCTGATGTGCACCCGATCGAGCGCAAGGCGCAGATTGTCGCTGTCCATTCGGTAGCCAAGGAAATTCTCGACACTTACCCCATCCGTCAGGGTCGCCGTCTGCGCTGCCATGTCGAAATCGCCGAAGGTAGCGGTCAGCGTCAGGACGTCAGTGCGGCTCAGGTCCAGGCGGCCCCGGATTGCCTGCGCCCGGATCAGATCGGATTGCGCGACATCGGTCGACATGGCCTCGGCGCTCAGGACAAGTTCCTGACCGGCACCGAGCACGCCCGCGAAGCGCGGGCTGGTCACGCGCTGTTCGCGGATGATCTGGTCGATATCCACCTCGGCATAGGGCAGGGCGGCGTCCGGATCCGGTGCCCCGGACAGAAGAAACAGGCTCGACAACAGGGCAAGTGCCACGAGGGGAAGGGTCACCTTCACCCAGACCACAGCCGTGGAATAGAGGTTGTCGCGCGCCATGTCGGTCCTTTGCCGGTCGGTGCCGTCAATGGGCGAAGATGTCGATCTCGGGCCAGCCGGCAAGGTCCAGCTTCGCACGGGTCGGCAGGAAGTCGAAACAAGCCTGCGCGATCTCGACGCGGTCCTCGCGCGCCAACATCACGTCCAGCTCGGCCTTTACGGCGTGCAGGTAAAGGACATCGGAGGCGGCATAGGATTTCTGCGCCTCGGTCAGGCTTTCCGCGCCCCAATCCGAGGTCTGCTGTTGCTTGGAGACGTCCACATTCACCAGTTCCTGCAGAAGGTTCTTGAGCCCGTGGCGGTCGGTGAAGGTGCGGACCAGCTTGGAGGCGATCTTGGTGCAGTAGACGGGCGCGGCCAGCGCACCGAAGGCATGATACATCGCGGCGATGTCGAAGCGTCCGAAGTGGAACAGCTTCAGAACGGCCGGATCCTTCAACAGGCGGCAGAGGTTCGGCGCTTCGGTCTGGCCCTTGGCGATATGGATGAGGTGCGCGTTATTGTCCCCGTCCGACAATTGCACCACGCAAAGCCGGTCCCGGTGCGGGTTCAGGCCCATGGTCTCGCAATCGATTGCGACGACGGGGCCTAGGGTCAGGTCGTCGGGCAGGTCGTTGTGGTAGAGGTGGATGGTCATGGGGACGGGCCTTTCGCGCGTTTTCGGTGGCATAACCGAAAGGAACGATGGGCGGAAGGTGATGAATCGAGGTCCGGAACATCCCGGGCGGCGACGCCATCGGGTGAAGGGAAAGACTGGTGCCCAGGAGAGGACTCGAACCTCCACATCGTTGCCAATACTAGCACCTGAAGCTAGCGCGTCTACCAATTCCGCCACCTGGGCAGGTGTCGTGAGAGCGGCTGATATATGCCCCCTCGGGGGACGTCAATAGTCCCGCTCGAAGAAGATGCCGATGCTGCTGCCGCCATTCGATCCGACCGATCCGCGCGCGGTGATGCTGTCGGTCAGGTCGATGTTCAGCGAGAGATCGGCGTCGCCAGCCCCGTTGATCGTGACATCGGTATAGATGTTCTCGGAGAGATAGCGCCCGGCAGTCACGGCGGCGTTCCCTTGCGCGTCGGTGCTGAAGTCCAGATCGTCGAGGCCGAGGCCTTCGCGCAGGTTGGCGATGAGGCCGGAATTGGTGCGGCCTCCGGCCAGAGAGGTTGCGGCATCAGCGAGTTGCAGCAATTGCAGGGGCGACAGGCCCGAGACCGAGCGCCCGAAAAGCAGTTGGGCCAGAACCTCGTCCTCGGGAAGGGCCGGGCTGGACGAGAAGGTGATCTCGGGGCTGGAGGCCGATCCTTCGACGCGGATCGAGATGGTGTAGCCTGATGCACGGCTTTGGGCGACAAGGCGCAGGAACGGGTCGAAACTGCCTTGCAGGACGGCGGAACCTTCGGTGAAGTCCAGCCGCGTTCCCAGAATCGACAGGCGACCCCGGATCAGGTTGAACTGGCCCGTGGGGATGATGTTGGCGGTGGTCCCGAAGATGCGGATCGAGCCGCCGAACTCGGCATCGATCCCGCGCCCCCGCAGATAAATGCGCCCGGGCGCGTTGATCGTCACATCCAGCCCGGTGCTGTTGCTGCCTTGCGCGCGGCCATTTCCCTGCGCCAGCAGGCCTGCGAATTGCCGCGTCAGGCGTTGGTCCCGGGTTTCGCCGAGGTGGCGGATTTCGGGTATGGCGGCGCTGCCCGCAAGGTCGGCCTCCGGCACGCGGATCTCCGATTCGCCGAGATTGACCGTGCCCGTGACCTGCGGACCCCGGGCCAGCGGGCCGGTGATGTTCAGATCTGCGGTGGTGATCCGCGCTTCGTAAAGCGTCGGGTCGACCAGGCGCGCGTCTCGGATGGTCACGCCAAGTTGTGCATCCAGCCCGGCGCTTGCGAGGTTGACAGAGCCCTGCGCCGCGAGTTGCCCGCCGGAGGAGATGGTGCCATTGGCGTTGATGTTCACGCGCCCGCCGGAGAGCTGGCCATTCAGGCTGACGCCCTGGACCGCAAGGGCATAGCTCGGAAGGGCGACGCGTGCGTCGCCGGTGGAGAAACTGCCCGACATCGCGGCAAGGCCGGGCTGGCCGCGCATGGCAAGGTTGAAGTTCAGCGACCCCGTGATCGAGCGCGGGCTGATGAACCGGTTGGCCAGGGCCAGCGGTGCCTGCCCTGTCGCGGTGATGTCGACGCTGCCATCGGGCCGAACCAACTGGCCGCCCACATTGGCGCGCATCCCGCCGGGGCCGCCCAGATCGGCCTGCACCTGCCACGGTCCGTTGCCCGTGCGGCTGATGGCGGCGTCGGTGGTGACGGGGCCGGACAGGGCGTCGGTAAACAGGCCGACATTGGTGAGCCGGGCGCTGACGTCGGCGCGGCTTTCCTCTGGCCCGATGCTGACATCGCCATTCAGCCGCAATTCGGGGTTCGACACGGCGAGATCGGCAACGTTCAGCACGTCACCGGCGCGCGAGACGCTGGCCGACAGATCGGTGCGTCCGGCCAGAAGCTGGGGCGGGACGCCATTCCCGATGTCGAGGCCGGTGGCCGTGGCGGTCAAATCCATTTGCAGATCACCGCTGGCGGCGTCGAACCGACCCGCGACATCGGCCGCGATCTGGTTCGGGCCGGTCAGTGCGGCAATGACATCGAAGGGTGCGGTGCCTGCGCGTTCGACATCGGCGGAGATGGTCACGGGGCCCGAAAGCAGATCGGTGAACAGGCCGACATCGCGCAGGTCGAACCGAGTGCTGGCAGAGGTGTCGCCCGAGGTGACGGAGGCCGCGCCCGTCAGGCTCAATTCCGCATTCTCAAGCCGCAGGTCGCGCAGCGTCAAACCGGCAGTATCCCGTGTGGCGGCCAGGGACAGCTCGGTCTGGCCCGCGAACACCTCCACCGGGAGCGCCTCGACGAACCTCAGGTTCTGACCGGTGCCGCTCAGTTCGAGGTCGAAGGCCCCGGAAAGTGGCTCGACCGGGCCTGACAGGCTCAGAACCATGGCGCCGGAAAGCGGCTGGCCCGCCACGGCGGCGAAGCGCGACAGATCGGCCACCCGCGCCGCAATGCCAAGACCAATGCTGATCTGCCCATCGGCGGTCCGGGCCGAAGCGCCGCCGGTGATCGCCAAGTCTCCGGCCTGCAAACTCAGGTCCGACAGGATGACCGGTGCGCCCCTGATCCAGGACAGATCGGCGGTAAGCGTCAGGGCTGTGCCCAGCGCCTCGACCAGCGCCGGATCGGTGTGCCGCAGGCCGCTCAACGCAGCCTGCAAGGTCGCGGTTGTGGCGTCGATTCCCGTGGCCGCCAGCGCGACCGTGCCTTGCAGGTCGAGAGTGGTGTCCGCGATGGCCAGATCATCGACGGTCAAGCGGTCGAGTTGCAGGCCCAGGCGATAGCTGTCGCCTTCGGCCCGGTTGTAGCCCACGACCAGTCCGGCGCTGGCGATCCGCGCGTTGACGCCGCCCAGGGGCAAGCGCACGCTATCGCCTGTCGGCGGGGTGATCTGGCCAACGAGCGAAACGACCTCGGGAAGGCCATTCGGGTTGAGGGACACATTGCCTTCCAGCGACAGCGCGGCCGCAGCCAGCCGCAGCCCTTCGAGCGAGACCGCACCGTCCGGCGTCTGCCGCACCTGCGCTTGCAACATCACATCATCGCCGAAGAACTCGCGATATTCGGGGATAAGAAGCGGAGTGATATCGCCGCTGATGTCGGCGATGACAAGCTGTTGTCCATCATCGCCGCGGCTTGCGATGACCTGTCCGGTGATCCTGTCGCGCCCCTCGGTCGCCAGCGCGATCTGTGCGGCGAACTCCTCCGGCGGGCCGTCTCCTTCGACGGACAGCCGAATGTCGGGGCCGCCCGGCAGGTTCAGAAGCGTGGCGGCGAGCCCACCGGGCGCTTCTTCCAGCAGCAGGGACAGGGCGAGGTTTCGGTTGGCGTTGTCGAAGGACGCATCCAGCGAGAATTGCCCGGCAGGTCCGTCAAGCCGGTCGAGGATGATATCCGCCTCGCCCGCACCGTTCGCCAATGTCACGGACCCTTCCACGGACAGCGTCGCAGGCAGGCCGATGATGGCCTCGCCAAGCACCACCTCGGAAATCGCGACCCGCCCGATTTCGACCCGAACCGGCAGGTTCGGCAATGCGAAGGGCTGTGCTTCGGCGCTGGGCAGCGCGGTGGAGGGAAGCGGGGACCGGATCACCTGCAGGCGTGCGGCGGTCAGTTCGTTGACCTGCAGCTCGCCCCGCAGAAGGGCCGCGCGGGACCAGTTCAGGACGGCGTCTTCCAGCACCAGCCACGCGCCGTCGGCGTCGGAAATGGTCATGCGCGCCAGCGTCGCTTCGGAGGACAGGGCGCCCCTGAAGCCTTCGATTGTCACCCGTCGGTCATCGCCGCTGGACAGTTGATCCTCGATGAACCGAGACAGGACAGTGCCGTCATCCTGTGCGGCGGCGATGGTCGGACAGACCACCAGACACAAGGCGAGCAACCAGCGCATCAGAAGGACTGTCCGATGCCGATGTAGAGGTGCAAGGCCTCGCCCACGCCATCGCCGCGCACCGGCGTGGCAAGATCCACCCGGATCGGTCCGAACGGCGTGTCATAGCGCACGCCAAGTCCGGCGCCGGCATGCCAATCACCGGTGCCGCCAGTGGCATCCGCGCCGACATATCCGGCATCCGCGAAGGCGACGAGGCCGAAATTCGTCGTTCCGATATCTTGTCGATACTCGCCCGAGAGGCCCAGGAAACTGCGTCCCCCGGCATCGATTCCATTCTGGACGGCGCCAAGCGACTGGAAGTCATGGCCGCGCACGGTGCCTGCGCCGCCCGAGTAGAACAGGAAGTCGGGCGGAATGTCGGTGACGTCGCCTCCGAACACGCTTCCCGCCTGCGCCCGGACAGCAAAGCGCGTGGCCCGCTCCTCCCCGAAGCCGAGATAGGCGCGGGCATCGACAAAGGCGCGTGCGCCGCCGCTGCCCTGATCGGAAAGAAAGGGCGTTGCCGTGCCCTGGATGTAGAACAGCCGACGTGCGTCCAGCGGATCTTCGCGCCGGTCCCATGTCAGACCGACGGGGAGGGTCAGAAGGGTCAATTGACGGTCGCCGAATTCATCGTCGACATCATAGTAGGACAAGCCAAGACCAAGCGCGCCGGTCAGGCGGCGGTTGAAGTGATGCTCTACCCCCAATTCGGCCCCGACAGTGGACAGCCTGTAGGCGGGATCGTCGATATACTCGGCCCCCAGAAACGTATAGGCGGTGGTGTCGGGCGTGAAGGTGGCGGGCCGGGAATAGCGCAGGCCAACGGAGGCGTCGATCCCATCGGTTGCGTTCTCCGACAGGTCGCCTGTACCGATGCCGCTGATCGTGCCCTCGATCCTGAGACGCTCGGCCCCGCCGAAGAGGTTGCGATGCAGCCAGTAGGCGTTGAGGCCAAGGCCGCTATCGGTCGCAAGCTCGGCCCCGAAGCCAAAGCGACGCGGCTCGCTCTCGACCAGGGTGGCGGTGATGTCCATGGTGCCGTCCGGTCCGACCGCGCCTTCCTGCAGGGCGATGGCGGAAAACACGCCGGTGGCCTGCAATCGCCCTTCGACGCGTTCCAGCGTCTCGGGCGAGAAGCGCGCGCCGGCGGGCAGGCCCGCGATGGCGAGGATCCGCTCGGGACGCATCCGGTCGTGCCCTTCAGGCAACAGGAGGCCGAACTGGACCGGCGGACCGGGCTCGATCCGCAGGCTGACGTCGAGCGTTGCTTCGGCATTGCGCGCGATGATCTGCTGGTCGGTCACCTCGGCTGTCGCATGGCCGACATCGCGCCAGCCGCCGACCGCTGCGCGCGCGGTGTCGCGCAGCAGGGAGGTCGAGGCATCGCCGCCCGGGCGGAATTCGCCTGGCAATCCGGTTCCGGACGCGAGTGGTCCGACCTCTGCCGTGCCAAGGTGGAACAGGGGGCCGGGGTCCACGCTGATGGTGATTTGCGCCACGGAGGTTGGACCGCCGAAGGGCGGCAGGCTTGCGGCTTCGCGGCCATCGACGGTGATCCGTACGACCGGGGCGAAGTGACCGGCATCGTAGAGTGCCGCCACAAGACGCGCATAATCGGCGCGCGCGGCGGCGATCAGATCCTGCGCGGTTCTCGGCTCTGCGGTTGGCGCCAGCAACAGGGACGCGGTGCGCAGACGCGCGGCCAAGTCGTCGGATGCGTTTGGAGTGGACAGGGAAATGTCCTGCGCGGCCGCATGTGGCCCCGCCACGAGACACGCAAAAGCGAAGGCGATCGAACGTTTGGAAAGCATGTCTTTTAGTAAATCGCTTCGGCCCGGAACGCCAGTGGTATCCCCCGGGTTCCCCGTCTTTCAGCGGAAGTTGAGACCATTTGCACCTTGCCGCCTTTTCGGTGGGGCCGTATCACCCAAGGCGACAAAAGACCTTGAGGGAGCCAGCCATGGCCAAACTCGTCACCATCTTCGGCGGATCGGGCTTTGTCGGCCGCTATATCGCGCGCCGCATGGCCAAGGAAGGCTGGCGCGTCCGCGTCGCCGTGCGCCGCCCGAACGAGGCGTTGTTCGTCAAACCCTATGGTGTGGTTGGACAGGTCGAGCCGATCTTCGCGAATATCCGAGACGATGACAGCGTTCGCGCCGCCATTCATGGTGCGGATGCGGTGGTGAATTGTGTCGGCACCTTCGACGCGCGTGGCAAGAACAATTTCGACGCTGTCCAGCATGAGGGTGCAGCGCGCATCGCGCGGATCGCCGCCGCTGAAGGCGCGCAGGCGTTGGTGCATCTGTCTGCGATCGGCGCGGATGTGAATGGTGCGAGCCATTACGCCAGGTCGAAGGGGCGTGGCGAGGCGGCCGTGCTGGACGCCTATCCCGGCGCGATGATCCTGCGCCCTTCGGTCGTTTTCGGGCCGGAGGATGCATTCTTCAACCGGTTCGCGGCCATGACGCGTCTTGGCCCGGTTCTGCCGGTCGCCGGGGCGGAGACGCGGTTTCAGCCGGTTTACGTGGACGATGTCGCGCAAGCCGCCGTGACAGGCGTGCTGGGGCAGGCCCATGGCGTGCATGAGCTTGGCGGGCCGGACATCGAGACGTTCCGGGGCCTGATGCAGCGGATGCTGGGCGTGATCCGCAAACGCCGTCTGATCTTCAACATCCCGTTTTTTGCGGCGCGGATCATGGCGACGGGTCTGGATTTCGCGCAAATGGCGACGGGCGGTCTGTTCCACAATTCCATGCTGACGCGCGATCAGGTCACCAGCCTGCGGTCGGACAATGTGGTGGCGGAGGGCGCGAAAACGCTGGCCGATCTCGGGATCGAGCCTATGGCGATGGATGCGGTGCTGGACGATTACCTCTGGCCGTTCCGACCCTCCGGGCAATATTCCGACATCAAGGAAAGCGCACGGAACCTGCGGAATACCTAGCTGTAGGCGATGACCAGCAGAATGATGCCCAGAACCATGCGATAGATCACGTAGGGCGTAAAGCTTACTGATTTCAAGAGCTTGAACATGAGCACCAGCGCAAGGAGCGCGGCA
The DNA here is from genome assembly GCA_964615955.1 of uncultured Roseicyclus sp. Classification (GTDB taxonomy): domain Bacteria; phylum Pseudomonadota; class Alphaproteobacteria; order Rhodobacterales; family Rhodobacteraceae; genus Gymnodinialimonas. The sequence goes on from CAZTUG010000024.1 coordinate 22,444, forward strand.
ATGAAGGTCATGGCCGCGGCAATCGCGCCGTTCCTTGCCGTCGTTGCGTCTGCGGTGGCGAAGACCTCGGCGCTGGCGAAGATGCCGGACGCGATGATGGTGGGGATCGACATCAGCATGGACACCTTGGCCGCGCTTTCGCGGTCATAGCCAAGATAACGCCCCGCCGTAATGGTGATGCCGGACCGCGAGGTGCCGGGGATCAGTGCGATCGCCTGCCACAGGCCCATGATGACGGCGTCGCGCAGGCTCCAATCTGCCGCGCCCTTGATCTTGGCTCCTGTCTGGTCGGCCCAGTAGAGCACGACGCCGAAGATCAGCATGGTCCAGCCGATCACGGCGATGGAGCGCAGGTGGTCGTAAAGGCCCGTCACTTCGAGGACCAGCCCGAAGACGATCACCGGAACGGTCGCGATCAGCAACAGCAGGGCCAATTTCGCGCCGGGCGTGTCGACGCGCCCGGTCAACATGCGCGGTGTGCCGATCAGCGCGGCCTTAACGTCACGCCAGAAATAGAGGATCACGGCGCCCAATGTGCCGACATGAACTGCCACGTCGATATGCTGCCCCTGATCCGTCATGCCGGTCAATTGCGGTAGGAGAATCAGGTGCCCGGACGAAGATATCGGCAGAAATTCGGTGATGCCTTGAATGAGGGCGAGCAGGAGGAGATGGAAGAGGGTCAAAGCGATACTCCGCGACGGATCAGTAAAGTCTTGCTTTTGTTATGACATTTCAAAGATAGGTAAATAATGCTGTCTTACTAACTACCTGATAACCGTGCGGAGATATATAAAATCATGCAACAGTCATAAAAAGGTCAGCATGTCTGTCTTTTTATCCATTTGAACCGCAGTTATACGGACCCCTCAAGGATGGGAGAGCGTATTTTGGCCAAGCAACCGATGTTGAAGTTCGTGACCTTGGGCAAGGAGATGCCTGAAAAGCGGGAAGCGGACCAGCGGAAAGAGGATTTTGCCGAGATCTACGGCGACTATGCGCGCGAGAAGGCGGCGGAGCAGGCCGGGCGGTGCAGCCAGTGCGGCGTGCCGTATTGTCAAAGCCATTGCCCGCTGCACAACAACATTCCCGACTGGCTGAAGCTGACGGCCGAAGGGCGGTTGCGGGAAGCCTTCGAGTTGTCGCAGGCGACCAACACCTTCCCCGAGATCTGTGGCCGCATCTGCCCGCAGGACCGCCTGTGCGAAGGCAATTGCGTGATCGAGAAATCGGGTCACGGCACCGTCACCATCGGCTCGGTCGAGAAATACATCACCGATACCGCGTGGGACGAAGGCTGGGTTCTTCCCATCGCGCCCGCAACCGAACGTCCTGAATCCGTTGGAATAATCGGCGCCGGACCAGGTGGGCTCGCATCGGCCGACATGCTGCGGCGCGCGGGTTTGCAGGTGACGATCTACGACCGCTACGACCGCGCGGGCGGTCTGATGGTTTATGGCATTCCCGGCTTCAAGCTGGAGAAGGACGTGGTCATGCGGCGCAACAAGCTGCTGGCCGATGGCGGCGTCACGTTCGAATTGAACTGCGACGTGGGACAGGACATCACGCTGGAGGAGATTCGCGAGGAGCATGACTTCGTCGTCATCGCCACGGGTGTCTACAAGTCCCGCGAATTGCCGGGGCCTGGCGCTGGATCGGCCGGGATCATCCGCGCGATCGACTATCTAACCGCTTCAAATCGCAAGTCTTTCGGAGACAACGTTCCAAGTTTCGACAATGGCGAGCTGGATGCCAGGGGCAAGCGCGTCGTGGTGATCGGCGGCGGCGACACGGCGATGGATTGCGTGCGCACGGCGATCCGGCAGGACGCGATCTCGGTCAAATGCCTGTATCGCCGGGATCGCGCGAACATGCCGGGAAGTCAGCGCGAAGTGCAGAATGCGGAAGAGGAAGGCGTTGAATTCGTTTGGCTTTCCGCGCCGCGCGGATTCGATGCCGCGCCCGATCGCGTGACCGGCGTGATGGTCCAGAAAATGCGCCTTGGCACGCCCGACGCCACTGGCCGCCAGAGCCCGGAAGTTATTGAAAACGCGGACTATATCGAAGGCGCGGACATGGTTATCAAGGCGCTGGGGTTCGAGCCGGAGGACCTGCCGACCCTTTGGGGCATGCCGGAGTTGGAAGTAACCCGCTGGGGCACGATCAAGACCGATTTCCGCACCCATGAAACGGCTTTGCCGAACGTCTTCGCCGTGGGCGATATCGTGCGCGGCGCGAGCCTTGTCGTCTGGGCGATCCGCGACGGGCGCGAGGCGGCGGAGGCGATCCTGGAGCGGGTGATGATGGGCCAGACGGTGGCGGCGGAGTAGCCGAATTCGAGGGCAAACCGGGGCAGTAGGTATATCAATGGTATATCAATCGCGCTTCTCGCCCTGTGTTGCCCTCCGTTGGACGCGGCCGGAACGCGCGGTTGGGTCCATCGCTGACAAATCCGTTCCGGGCCGCGTTCTGGCCCACAATGACAGAGATGCTGACCTTATGAGAGCACTTCGTTACCAGATCGTTACCGCCGCACTGGGCTTTGCGGTTTTGGGCAACACGGCACACCCCGTGGCTGCCCAAGCGACGTTAACCAACCTGTTCGATGTGCCCGCGGGCTGCACGGCCTTCCTGACGGTGCAGTCCCGGTCGTGCCTCGTCGCGCATTACTGGCGCTGCGAGGGGGAGCCGGAGGACACCCATTGGCGCGCCACGCTGGATCAGGACGGGGCGTTCTACCTCAACTACACCGATGCGGAATTCCGCTGGCTGCGGGCGTTCAACCTGCGCAGCGGATCGCAGGATATCCTGATCGAGCCGGAGGAAGACCCGGCCAGCCTGTCCGAGTTGCTGGAAACGGGCAACGACACGATGGTTTTCTCGATCCGGGAAGAGCGCAACGACGGCGTCTTCCGGCGCGACTATACCGGATTCGACCGGCTGACCGGCGCAACCGTCACCGTGGATGGCCGCATGCTGGAGGTGACGGAGTTCGCCTATCAGTGGGAAACCGAAGCCGGCCCGCGTTCGACCGAGGGCAACCAGTTCGTCAGTCGCGAGATGGGGCTGTTCTTCGGCGGCATCGAAACCGTCACCACGCCGTCGGGCGAGGTGTTCGAGGGCAATTACAGTCCCGTCGAGTTTGCCGAACCGGGCGAGGAGGGCTTTCTTTCGACCGAACCGCAATTCGATTGCGGGGCAACGATGAGCGCGCTTGACATGCCGCCGGTGCTGCGGGTGCGCCGATGAGCGACCTGCGCGCCCCTTACCGCCGGACCGGAAGGCTGGAGGGCCAGTGCCTGTGTGGATCCGTCACGATCAAGGTGGATGGAGACCATGTCGCCGCGCTGGGTGCGTGCCACTGCCTGATGTGCCAGCGCTGGACCGGGACCGTGTTCATGGCGTTCGAGGCCGCCGCCGGTTCGGTTTCGGTGACGGGTCCGGCGGTGACGCACCAGACCTCGGGCTTCGCGGAACGCGCGTTCTGCGGCACCTGCGGATCCGCGTTGTGGCTGCGCAACCTTGGGGACGGGGCGGATTACGAGTTGATGCCGGGGCTTTTCCCCGATGCCGCCGCTTTCCCGCTTGTTTCGGAGATCTATATCGATCGTGCGCCGGCCTATGTGCCGCTGGCAGGCGATCATCCCAGGAAAACCCGCGCCCTATACGAGGCGCGAAACCTCTTCGTTGAAGGAGATGCCCGATGACCCAATACGATCAAGCCTGGGCGAAGGCCGAGCAGGCCAAGCGCGCGTGGATGGAAGCCAATGGCATGTTCCGCGAACAGGACGAACATGCGTCCTGCGGTGTGGGGCTGGTGGTGTCGATCGACGGCACCGTGTCGCGCAAGGTCGTGGAACAGGGGATCAACGCGCTGAAGGCCGTCTGGCACCGGGGGGCTGTCGATGCCGATGGCAAGACCGGCGACGGTGCGGGGATCCATGTGCAGATCCCCTACAAGTTCTTCGGAGAGCAGGTGGAACGCACCGGCCACGAGATGCGGGACGAATTGCTGGCCGTGGGGCAGGTGTTCCTGCCGCGCAGCGATTTCGGCGCGCAGGAAGTGTGCCGGACCATCGTGGAGACGGAAGTTCTGCGCATGGGATATTACATCTATGGCTGGCGCCATGTGCCGGTGGATGTGCGCGTTCTGGGCGAGAAGGCCAACGCGACCCGGCCCGAGATCGAGCAGATCATCATCTCCAACTCCAAGGGCGTGGACGAGGACACGTTCGAGCGCGAGCTTTACGTGATCCGCCGCCGGATCGAGAAAGCGGCGGCGGCGGCGGGCGTGCGGGAGCTGTATCTGTGTTCGCTGTCGTGCCGGTCGATCATCTACAAGGGCATGATGCTGGCGCAGGACGTGGCCGAGTTCTACCCCGACCTCAAGGACGATCGGTTCGAAAGTGCCTTCGCGATCTATCACCAGCGCTATTCCACCAACACCTTCCCGCAATGGTGGTTGGCGCAGCCGTTCCGCATGTTGGCCCATAACGGCGAGATCAACACGCTGAAGGGCAACCTGAACTGGATGAAGAGCCACGAGATCCGCATGGCGTCGAGCTTCTTTGGCGAGATGGCCGAGGATATCAAGCCGATCGTGGCGCAGGGATCAAGCGACTCGGCCGCGCTGGATGCGGTGTTCGAGGTGCTGGTGCGCGCCGGGCGCAATGCGCCGATGGCCAAGACGATGCTGGTGCCCGAGGCCTGGAGCCAGACCGCGACGGAACTGCCGCAGGCCTGGCAGGACATGTATTCCTACTGCAACAGCGTGATGGAGCCGTGGGATGGACCGGCGGCACTGGCGATGACGGACGGGCGCTGGGTCTGCGCCGGGCTGGATCGCAACGGGCTGCGACCGATGCGTTATGTCGTGACGGGCGATGGCCTGCTGATCGCGGGGTCGGAAACCGGCATGGTGCCGGTGGACGAGGCCTCCGTGGTCGAGAAGGGCGCACTGGGTCCGGGGCAGTTGATCGCCGTGGACATGATCGACCGCAAGCTGTTCCATGACACCGAGATCAAGGACGCGCTGGCGGCGTCGCGCCCGTTCGGGGACTGGGTCGGCAAGATCACCGATCTGGAATCCGAGATGGCGGGCGCGTCCGAGGCGGCGCTGTTCGGCGGCGGGGAGTTGCGCAAGCGGCAGATCGCGGCCGGATTCAGCGTCGAGGAGTTGGAGCAGATCCTGGCGCCGATGGCGGAAGACGGCAAGGAGGCGCTGGCGAGCATGGGGGACGATACGCCCTCGGCCGTGCTGAGCAGTCTCTACCGGCCGCTCAGTCACTATTTCCGGCAGAATTTCAGCCAGGTGACGAACCCGCCCATCGACTCGCTTCGGGAATACCGGGTGATGAGCCTGAAGACCCGTTTCGGCAACCTGAAGAACGTGCTGGACGAGGATTCGTCGCAGACGGAAATCCTCGTGCTGGAAAGCCCCTTCGTGGCCAACACCCAGTTCGAGCGCATGGTGAGCTACTTCAAGGACAGCGTGACGACCATCGATTGCACCTTCGAGGCGGGGTCCGAGTTGGGGGCGCTGCGCGCGGGGCTGGATCGTATCCGCGCCGAGGCGGAGGATGCCGTGCGGTCCGGCGCGGGGCATATCGTGCTGACCGACCGGTTCCAATCGGAAGACCGGGTCCCGATGCCGATGATCCTTGCCACCAGCGCGGTGCATTCCGGGCTGACGAAGAAGGGGCTGCGGACGTTCTGTTCGCTGAACGTGCGGTCGGCAGAGTGCATCGACCCGCATTACTTCGCGGTTCTGGTGGGATGCGGGGCGACCACGGTGAACGCCTACCTGGCGCAGGATTCCATCGCCGACCGGATCGACCGAGGGCTGATCGACGGCACCCTGACCGAGGCGATGGCGCGCTATCGGGCCGCCATAGATGCCGGGCTGCTGAAGATCATGGCGAAGATGGGGATTTCGGTGATCTCGTCGTATCGTGGCGGTCTGAACTTCGAGGCGGTGGGTCTGTCGCGCGCAATGGTGGCGGAATTCTTCCCCGGCATGTTGAGCCGGATTTCCGGCATCGGCGTCAGCGGGTTGCAGAAGAAGGTGGAAGAGGTGCACGCCAAGGGCTGGCTGCGCGGCGAGGCGGTGATGCCCATCGGCGGCTTCTACAAGGCGCGCCGCAGCGGCGAGACCCATGCCTGGCAGTCGACCAGCATGCATCTGCTGCAATCGGCCTGTGACCGCGCGTCCTACGGGATGTGGAAGCAGTATTCCAAGATGATGCGGGACAACCCGCCGATCCACCTGCGCGACCTGATGGACATCAAGCCGATGGGCGCGCCGGTGCCGATCGAGGAGGTGGAATCGATCACCTCGATCCGCAAGCGGTTCGTGACGCCGGGCATGTCGCTGGGCGCGCTCAGCCCCGAGGCGCACAAGACCCTGAACGTGGCGATGAACCGGATCGGAGCGAAGTCCGACAGCGGCGAGGGCGGCGAGGATCCGGCGCATTTCGTGCCCGAACCCAATGGCGACAACCCGAGCGCCAAGATCAAGCAGGTCGCCTCGGGGCGGTTCGGCGTGACGGCGGAATACCTCAACCAGTGCGAGGAACTGGAAATCAAGGTCGCCCAAGGGGCCAAGCCCGGCGAGGGCGGGCAATTGCCCGGCATGAAGGTGACGGAGCTGATCGCGCGGCTGCGCCATTCGACGCCGGGGGTGATGCTGATCAGCCCGCCACCGCACCACGACATCTATTCCATCGAGGATCTGGCGCAGCTGATCTATGACCTCAAGCAGATCAACCCGCGCGCCAAGGTCACGGTGAAGCTGGTCGCGTCCAGCGGTGTGGGCACGATCGCCGCGGGGGTGGCGAAGGCCAAGGCGGACGTAATCCTGATTTCCGGCCATAACGGCGGCACCGGGGCGTCGCCTGCCACGTCGATCAAATATGCCGGGTTGCCGTGGGAAATGGGCCTGACGGAAGCGCATCAGGTTCTGGCGATGAACAAGCTGCGCGACCGGGTGACGTTGCGCACCGATGGCGGGCTGCGCACCGGGCGCGATATCGTCATGGCGGCGATGATGGGGGCCGAGGAATACGGCATCGGCACCGCCGCGCTGATCGCCATGGGCTGTATCATGGTGCGCCAGTGTCAATCCAACACCTGCCCGGTCGGCGTCTGCACACAGGACGAAAGCCTGCGCGCGAAGTTCACCGGAAACGCGGACAAGGTGGTGAACCTGATCACCTTCTACGCCGAGGAGGTGCGCGAAATCCTCGCCTCCATCGGCGCGCGGAGCCTGGATGACGTGATCGGGCGGGCCGATCTGCTGACGCAGGTCAGCCGGGGGGCGGCGCATCTGGACGATCTGGACCTGAACCCGATGCTGATCACCGTCGATGGCGCGGACCGGATCGTCTATGACCGCAACAAGCCGCGCAACCCGGTGCCGGACACGCTGGATGCGCAGATCGTGGCCGACGGGCGGCGGTTCCTGGAGGATGGCGAGAAGATGCAGCTGTCCTACGCGGTGCAGAACACGTTGCGCACCATCGGGACGCGGACGTCGAGCCATATCGTGCAGCGCTTCGGGATGCGGAACGATCTGCAACCCGACCACCTGACGGTGAAGCTGAAGGGATCGGCCGGGCAGTCGCTGGGGGCCTTCGCGGCACCCGGCCTGAAGCTGGAAGTGTCGGGCGATGCCAACGATTACGTGGGCAAGGGGTTGAGCGGGGGCACCATCGTGGTGCGGCCGCCGATGGCGTCGCCGCTGGTGGCCGCCGACAACGTGATCATCGGCAACACGGTGCTGTATGGCGCGACGGACGGATACCTGTTCGCAGCGGGCCGTGCGGGAGAACGCTTCGCCGTCCGAAACTCGGGCGCGAAGGCGGTGATCGAGGGCTGCGGGTCCAACGGCTGCGAATACATGACCGGCGGCATCGCGGTGATCCTCGGCGGGATCGGCGCGAATTTCGGCGCGGGCATGACCGGCGGGATGGCGTATCTGTACGATCCCGACGGCGCCTCGCTGGTGAACATGAACCTCGAGACGCTGGTGACCTGCCCGGTCACCGTCGATCACTGGGAAGCGCAGTTGCGCGGGCTGGTGGAGCGGCACGCGGCCGAGACGGGAAGCCTGCGCGCCAAGGACATCTTGCAACACTGGGACATGGAGCGTGGTCATTTCGTGCAGGTCTGCCCGAAGGAGATGTTGAACAAGCTGCCGGTGGGGTTGGGCATGGAGCTGACGGCGGTTCCGGCGCAGTAAGGCTTCCGTCACTTGACCGGCACTCTTCCCAAGGCCGGGCCGTCCATCCAGGGACGCGCCCGGCCTTTTCACCTTTTTCGCGACCCGTCCGATCCGGAAATCCGATGGCGTGGCCTGCCCTTTTGGACAGGATGTGCAAGAAGTTAACAGACGTTAACGTGACAAGGAGTGACGAGAACCTTTCAGGAACGCAGAATGATTAACAAATTTTTTGCCGCAATATCTTTTGTTGTTGTTGTGGGCTTGGCGGCGGCGCCGGCTACGGCAATCACGTATCAGTTCACATCAGACCCGATCGAAGCGCAAAATGGGTGGGATTGTTACGTTTCCCTGTGCGGGGTGGTGGTTACCGCCCGGGTGACAGTTGATGAGCGGCTTTTGGAAGGGCGCACGTCGCCGCTCGAGATCTTCTATTGGTACGAGTGGGTCGGATACGACTACAATACCAGAAGTGGTATTTATGCCCGAACCTTTGAAGCCACGGATTTCGACGGGCCGGACTGGAACAACCCTGTCCAGGTGCGGATTTTCGAGGGCGCATACGACTTTCGGGCCCCCCGACTCTATTCGTACGTTCGGATGACGATCAATCCTGACCGGTCGTTGGCAGGGATTTCCGTTGTTTGGGAGTATGACAGGCCAGATGTAATCATTGGCTTGTCTTCCGCCACCTACCGTTATGGCCAACCGGGTTACAACGGTTCAACAACCGCGGGACGTTGGGTATCTTCAGATACCCACCAGATCGCACCGGTGCCGCTTCCGGCGGGTGTCTTGTTGATGCTGTCGGGGCTTGGCGCCGCGGGCTTGGCGCGGCGGATGTCTAGCCGCCGGTCGGCGTGACGAAATTCGCCTTGGAATAGCCCTGCAAGAACAGCAGCGCGGTCAGGTCGCCGTGGTTGATGCGGTGTTTCGCCTGCGCCTGCGCCGTCGGTTTGGCGTGGAGCGCGACGCCGGTTCCGGCGGAGTGAAAAGTCGGGCGCGGCGGTGCGGCTGCCGCGCCCGGGCAGGCAGACAGGCCAAACGCCACGGTTTTGCCTTCGAATCTCCATCGTATTCGGCGGCTTCGGGCGTAACACCGGCACGTAACCCTGTACACGGACTGCGTGATGCCGACGAAATACACCGACCAGTTCTTCGTGATCGACCCGGGCAATCCGCCCGCGAGCGGCACCGCGCTGACGGTTCAGATCATCGATTTCTACGACCAGAACGACAATGGAGTCATCCGGGGCGGCACCGGCGACACCGCCAATGGTGGCACGATCACGCAGGTTTGGGTCAACGACACGATCCGCGTGACGATGAACGGCGTGACACAGACGATCACCGGCGTGACGTTCTACATCAGCGGGCAACCGGCGATCTTCACGCCGACCGACGGCACCATCCTGAGCGATGCGACCTTCATAAGCTCCACCTTCGTGACGACGGCGACGCAGGTCCCGGTGGGGGATTTCGGGCCGCCCTGTTTCACTCCGGGCACGCTGGTGGACACGCCGAAGGGCGCGCGCCCGATCGAGACGCTGGCGGTCGGCGACCTTGTCTGCACGCGCGACAACGGGGCACAGGAACTGCTGTGGATCGGGCGTCGGACCGTGCAAGGGGACGGCGACTTCGCGCCGATCGCGTTCGAGTTGGGCGCCATCGGCAATGACGCGCGCCTTTTGGTGTCGCCGCAGCACCGGATGCTGGTCGAAGGCTGGCGGGCCCAGTTGTTCTTCGGCACGGACGAGGTTCTGGTCCGGGCCAAGCACATGGTCAATGGGCGCACCATCCGGCAGGTGCCGCAGGACAAGGTGACGTATATCCACCTTCTCTTCGCACAGCACGAGATCGTCACGGCGGCGGGTGTGCCGTCGGAAAGCTATTTCCTTGGCCACGTGCTGCGCCAACCGGACCCGGCGACGCGGGACGAGGTGCTGGCGCTGTTCCCGGACGCGCCGTCTGAGCCGTCGCGGATCATCCCCGCACGGCAGGTCGCCTTGCAGTTCGAAGCCGTGGCAGCGGCCTAGGCCGCGAATTCCGCCTTCGAGTATCCCTGAAGGAACAGCAGCGCCGTCAGATCGCCGTGGTTGATGCGGTGCCGCGCCTGCGCCTGCACGTTCGGCTTGGCATGGAGCGCCACGCCGGTTCCGGCCAGTTGCAACATGCCAAGGTCGTTCGCTCCATCGCCGACCGCCAGAACATCGGCGGGTGTCAGGCCCCGTGCGGCGGTGATGCTCCGGAGCGCCTCGACCTTCGCTTCGCGCCCAAGGATCGGGCGGGCGACATCGCCGGTCAACACCCCGCCTTCGGTCAGCAGGGTATTGGCGTGGTGTTCATCAAAGCCCAGTTGCGCCGCGACGGCGGAGGTGAAGGCGGTGAAGCCACCCGACACCAGCGCGGTATGCGCGCCATGGGCCTTCATCGTGGCCAGAAGCGTCGCGCCGCCGGGCATGGGGGTGATGCGCCGTTCAAGCACGAACCGGATCGTCGCCTCGGGCAGACCCTGGAGCAGGGCGACCCGTTCCAGCAGGGCGCCTTCGAAGTCCAGTTCGCCGTTCATGGCGCGGGCGGTGATTTCGGCGACGCGGTCGCCCACACCGGCCTCGGCCGCCAGTTCGTCGATGCATTCCTGCGCGATCATGGTGCTGTCCATGTCGGCCAGCAGAAGTTTCTTGCGCCGCCCCGCGCTGGGTTGCGCCACAAGGTCCACGCCTTCGTCGCTGAGGCTTTGCCAGACGGTGTCCAGGCCTTTCGGAAGCTTGGGGACCTCGAATTCCGCGGCATGGTCGGGGTCGAGCCAGACCGGTTCGGCTCCGCCCATGGCATTGCGCAGATTGGTGACGAGGCCGCGGTCCAGATACATCGCGGAATTGGTCATCAGGGTGACGGTGAACATGGGCCGCGCCTTGCTTGTTTGTTGACGCGGACCATAATCGGGGCTGCGGTCGGGGACCAGTGCAATGGAGTTGCGGGTGAGACGGATCGGGACCTTGGCCTTCACGGTGGTGGCGCTTCTGGCGCTGGGCCTTGGCGTGGCATTGCTGGAACGCGCGCGCGCGCGCGTCGAGACGGTGGGTGCCGTCGTTGGCGACACGCCGGTGACGGTGACGCGGATGCCGGGGGCCGAAGGGCCGGTCGTGGTGATCGTGCATGGCTTCGCGGGCTCGCGGCAGATGATGCAGGCCTGGGCGCTGAGTGTCGCGCGGGCAGGCTATATCGCCGTCAGCCTCGACCTTGAAGGGCATGGCCGCAACCCGGTGCCGATGTCGGGGGACGTGACGTCGCTGAACGGCACCACGCGGCTGCTGCTGGAGGAAATCGCGCGGGTCACGGATTGGGCTGTCGGGCTGGGTGGCGCAGATGGGCGCGTGGCGCTGATCGGACATTCGATGTCGTCGGACCTGGTGGTGCGCGCGGGGATCGCGGATGCCCGTGTCGGGCCGGTGGTGGCAATCTCGATGTTCTCGGGCGCGGTGACGGCAACGGAGCCGGAGGCGCTTCTGGTGCTGAACGGCGCATGGGAGGGTGCGTTGCGCAGCGAAGCGCGACGGGTGATGGCGGACCTGGGCGCGCGGGAGGGCCAGACGGTGGGCATGCCGGGCGCGGGATTCGCGCGGCGCGCGGTGGCGGTGCCGAGGGCGGAACATGTCAGCGTGCTGTACGCGGCTTCGGGCCTGCGCGAAGCGGTCGACTGGCTGGATGCGGTCTTCGGGCGGAACAGTGACGTGCCGGTGGTGCGGCTGGGCCGGGGTATCGTGCTGATGCTGGCGGGCGCGGTGATGCTGGCGCGGCCGCTGGCGCGGCTGCTGCCCGCGGGCGCAGCGCCCGACGCCTTGCCGGGCCGGGTGTTCTGGGTGTTGGCGCTTGTGCCGTTGGCGCTGGTTCCGCTTGTGGCGGTGCAGGTCCGGGTCGGCGTCCTGCCGGTTCTGGTGGCCGATTACCTTGCGGTTCATCTGGCGCTATACGGCGTGTTCGTGACGGTCGGCGCGTGGATTGCCGGGTGGCGGCCCGATCTGCGGGGCTGGGCCTGGGGATTGGGGTTGGCCGTGTTCGGCCTTGCCCTGTTCGGGATCCTGATGGACCGCTACGTGGCGTCGTTCCTGCCGATCCCCGAGCGTCTGCCGATCATCGCGGCGATGGTGCCGGGGGCGGTTCTGGCGATGTGGGCCGATGCGGTGCTGACGCGCGCGACGGCGGCGCTGTGGTGGCGGCGCGTGGTGGTGCGGGGGGCGTTCCTTGGCTCGCTCGGCGTGGCGGTGGCGCTGGATTTCGAGCGGCTGTTCTTCCTTGTCCTGATCTTCCCGGTGATCCTGCTGTTTTACGGCACGTTCGGGATGATGGGCCGATGGATCGGACGCAGGACGGGATCGGCGATGGCGGTGGGCCTTGGGTTGGGGCTGTTGCTGGGCTGGGCGCTGGGGGTGAGTTTCCCGATGTATGTGGCGGGGCGGTGACGGCGGTGGGCCAGCCCCCCAAACCGCGACACGACATTGGGGGGCCAGCCCCCCAAACAACGACACGCCATTGGGGGGCCAGCCCCCCAAACCCCCGGGAGTTTTCTGCCAAGATGAAGGGGCGCGGGCGCGTTAACCTTGATGGGAGGTTAATCGTAGCCGGTCATTTCGAGGTAGCCGCGCCCGGTATGGCTGCCGGTGATCGTGACCGGCCCCTCCCAGTAGGGGAAGCTGGTTTCCATCCAGGCGTGCGGGTTGAGGGGGGTTGTGGTGACGTCGATGCCTTGAGCAGGCAGTTGCAAACGCCATTCGGTGGGGATCGTGCGCCCTGCGACCTCGGACGTGGTGAGGGGCGTGAGGGTGAGGGCGCCGTTGTTGTAAGCGGTTGTCGTGCCGTCGACCGCGATCCAGGTGGCGGAGGTGAAGGTGCCGCCATCTGCATCGCGCAGCGCGAAGCCCATCAGTCGGGTGCCGTCGTCGAACAGGAGGGAGAACCAGTCCCAACCCTCCTGATCCTCGGACAGGGGTTGTGAGGACCATTCGCGGTCGAGCCAGCCCTGGCCCGTAACGGCGACCGGGCCGCCGGGCAGGGTGAGCGTTCCGGCAACCTCGTAGAACGGTTGCGAATAGTAGGAACTGGCCTGCCCATCGGCGCTTTTGACGGAGAAGCCGTTGTCACCGTGGAAAACAAGGGGGCCGGTGGCGGCCAGCGTGAGGTCATAGGCGAAATCGGCCCCGCGGGCGGCGAGGGTGAGGGCATCGAAGGCGTCGCCGCCATCGGGCGCGGTGGAGGTCATTTGCCAGTCGTCGATGAAGGCCCGGAACGGATCGACAGTGACCCCCGCTTGCCCGATGCTGCCGCGCCCGAGACGTTCGGCGCTGTAGTGGTGATCGGGGGTCGTCAGGCCGGCATGGCCCATGAAGAGTTGCGGTGCGTCCCATCCATCGGAGATGGCCGGCGCGAGGGCGGAGCGAAACAGCGTCCATTGCACGCCGTAGTCGCGGCCATCCGCGCCGGTGAGGGTGGCGGTCAGATACCACCACTCGATCCGGTAATCGGGGTGCGGGCCGTGGTCCCGGGGAAAGGTGAAGCTGGGGTCCGGCTGGGGAATGGCGAACCCGTCGGCGGCTGTGCCGAGGCCTGCAAAGCCCTGCGGGATGGCGGGGGTGGCCCCGAAGAAGAGGAGGGTGACGAGGAGGACGAGCAGGGGGGCGGGGGGGCGCATCATCGTTCCTGTGCGAAGACCTGGGTGAGGCGGGCAGGGGCGATCCGGGCGAGGCGGAGCGTCGGGCCAAGGGCCGCCGCGCCCGCCGCGACCAGCGCGAGGCCGGCCAGGCGCAGCCAATCCGCCGGAAAGACGCGCATCGGCAGGCGCCAGCCGAACGCTTCCACGTTCACGAAGGCGAGCAGGATCCACGCGAGTGCGAGACCTACGGGCAGGGCGAACAGGAAGGTCAGCGCGGCAAGGCCGAGGGAGCGCGCCAGTTCCACCCGCGCCAATGTCGCGCGCGCGGTGCCGATGGCCCAGAGCGGGGCCAGTTGCGGCAGGCGCAGGTTGGCGAGCGTCAGGAGGCTGGTGAGGAGCGCGATGCCCGCCACGCCCAGTGTCAGCACGTTGAGCGCGCCGGTGACGCGGAAGGTCTGGTCGAAGACGGCGATGGAGAAGGCCTTGACCTGCGCCTGATTGCTCACCGCCTCGTCGGGCAGGCCGAAGTCGGTGCGCAGGCGCGTGGCCAGCGCCGGGGCGTCTTCGGGTGCCATGCGGATGGCAAAGCGTGTCGGACGGATGGCGGGATAGGCCTCGGAGAAGCGGGACAGGGACAGGATCGCCTGCCCGTTCGGGTTGCCGTAATCGGAATAGATGCCGACGATGGGTCGCCCGCCATCCAGGGGCAAGATGTCGCCGATGCCGAGGCCTTCGCGGCGGGCGAGTTGTTCGTTGATGAGGACGGCATCGCCGGTGGCGAGTTGACCCCAAGGGTCGGGCGCGGCGCTGAGCAGGGGCCAGGCCTCGCGGTAGGTGGGGTGATCGGCCACGCCGAAGACATCCACCGGGCGATCGAACAGGCGCGCGGGCGCGGAGACGATGGGCAGCACGGCGTCGACCTGCGGCGCGAGGGCCTGCATCAGGCGCGCGGCCGCGTCCGCCGAGGGGGCGCTGACGTAAAGCTCGGACGCAAGGCGCTGGTCGAGCCAACCGAGGAAGGTGGTGCGGAACGAGCCGACCATGGTGGACACGCCGATATTGGCCGACAGCGCGAGTAGCAGCGCCATCAGCGCCAGCGACAGGCCCGGGATCTGCTGGCGGGTATCGGCCACGATCCATTCGGCAAAAGCGCCGCGTGGGCGGACGAGGGAAAGCGCGCCGATCATCAAGGCAGGCAGGGCCAGGGCAGCGCCGAGCAGCAGGCAGGCGAGGCAGGCGAAGGCGGCGAGGAGCCCTTGGCCAAAGAGCGCGAGACCGCCCCCGCAGGCGAACAGCGCCAGCGCGGCAAGGGCTTGCAGGCGGATCGCGTGGCCCGATGCCTGCGCCCAGGCGCGCGGCATGGCAGGGGCGAGCAGGGGCATTCTGGCGGTGCGCAGCATGGCTTGCGCGGCGGCGACGGCGGTGCCCAGAAGCGTGATGGAAAGACCCGAAAGCGCCCATTCGGGACTGAATCGCAGCACGCCTTCGATCTCGGCGCCGTAGAGGCCGCGCAGGGTTCCGGCGACGCCGGGCATCAGGCCGGCCGCGATCAGGTAGCCAAGCGTGATCCCCAAGGCACCCGCGAGCGTGGCGATGACGGTCAGTTCCAGCCCGAGCGCGAGCAGCAGGGTGCGCAGGGGTGTGCCGAGGGCGCGCAGGGTGCGGATGGTGGCGCGGCGCTGTTCGAAGGCGAGGCCGATGGCGGCATGCACGATGAAGAGGCCGACCCCGAAGCTGAGCAGGCCGAAGGCGGTGAGGTTCAGATGGAAACTGTCGGTCAGCCGGGCAATGTCGGAGCCGCCTTCGGGTGCACGCAGGACCAGGTCCGACGTCTCGGACAGCGGTGGCAGGCCTATGGGTTGATCCGGGGCCACCAGCAGGTAGGACGGATCGTCCCGGCCCAGAAGGCGCGCTGCTGTGGAGATATCGGTAAGCGCGGCGCCGGGCGGGATAGTGTCGGCCTCGCGCAGCGGTGGGAGACCACCGGGCAGGGGGCCGCGCGCGGTCTGCTCGGACACCAGCAGAAGGCCGGGGCCGGTGAAGAAGGCGGCAAGGTCCAGATCGCCGTCCAGCGCAGGTGTTCGGGCTTGCGGCGGGGCGGTCAGGGGATCGATCCCGAGGAGGCGCAAGCGCGCGTCGCCCTCGCGGATTTCCCCGGTCAGGACGGGGCTGACGAGGTAGCCTTGTGCGCGCAGATCGAGCCAGACCTGCAGGGCAACGGGTTGGCCGTCGGCACGCTCCAACCGAGCGAGTTGATCCTGCCCGAGGGTGGCGGCGGCGCGGTCATAGGCGGCGCGCGCTTCGGTATTGATGGCTTGCACGCCGGACCAGAGCGCGGTGGCGAGTGCAAGGCCAAGGGCCAGCATGGCAAACTGGCCGGGGCGGCGGCGCCAATGGGAAAACAGGCTCTGCAAGGCGGTCCAGAGCATGGTCTAGCCTTCCAACACGCCATGCGAGAGGTGGATGCGGGCAGACAGGCGATCGGCAAGGCGGGGGGAATGGGTGACCATCAGCAGCGCCGCGCCGGTTTCCGCCACAAGCTCCAGCAGCAGGGTCAGGACGGCATCGCCGGTGGTCTCGTCAAGGTTTCCGGTCGGCTCGTCGGCAAGGATCACATCCGGGCGCGGGGCGATGGCGCGGGCGATGGCGACGCGCTGCTGCTGGCCGCCCGACAGTTGTTCGGGATAGCGGGTCAGCAGATCGGACAGGCCGAGACGCGCCGCGAGATCGGCGGCCCGCGTGGCGTCATGCTTGCCCGCCAGCCGCGCCTGGAGCGCGATATTCGCGGCGACGTTGAGCGATGGCACAAGGTTGAATTGCTGGAAGATCAGGCCGACGCGGCTGCGCCGGACCGCCGCGCGGGCGGCATCGTCGAGGGTGCCGATATCCTGACCTGCCAACCGGACCTTTCCGCTATCGGGCTGATCGAGCCCGCCGGAAAGGTGCAGCAGCGTCGATTTCCCGGAGCCGCTTTCACCGGTCAGCGCAAGGGTCTGGCGCGGATGCAGGGCAAGGGACACGCCGTCGAGAACGGTCACCTTGCCGCTGTCGGACGGGTAGGTCTTGCGGATGTTGCGAAGGTCCAGCAGCGGCTCGGTCATGGGGCGGGATGTAGCAGGCGGGGGCCGCAGGAACAGCCCTTATTGAAAGCTCAGCGGCACGGCGAAGCTGTAGCTGGCATCGGTGAGCACGGTCGGGGCGCGCGGGAAGCCACCGGCGCGGCGCACGGCATCGAGTGCGGCCTGATCAACGGCCGGATTGCCCGAGGATCGCGCAAGGCCAAGGCCGACGAGCTGCCCGCTTGGGGCCACCGACAGTTGCACCACCGCCCGGCCCGTGGCGCGGACATTCGGACGGGCGCGGGAGATGCGGGCCTGGATCTGGCCGCCCCAGCTTGCGATGGCGGACTGGATCTGCGCGGGATTTGCTGCGGGCAGCGGCGCGGGGGCGGTCGCCGCGCCCTGCGTCGCGCCGCCTCCGCTGCCGGTGGCGATGCGGGCGGGGGCTGGTGGCTGCGGCGCGGGGGCTGGTGGCGCCGGGTCTGGTGGGGCGGGATCTGGTAAGTTGGGGGCCAGCTCTTCGGGCCGGGTGCGCGGGCGCGGGGACGTGTCGGTTGCAAGGGGCGTGGCGCCTTCGAAATGCGGTGCCGTGTCGGGTCGGGGCTGCGCCGCGTCCAGCGTCGGCGCGGCAAGTCGCGGCGGCGCGGTGTGGTCGGCGGGCGCGTCGATTTCTGGCGCGGTGATGGTGGCAGCGGCCAGTGCGTTCGCATCCGGCATGGCCGGGAGGCTGAGCACGGGAGCTTCGGACACGCCGGCAGCGGGGGCCGTCGGCGCGGTGAGGGGGGCCGTCGTGACGCTTGGCGCGGTGTCCGGGACAGTGCCGGGGGCGGGCTGCGCGACCGGAGGCCGGGGCGGTCTTGGCACGGCGGTATCGGGACCAATGGCCACGGCGTCGGCTGCAACGGCAGGGGGTGACAGGACCGCGGTCCGGGGGAGGGTATCGGGCGGCGTTTCCCAGGCTTCGATCAAGGCGGCGTGGCTGGCGGCGGCAGGTGCGAGGGAGAGGATATCGTTTCCCTCCGCGCCCTGCCCTTCCGGGGTGCCGCCATCGGGCAAGCCGATCAGGACACCCGCATGGACGGCAACGGACACCAGCATGAACGCGACGAACCCCTTCATGGGCGCACCGTGAGAAGGCGAATCTCAGTGATCCCGACCTCGGCCAGTCGCGGCAGAAGAGCGGCGAGATCGGCAGCGGGCCAGGCCGCATCGGCGCGGATCGGCAGGGGGCCGACATGGGCTTGCAGGGCAGGCCAGACGGCTTCGTCCCGCGCGGTGTCGAAGGCCAGCGCGCCGGTGGCGCTGATGTGGAGCGTGCCGGGCTGCGCTTCGGAGTGCGGGCCGTCGGCGGTGGGAGGCGTCACCTCGAACGGATCGGGCGGGGCGAGGGTGGCGCTGAGCAGGAAGAAGACCAGCAGCAGGAACACCACGTTGATCATCGGAACGATGGCCCGGTCCTGGCGGGTGCGGGGTTCGGGAGGCGAAAGGATCATGGGCCCACCAGAAGCAGGTTGGTGAAGCCCGCCGCGCGCAGGATCGTCATGATGTCGATCAGGCGCTGGGTCTGGGATCCGTCGATGGGGCGCAGGAGGATGGCATCCGATTCCGTCTCCATCCGGCCG
>CAZTUG010000025.1:0-20778 GCA_964615955.1 uncultured Roseicyclus sp.
GCGCGCGGCGCAGCTTCGCGGCGGCGACCATCTGCATCGCCTTGGTGATCTTGCGGGTCGACTTGACCGACGCGATCCGGTTTTTCAGGTCCTTGAGGTTAGGCACACCCAATCTCCCTTACGCGAAGTCGGCGGCGAATTCTTGAATGGCGGCCTTCAGCTTGTCGGCGGCGTCACCCTTGATCTTCGGATCCTCGTCGGTGATCCAGTCCAGAACGTCCTTCTTCTTGGAGTTCATGTGGTTCAGCAGGCCGCTCTCGAAGCGGCCCACATCGGATACCTTGATCTTGTCGAGAAAGCCGTTGGTGCCCGCGAAGATCATGGTGACGATTTCCGCGTTGGTCAGGGGCGAATACTGCGCCTGCTTCATCATTTCGGTCAGGCGTGCACCCCGGGCCAGCAACTGCTGGGTGGAGGCGTCGAGGTCGGAGCCGAACTGCGCGAAGGCCGCCATTTCGCGATACTGCGCGAGCGACAGTTTCACCGGGCCCGCGACCGAGGACATCGCCTTGGTCTGCGCGGAGGACCCCACGCGGGACACCGACAGGCCGGTGTTCACGGCGGGACGGACGCCCTGGAAGAACAGTTCCGTTTCAAGGAAGATCTGGCCATCGGTGATGGAGATCACGTTGGTCGGGATGAAGGCGGACACGTCGCCGCCCTGCGTCTCGATCACTGGCAGCGCTGTCAGCGAGCCCGAGCCGTTATCCTCGTTCAGCTTGGCCGAGCGTTCCAGCAGGCGGGAGTGGAGGTAGAACACGTCGCCCGGATAGGCCTCGCGGCCCGGCGGACGGCGCAGCAGCAGCGACATCTGGCGGTAGGCCACGGCCTGCTTGGACAGGTCATCGTAGATGATCAGCGCATGGCGGCCATTGTCGCGGAAGAACTCCGCCATCGCGGTCGCGGCATAGGGCGCCAGGAACTGCATCGGCGCGGGGTCGGAGGCGGTGGCGGCAACGACGATCGTGTAGTCGATCGCGCCCGACTCCTCCAGCTTCTTCACCAGCTGCGCCACGGTGGACCGCTTCTGGCCCACGGCGACGTAGATGCAATAGAGCTTCTTGCTTTCGTCGTCGCCCGCCGCGTCGTTGTAGGATTTCTGGTTCAGGATCGTGTCGAGCGCCACGGCGGTCTTGCCGGTCTGGCGGTCGCCGATGATCAGCTCGCGCTGGCCACGGCCGATCGGGATCATGGCGTCGATGGCCTTCAGGCCCGTCGCCATCGGCTCGTGCACCGATTTGCGCGGGATGATGCCCGGCGCCTTCACGTCGGCCACGCGCCGCTCGGAGCTGTCCACCGGGCCCTTGCCGTCGATCGGGTTGCCAAGACCGTCCAGAACCCGGCCCAAAAGGCCGTTGCCGGCGGGCACGTCCACGATGGAGTTGGTCCGCTTGACGGTGTCGCCTTCCTTGATGTCCCGGTCGGAGCCGAAAATCACGACACCGACGTTGTCGGCCTCAAGGTTCAGGGCCATGCCCTGCACGCCGCCGGGGAATTCGACCATCTCGCCGGCCTGAACATTGTCGAGGCCATAGACGCGCGCGATCCCGTCCCCGACGGACAGGACCCGACCGACTTCCGAGACCTGCGCGTCCTTGCCGAAATTCTTGATCTGGTCTTTGAGGATCTGAGAGATCTCTGCTGCTTGGATAGCCATTTATCCGACCTCTTTCATGGTGTTCTGGAGGGCATTCAGTTTCGAACGGATCGACGTGTCGATCATCTTCGAGCCAACTTTCACGACAAGACCGCCGATGATCCGCTCATCGACGATCGCCTTGAGCTTCACGTCCTTGCCGACCTGCGCCTTCAGCGACTTGGTCAACTTGTCGATCTGGGTCTTGGTCAGCGCCTTGGCGGACGTCACTTCCGCCGTGACCTCGCCCTTATGCTCGGCGATCTTCGCGCGCAGCGACGTCAGCATCGCGGGCAGCACGAACAGGCGGCGCTTGTGCGCCATCAGGCGCAGCGTGTTGCCAGTGGTGTCCCCCAGCTTCATCGCGTCGGCGACGCCCCCGATGGCGGCGGCGGCGTCTTCGCGGCTGTAGATGGGGGAATGGATCAGGTCGCGCAGATCGGCGCTGGTCGCCAAGGCCGCATCCAGTGCCTCGATATCGGCCTCCAGCGCGGGCAGCGCCTTGGCGTCCGAGGCCAGTTCGAACATTGCGGTCGCGTAGCGCGCGGCAATGCCGGTCGAGATCGAAGCAGGTTCGGTCACGTCCACCCTTTCAAAAACGTCGCCCCGAAGGGGCGTCGTGCATAAACACAGTCCCGACGGAGCGGGTCACCGTCCCACACCACCGGGTTTCCGTCATACCGAGGCGACTTGTCCCGCCGCATCCCCTGTAAATCGAGGGTGATGTAGCAGAGGGTTTCACAGGCTGCAACCTTGCTTGCCTCCCCGCGCTTGGGTTGAATATGTCTTGTTTTCAGATTGTTAAGATGCCTTTGCCCCAATGCGGCGGTTTGACCCTGCAAATGATCGACGCAAATGCCTCGATTCTGGAGGCCCCTGCACCGCTGCACCGCCGCCGGGAGCGCGCTACCCACGTCCCGAAACGCCCGCCGGTTGCGGCACGCCATCGAGCACCCGCAACGGCAGCCGCGTCCGCTCGGCCAGACCGGGCTTGCGCCGGGCGGGCACGCGCTTGGATGCCTCCAGCAAGATAACGCCGCCCGCACGATTGCGGCTGACCTTCGATCCCAGCCGTTCCAGCATGTCGGCCGAGCGCAGCCAGAATCGCTGCTCGGACGGGGGCGAGAACAGCGCCGCCGCGTGGCGTTCGGGGATGAAGTCGAAATCCTCCAGTTGGCGTTCCAACTGCCCGAGAGAATAGGGTCGCCCGAAGCCGAACGGAGTGGCGTCGCGTCGCGCCCACATGCCACTGCGGTTCGGCACGATGAACAGGGCCCGACCCCCCGGGGCAAGCACGCGCTGGCATTCATCCAGCACGCTGGACGGGTGTTCCGACGTTTCCAGCCCGTGCAGGCAAATCAGCTTGTCCGCCTGGCCGGTCTGCACCGGCCATAACCCTTCGCGGCACAGCAGGCTGACATTGTCGAGGCCTGCAGGCCAGGGCATCACCCCCTGCTCCGCCGGCATCACCCCGATCACGCGGCGCGCGTCGGCAAGGTAGGGCCGCATCAACGGCACCGCGAAGCCGAAGCCAACGACTGTCTCGCCCCGGGCGGAGGGCCACATTTCCAACATGCGCGCCCGCACCGCCTTCTGGGCGATCCGGCCAAGCCGCGTGCGGTAATAGAATTGCCGCAGGTCGATGACGTCGAGATGCATCGCCTCCTCCGAGGTCTGGTATCCGTTTGCATGTGCCGACGCGTTTGCGCAGGTATGGGGGGCAAGATAATGTCGGAAGGCGCCAAAACCATGTCCCACGTCGAGATCGTCACCATCCCGTGCCTTCGGGACAACTACGCTTTCCTGTTGCACGACCCCGACACTGGCGAAACCGCCTGCATCGACGTGCCAGACGCCGCCCCGATCCGCGCGGCCCTGTCGGCGCGCCGTTGGACGTTGTCGTCGATCCTCGTCACCCACCACCATGCCGACCATATCCAGGGCGTGCCTGCGCTGAAGGCCGCGACCGGCGCGACTGTCTGGGGCTGCGGTGCCGACGCCCATCGCCTGCCGCCGCTCGACACGACCCTGGCAGAGGGCGATGCCCGCGCAATGGGCAGCCTGCAGGTCGCGGTGATGGACGTGTCAGGGCATTGCGACAACCACCTGGCCTTCCATGTGCCGGCTGCACAGGCCGTCTTTACCGCCGACAGCCTGATGGCGCTGGGTTGCGGGCGCCTGTTCGAGGGCACGCCGGACCAGATGTGGGCGAGCCTGTCGAAGCTGGCCGCCCTGCCCCCGGACACCTTCGTCTATTCCGGCCATGAATACACCGCGTCGAACGCGCGTTTCGCACTGAGCATTGAACCGGACAACCCGGCGCTTATATCCCGGGCAGAGGCGATCGCCGCAGCCCGCGCAAAGGGCGAGGCAACCGTGCCGTCGCTTCTGTCTGACGAGTTGGCGACCAACCCGTTCCTGCGCGCCGCCGAACCGGGCGTCGCCGCCGGTGTGGGACTGGCGGGGGCCGACCCGGCGGCCGTCTTCGCCGAGATCCGAGCAAGGAAAGACAGGTTCTGATCGCGCGGTGCACCAGTTCTGATCGCGCGTTGCACTTGGCGCCCGAAAAACGAGCAACCTGAACATGTTACCGCGCCCAACCACAAATTCTCGGGGCACAGTTCCGGAAGAACACAGGGCTTTGATGTCTTTTTCCTTGAAACCCGGCGGCGGAAAGCAAAACTTAACACTATGAGGCCACCATCGAGCGGTGCCCCGCGACCTCGCTGACCCACGCGGCCCCCCTCGACGCACACGCAAAGGAGCACGCATCGTGCCATCTTTTTCGACTACCCTCGAACAGGCCATCCACGCCGCTCTGGCGAACGCCAATGCACGGCGCCACGAACTCGCGACGCTGGAGCATCTGCTTCTTGCCCTGACCGATGAACCCGACGCCCAGAAGGTCATGAAGGCCTGTTCGGTGGATATCGAATTGCTGCGCCATACGCTGATCCGCTTCATCGACGACGATCTCTCGACGCTGGAAACGGATGTCGAAGGTTCCGAAGCCGTCCCCACCGCCGCTTTCCAGCGCGTGATCCAGCGCGCCGCGATCCATGTGCAGTCGTCGGGCCGCACCGAAGTGACAGGCGCGAACGTCCTCGTCGCCATCTTCGCGGAGCGGGAATCGAATGCCGCCTACTTCCTGCAGGAGCAGGACATGACCCGCTACGACGCGGTCAATTTCATCGCCCATGGCGTCGCCAAGGATCCGTCCTATGGCGAAGCGCGCACCATCTCCGGGGCGGAAGAGGAAGAAGCCGAAGCACAGTCCGTGCAGGGCAGCGACTCGGACGGCGACGGAAAGGAATCGGCGCTGTCGAAATACTGCGTCGACCTCAACGCCAAGTCGGTGAAGGGCGAAGTCGATCCGCTGATCGGGCGCGAGACGGAGGTGGAACGGTGCATCCAGGTCCTGTGCCGCCGCCGCAAGAACAACCCGCTTCTGGTGGGTGATCCCGGCGTCGGCAAGACCGCCATCGCCGAAGGCCTTGCCAAGAAGATCGTCGAGGGCCAGACGCCCGACGTGTTGCGGGGGGCCACGATCTACTCGCTCGACATGGGCGCGCTGCTGGCCGGCACCCGGTATCGCGGCGATTTCGAGGAACGGCTGAAGGCCGTCGTGAAGGAGCTTGAGGACCACCCCGATGCGATCCTCTTCATCGACGAGATCCACACCGTCATCGGTGCGGGCGCGACGTCGGGCGGGGCAATGGATGCCTCCAACCTCCTGAAACCCGCGCTGCAGGGCGGCAAATTGCGCTGCATGGGGTCCACCACCTACAAGGAATTCCGCCAGCATTTCGAAAAGGACCGCGCCCTGTCGCGCCGGTTCCAGAAGATCGACGTGGCCGAGCCGTCCGTGGATGACACCGTCAAGATCCTCAAGGGCCTCAAACCCTATTTCGAGGAGCATCACGGCGTGAAATACACCGCCGACGCGATCAAGTCCGCCGTCGAGCTGGCCTCGCGCTACATCAACGACCGCAAGCTGCCCGACAGCGCCATCGACGTCATCGACGAAGCGGGCGCGGCGCAGCATCTGCTGCCCGACAGCAAGCGCCGCAAGACGCTTGGCACCAAGGAGATCGAGGATGTCGTGGCCAAGATCGCCCGCATCCCGCCGAAGAACGTTTCCAAGGACGATGCCGTGGTGCTCAAGGATCTCGAAATCTCGCTCAAGCGCGTGGTCTTCGGGCAGGACAAGGCGATCGAGGCGCTGTCCTCGGCCATCAAGCTGGCCCGCGCCGGCCTGCGGGAGCCGGAAAAGCCGATCGGCAACTACCTGTTCGCCGGGCCCACGGGCGTCGGCAAGACCGAGGTGGCCAAGCAACTCGCCGATACCCTCGGCGTGGAGCTGATCCGCTTCGACATGTCCGAATACATGGAGAAACACGCCGTCTCGCGCCTGATCGGCGCCCCTCCGGGCTATGTCGGTTTCGATCAGGGCGGTCTGCTGACAGATGGCATCGACCAGCACCCCCATTGCGTCCTGCTGCTGGACGAGATCGAGAAGGCTCATCCCGATGTGTTCAATATCCTGTTGCAGATCATGGATCACGGCACGCTGACCGATCATAACGGGCGGGCGGTCGATTTCCGCAATGTCGTGCTGATCATGACCTCCAACGCGGGCGCTGCCGAACAGGCGAAGGCGGCGATCGGCTTCAACCGCGACCGTCGCGAAGGCGAAGACACCGCCGCCATCGAACGGACCTTCACGCCGGAGTTCCGCAACCGTCTGGACGCGGTCATCTCCTTCGGCGCGCTGCCGAAAGAAGTGATCTTGCAAGTGGTCGAGAAGTTCGTCCTCCAGCTCGAAGCGCAACTGATGGACCGCAACGTCACGATCGAACTGACGCGGCCCGCCGCCGAATGGCTGGCCGACAAGGGTTATGACGACCGCATGGGCGCACGCCCCCTTGGCCGCGTGATCCAGGAGCATATCAAGAAGCCGCTGGCGGAGGAGTTGCTGTTCGGCAAGCTCGCCAAGGGCGGCAACGTCAAGGTCGGCGTCAAGGATGGCGAAATCGACCTGCGCGTGGAAGAGGCCGGGGCACCCCGGATCTCGTCCCGGAAGAAGCCGCCGATGCTGACGGCCGATTGATCCGGGCGCCACACAGGACATACGGGGCCGGGGGGCAACCCTCGGCCCTTTTTCGTGATGCCGCCCCGGGCGGGTCCCGGGGCAGAAGGATCCATGTCCCGTGACAGGGCCTGTCGTCCAAGGGCTGTCATACCGTGGAAGCCGTTGCCCCTGCCGAACCTGACCCGTGCCCTCCTCCGGGCTTTCCTCTGCGCCCAGCCGCTTCCGCTTCCCGCCCTGGCCCAGGACACCCCGCGCCTTGGCTTCCCGGTCGATTGCGGGCCGGGGGACACGCGCTAGCGTTCGGTCAGCTTCAACTCGATCCGCCGGTTCGAGGCCTGCCCGTCGGGCGTGTCGTTGGGCGCGATCGGGCGGTGTTCGCCGAAACCCGTCGCCGCAAGCCGGGACGGCGGAATGCCCAGGTCCTCGGACATGTAGAGCACAACCGACAGGGCCCGGGCCTGCGACAGTTCCCAGTTATTGGCGAACGCGGCCCCTTCGCGCAGTTGCTGGTCGTCGGTATGGCCGTCCACGCGGATGATCCAGTCGATGCTGTCGGGGATATCATCCGCCACGTCCAGCAACAGCGCCGCGACGTTCTCGATCTGGGCCAGCCCTTCCTGCGCCAGATCGGCGGATCCCACCTCGAACAACACTTCGGAGGAGAACACGAAGCGGTCGCCTTCGATGCGCACCCCTTCGCGGCCCTCCAGCAGATCCCGCAACCGCCCGAAGAATTCCGAACGGTAGCGTTCAAGCTGCTGCGCTTGAGCCGCCAGCCGTTCGACCTCGGCCGCCTCCAGTTGCGCCCGGGCACGTTCCTCGGCGGCCAGTTGCGCAAGCGCCGTGTTCAGGCGCGATCCCAACGCCTGTATCTGCACCTGCGCCTCGCTGTCGCGCGCCTCGGACACTTCGAGCACGGATTCGAGCGAGCCCAGTTGCGCCCGCAGCGCCGCCACCTGTTCGTTCAGCAACGCCATCTGACGCGCATTTTCGGCAGAGGCTGCCTCGGCCACGGACAATTCGCGGTCGGCCTGGGCCAACAACAGCGCGCGGGCCTCCGCATCGCTCATCGCCTCGGCGAGGGCCGCCTCGGTGGATTGGCGCGCCGCCAGCGCCTGCGCCAGTTGCGCCTCCAGCGCGGTCAGGTCGCCGGCGGTGGCCGCAGCCTCGGCCCCGGCGCGTTCGGCCTCGGCCTCGGCCGCCGCGATGCGCGCTTCCAACGTGGCAAGGCGCGCCGCGGCGCTGGCCTCGGCGCTTTCAAGGCGCGACAGGGCCAGGGCCAATTGTTGTTCCAGGTCCGTCAGTTCGCCGGTCTGCTCGGTCAATGCCATTTCGGCCCGGTCCAATTCCAACTGCGCCGCGGCAAGCTGGTCGGCAAGGGACGCGGCCTCGCCCTGCCCGTCGGCGGCGCGCGCCAAGGCACCGGCAAGGCGGGCCGCCAGATCGTCCCGGCCCGCTTCGGCGGCGGCCAGCAGGGTCAGGGTGTCTTCCGCGCGCTGGCGCTGTTCCTCCAGCGCAAGGGTCATCGCCGTCAGTTCCGCATCGGCATTCTCCAGCCTGCGGCGCAGGGCTTCGGCGGCGGCGGCCTCGGCCAGACGCGCGGCCTCTTGCTCGGACAATGCGGCAGCCGAGGCGTCGAGTTGCGCGCGCAACGCGGCGGCGGCGGCGGCCTGCGCCAAGCGGGCGGCCTCGGCCTCCGACAGGGCCGCTTCAGTGTCGCCCAGGCGCGCGCGCAAGGCCTCGGCGGTGGCGAGGTCGGCCAGCCGTGCCGCCTCCTCCGCCGACAGGTCCTGCTCCACATCGGCCAGCCTCTCGCGCAGCGCTTGCGCGGCGGCCAGTTCCGCCAGCCGTGCCGCTTCCGTCTCGGACAGCTCGGCCTCGACCGCCTGCAGTTGCGAAAGCAGTTCCTCGGCCCGCTCATCCCCGCTGGCCAGAGCCGCCAGCGCCGCCGTCAGGGAGCGGTCGCGATCCACCAGTGTGCCCGCCAGTTGCGCGTTGCGCGTCTCGGCCGAGGCCAGCGCCCGCAGCGCATCGGTGAGCGAGGCGTCGCGCGTTGCAGCCTCCGCTTCCATGTCGGCGATCAGGGCCTCCAGCGCCTCGCGCCGGGCAGCGGCCAGCCGGGCAGCTTCGGCTCCGGCATCGATCTCGCTCCGGGCCGTGGCGAGCGCAAGGTTCAAAGCCTCGGCCTGGGTCATCGCCTCGGCAAGGTCGGCTTCGGCGGCAGCACGGCCCGTGGCCAGTTCCGCGTTGCGCGCCAGAAGCCCCGCGACCTGTTCCTCGAACGCGGCGATCCGCGCCGCGCGCTCGGCGCTTTCGCTGGTCAGCGACGCGATCAACGCTTCCTGCGCCGCAACCTGCCGTTCCGCCGTGCTCAGCGATCCCGTCAAGGTCGCAACACGGTTTTCCAGCTCGCCCGAGCGCGCGGCTTCCAGTCCCAACGCCTCGGCCAGTTCGTTCAATTGCCCGGTCAGGGCGTTCAACTCGGAATCCTGCGTGCTGATTTCCTCGCTCAGGACATATTGCATGACCATGAAGATGGTCAGCACGAAGATCATCACCATCAGCAGCGCGGTGATCGCATCGACGAAACCGGGCCAGATCGCGCCAGACATGGTGGTTCTGCTGCCGCGGTGAAAGGCCATGGCCTAGCTGTCCTGTTGCCGGGCGCGGGCGCGGGCCTCGGCGGGGGCGCGGGCGGCCTGGGTCAGGGCCTGCAGGGCAGCGGTCAATTCCGCCATGTCGCCACGCAGGTCCATGATGTCCGCATCGCGGGACCGCTCCAGGACTTCGGCCATCTTGAACAGTTGCACGTCGATGGAGCGCAGGCGATTGCGGCTTTCGTCGTCCAGCCCCTGTTCGGCCGCCATGCCGTCCAGCGCCGCCGCCAGCCGGTCCTGCGCCGTGGCCAGCCGTTCGGTGGCCGAAACCTGCCCCGGCCCCAGCCGCGCGGTCAGCCCGTCCACCGATTGCACCAGCGACAGCATCCGCTGTTCCGTCGCCGCGCGCCGGGTTTCAGATTGCGCGAACAGGCTTTGCAGCGTGTCCATCTGGTCGACCATGTGGTCCAGCACGGTGGCGATCGCCGCCTTGTCGATGGCCCCGTCGCCATCGCCCGAAAACGACACGCGGGTGATCGAGGCCAGCCATTCCTCCAACTCGCGGTAGAAGCGGTTCTGCCCATGGCCCGCGTAAAGCTCCAGCAGGCCCACCACCAGCGATCCGGCAAGGCCCAGAAGCGACGAGGCAAAGGCCGTACCCATGCCGCCCAACTGGTCGTCCAGCCCGTCCATCAGCCGCCCGAAGACGGCAAGGCCTTCCTCGCCCTCGGTCGGTTGCAGGGAGCGGATGGTTTCCACCACGGCCGGAACCGTGGTGGCGAGGCCGAAGAACGTGCCCAGAAGCCCCAGAAAAATCAGCAGGTTGGCGATATAACGGGTGATGTCGCGGCTTTCTTCCATCCGCGCGCCCACGGAATCGAGCGTCGATCTGGCCGAAGCGGGCGTCACCTGAAGCCGGTTGCCGCGCAGCCGTGCGACGCCCGAAATTGCCGCCAGCAGGCGCGGCGGCGCCTCGTCCCCTTCGGCCTGCGATCCGCCCGCGACCTGTTCGATCCAGGCCACCGATGAAAACAGCTGCGTCACCTGGAAGAAGCAGGCGAAGACGCCGACCACGAAGACGACGGCGATGGTGGCATTCAGGTAGGGCGAGGTGAGGAACACGTCCTGCACGCGCGGCCAGACCAGCACGCCACCGGCCATCACCAGCGCAAGGATGACCAGCATCAGGACAATCTGCTGGGTGGGACGTGTGAACCTCAGGGCGCCTGAACCCTCTTTACTGCTCGCCATGGCGTTTTGATCCGCTCTTCGGAGTTATCCCGGCGCAGTCTACAGGCAAACAACGGGATGCGCCAACAAAAGCCTCAGGTCGCGCCGGTCAATGCACGCACTTGTGTCACCAGCGACTCCAGATCGGCGTCGCCAATGCCAAGCTCCGCCAGATGGGCGGCGGTGTTGTAGAGATATTCGTCGTTCGGACCCCGCCCGCCCACGGCCCGCGCGATGATCTGCGCCTGTTCGGGAAGGCTCCATTGGCAATACTGCACATGATCGCGGTTGATGACATAGGTCAGCACGTCGTCCTGCCGCGTGCCGTCCCGGAACAGGATCTGCTGGCGCGTCTCGACATAGGCCGAGGAGATCAGCTCCCGCTCGCGCAGGTAGGCCAGCGTCGCGTCCTCGTGGCCGGCCTCCACCCGCAGGCCGATGCCGTCGCAACAGGCCCCGGGCGCTTCATCCAGCGCCAGCACCAGCCCCGGCGCCGCCTCGGTCCCGCGATGGTGGATGGAGGTCATGCAGAACGATCTGTGCCAGCCTTCCAGCCGCGCGATGCGCGTTTCGGCCACCGGGAAGCCGGGATGCCACAGAAGCGAGCCGTAGCCGAAGACCCAAAGCGGTGCAGTCATGGGATGGTCCTTGTTCCGTCCCACCGCTATAGGCGAAAGTCCGGAGAAAGGGGAGTGCGATGAAACGGTTGGTGATCCTCGTGGTCGTGCTGGTAGCCTTGGGCGGGATCGCCTGGGGTGTCGGGGCCATGGCGACGCGCACCACGGCCGAACGCTGGATCGCGGCGCGCGCCGCCTACGGCTGGGTCGCCCATGCGGACGCGATCAGCGTTGGCGGTTTCCCCCTCGCCTTCCGGACCCGCTTCACCGATCTGGAGCTTGCCGACCCCGCCACCGGATTGGCATGGACCGCCCCCCGGTTCGACCTCGAACATCGCGTGCTGCGACTCGATCAGCTTTCCGCCATCTGGCCGGACGCACAGCTCATCGGCTCCCCCGAGGAGCGTCTGACCGTGACCAGCACCGCGATGACCGCCGCGCTCGACGTGCAGCCGACCGCGCGGTTCGCGCTGGACGCGATGCAGGCGCGGATGGCGGATGTGTTCGTCCGCTCTACCGCCGGTTGGCAATTGGCGCTGCAAACGGCGCGGCTTGACGTGACCCGCGTGGCGGGAACGGTCGCGCGCTATGACCTCGCGTTCGAGGCGGCCGCCCTCGTGCCGCCCGACGCCCTGCGGGTGCGCCTCGATCCCGGCAGCCTCCTGCCCGAGGCCATCGACCGCGCCACCGCGCGGGCCACCATCGCTTTCGACGCGCCATGGGACATCGCCGCGATCGAGGTCGCGCGCCCGCAGATCACCGCCATCGCCATAGACGAGATCAACGCCACCTGGGGCGACATGCTGTTTCGCGCCGCGGGCGATCTGGCCGTGACCCCCGGCGGCATCCCCGAGGGCGACCTTGCGATCCGGGCCGAGAACTGGCGCGCCATGGTCGATCTGGCCGAGAATTCCGGCCTCCTGCCGGCGCGCCTGCGTCCCACCGCCGAGGCGATGTTGGGTGTCCTCGCGGGCATGTCCGGCAGCGCGGAAAACATCGACGCGACGCTGTCCTTCTCCAACGGGCGCGTCTTCGTCGGGCCGCTGCCCATCGGCCCCGCCCCCAGCCTGCGCCTGCGCTAGCGGCAGTAGGAACCGGACCGGTAGGCCGCCACGTCGAAGTGGAAATGGTCGCTGTGGAAGCGATCGGAATTGGGCCCAAGGACCGTGCCGAAGGTGCCGCAGGCGCTTTCGTGCAGCCGCGTCATGATCGCGGAATATTGGCCGCGCCAATTGTTCAACACGCTGAGTTCGCTGCCGTTTTGCAGCCCGATCCCGGCAATGTCGATGGCGTTGCCCAGCGCATGTTCCGAAATCCGCGCGCCGCGCTGGGAATTGCGCGTTCGGCAGGCATAGGACGCCACGACGCGCAGGTTCGCCATGCCGCCCCCGGTATTGCCGATGATCTGCTCGGCATCCAGAACCCATTGGCTGACAGCCTGTGCCGTGGTGCAGTTGATCGTCGCGGGCACCGTCAGCGGGATGCCATGGACGACACGCAGGCGCACCGGGTTCGTCACGCCGCAGCCCGAATTGCCCACGATCGGCTCGATCTCTTCTCCCTGAAGGCCGACAACACCGCACAGCGTGCCCGTGCTGCGGCCCGGCTGGGTGACGCGGGCGGGCGTGTTCCGTGTCGCCTCCGCCCGGACGCGCGCTTCCAGGCCATCGGGACGCAACCTGGGCCGGATCGACCGGGCGATGGCAAGGCTCGACCCACCGGAGGCGGCGACAGTGGCGGCGGTCTCTCCGCGCGGGCGAAACAGACCTTGCGGGCCGCGCGGACCGTCGGGGGCGGCGGCTTCGGGCAGCGGGGCGGCGGGGGCGACCTCCGGCAGGGCCGATCCCGGCGCGGACGGGCCGGTGCTTGCCGGAATCGGTGCCCCGCCGGGCCGCGCCACGGGGCGAAGGGACACTGCCGGGGCCAGGGCGGTCGCCGCGATCACCCGCACTTCGGGGGTCTGGGCCGTGACCGGATCGGGCGTTGTCAGCGGAAGCGACAGCATCACCGCGCCGATGACCGCCCGAAGCCTCATGCACCCGTCTCCGGTTTCTCCCCACGGTGCCGTGCGCCGCTGCGCCCGAAATCGGGCGCGTCGGTATCCTGCCCGGCCTGCACGATAGAGCGCCGGATGGCGCGCGTCCGCGTGAAATAGGCATGCAGGTGATCGCCGTCACCGGTGCGGATGGCGCGTTGCAGGGCAAACAGCTCCTCGGTGAACCGCCCGAGGATTTCCAGCGTCGCGTCCTTGTTGGACAGGAACACGTCGCGCCACATCGTCGGATCGCTCGCCGCGATGCGGGTGAAATCCCGGAACCCGGCGGCGGAATACTTGATGACCTCGCTATCGGTGACGCGGCGCAGGTCGTCGGCCACGCCCACCATCGTGTAGGCGATCAGGTGCGGTGTGTGGGAGGTGACGGCCAGCACGAGGTCATGGTGCTCCGCGTCCATGTCCTCGACGATCGCTCCACAGCCTGTCCACAGGTTTCTCAATCGCTCGATTGCCGCCGGATCGGCGCCCTCGGGCGGCGTCAGCAGGGTATAGCGGTTATCGAACAGTTCCGCGAACCCCGACCGGGGGCCGGAATGCTCGGTCCCGGCAAGCGGATGGCCGGGAATGAAATGCACACCCGCGGGCAGGTGCGGGCCGACTTGCGCGATCACGTCGCGCTTGACCGAACCCACATCCGTCACCGTGGCGCCCGGCGCCAGATGCGGCGCGATCTCGGCAGCGACGGCGCCCATCGCCCCGATCGGCACGGCCAGCACGACAAGGTCGGCGCCTGCCACGGCCTCGGCGACGGTGTCGGTGATCCGGTCGCACAACCCGATCTCGGTGGCGATGGCGCGGGTCCCGGGCGAGCGGGCGGTGCCCACGATCTCGCCCACCAACTGGCCCCGGCGCATCGCATGGGCCATGGAACCCGCGATCAGGCCAAGCCCGATCAGGGCGACCCGCTTGTAGATCACGCTCATGCCGTCGCCTTGAGGTCGGTCAGCGCGGCCAGCACGCGGGTATTGTCCTCGGGGCGTCCCACGCTGATCCGCAGGCAGTGCGGCAAGCCGTAGGATTTCGGCGCGCGCACGATGATGCCTTGCGCTTGCAGATAGGCGTCGGCGGCATCGGCGGCGGCCTCGTCGGCGAAACGGGCCAGCACGAAATTGGTCTTGCTGTCATCGCAGGCGATGCCCAATTGCCGCAACCCGCCCGCCAGGCGCGCGCGTTCGGCGGCGTTGACCCGAATGCAATCCGCCACCCAATCCACGTCCCGCACCGCCGCCGTGGCCCCCGCCAGCGCGATGCCCGACAGGTTGAACGGCCCGCGAATGCGGTTGAGCGTATCGATCACATGGCGCGGTCCATAGCCATAGCCAACCCGCAGCCCGCCCAACCCGTAGGCCTTGGAGAAAGTGCGCGTCATCACCACGTTGTCGCGTGCCTCTACCAGCGCTCGGCCCCCGTCACAGCCTGCCGCGAATTCCACATAGGCCCCGTCCAGCACCAGCAGGCATTGATCGGGCAGCGCATCGGCCAGCCGCTCCACCGCGTCCTCCGCCAGCAGGGTCGCCGTCGGGTTGGCCGGATTGGCGATGAAGATCAGCCGCGTGGCCGGTGTGATCGCCGCGATCAGCGCGTCGATGTCCACCCGGCGGTCCCGCTCGGGCACCTGCACCGGCGTGGCGCCGCAGGCCAGCGCACTGATGCGATACATCCCGAAGCCATGTTCGGTATGCAGCACCGCGTCCCCCGGCCCGGCATAGGCCTGGCAGAGGAAGTGCAGGATCTCGTCGCTGCCGACGCCGCAGATGATGGTGTCCGCGCGCAGGCCATGCACCTCGGCGATGGCGGCGCGCAGGTCCGCGTGGTCGGTCGAGGGGTAGCGATGGGCCTCGGCCACGGCCTCGGCCATCGCCTCGATCGCGGCGGGCGACGGGCCGAAGGGATTCTCGTTCGAACTGAGCTTCAGCGGCGCCGCGTGCCCCGCGATCTTCGACGCCCCGCCCTGGTAGAGCGCGATGTCGAGGATGCCGGGTTGCGGGCGGATAGGGGCGGTCATGGTCGGTTCCATTGCACGATGTCGGACGGTTCTAGCGCGCCGATGCGCGGGGGTCTAGCGGGCTGGCGAAAGGCCGCTCAGTAAAAGCTCTGCGGGTCGATATCTATCGACAGCCGCAACTGTCCGGGCAGCTTCAATGCGGAAATCCAATGGCTTAGGGCCGGTTGCAGGGCCACGCCCCTCGGCGCCTTCACCAGCAGCCGCACCCGGTGGCGGCCCCGCACGCGGGCAATCGGCGCGGGCGCGGGGCCGTAGACCACGCCGCCCGCCGCGCGGATCGGGCCATCGTTGCGCGCCAGATGCGTGCCCAGGTCGAAGGCCTGCGCCGCATCGGGGGAGGAAATCACGATCCCCGCCAGCCGTCCGTAAGGGGGCATCCCCGCCGCCTCGCGCTCGGCCGCTTCGGTGCGCCAGAAGCCTTCTTCGTCGCCCGACAGGATGGCGCGGATCACCGGATGATCGGGCTGGAAGGTCTGCAACAGCGCCTGCCCCGGCCGGTCCGCCCGCCCCGCCCGCCCCGCCACCTGGCGCATCAGTTGGAACGTGCGCTCCGCCGCGCGCAGGTCGCTGCCTTGCAGGCCCAGATCGGCATCCACCACGCCCACCAGCGTCAGGCGGGGAAAGTTGTGCCCCTTCGCCACCAGCTGCGTGCCGATGATCAGGTCCGTGTCGCCATGGGCCAGTTCCTCGATCTGGGCCTTCAGCGCGCGGGCCGACCCGAACAGGTCCGACGACAGGATCGCCAGCTTCGCATCGGGAAAGGCCGCCGCCGCCTCCTCCGCGATGCGCTCCACGCCGGGGCCGACAGCGGCCATCTTGCCCTCCACGCCACAGGACGGGCAGACCAGCGGCAGCGGCCTGGTCTCGCCGCATTGGTGGCAGATCAGGCGCTTCTGGAAGCGGTGTTCGACCATGCGCGCGTCGCAGTGGTCGCAGCCGACCATCTCGCCACAGGCCCGGCACAGCGTCACGGGGGCATAGCCGCGGCGGTTGAGGAACAGCAGCGCCTGCTCGCCCGCCTGAAGCCGCGCGCCCACGGCAGAGGTCAGCGTCGGCGACAGCCACGCCTGCCCCGGCAGGTCCTCCAACCGCATGTCGATCGCGGCCATCTCCGGCAGATCCTGCGGGCCGAACCGGCTGGTCAGGTCCAGCCGCGTGTATTTGCCCGCCTGCGCATTGGCCCACGACTCCAGCGATGGCGTGGCCGAAGCCAGCACCACCTGCGCCGCGTTCATCGAGGCGCGCAGCACCGCCATGTCGCGCGCGTTATACAGCGCACCCTCGTCCTGCTTGTAGGAGGTGTCGTGTTCCTCATCCACGACCACAAGGCCAAGGTCGCGAAAGGGCAGGAACAGGGCCGAACGTGCGCCGACCACCAGTTGCGCCTCGCCCATGCCGACCATGCGCCAGCAGCGGCGACGTTCGGTCATGGTCACCCCCGAATGCCACTCTGCCGGGTCGGCCCCGAAACGGGCCTTCACCCGCGTAAGGAATTCCGAGGTCAGCGCGATTTCCGGCAGCAGCACCAACGCCTGTCGACCCTGCCGCAGGCATTCCGCTACCGCTTCCAGATAGACCTCCGTCTTGCCCGACCCGGTGACACCCTTCAGCAGCACCGTGCCATAGTTGCGCGCGCGCAAGCCCGCGCGCAGCCGCTCCGCCGCCACCGCCTGATCCTCGGTCAGCGCCTTGCCCGGCCGGTCCGGGTCCAGCCGCAGGTAGGGTGCGTCGCGGGGGGTATCGACCTCGTCCACGACGCCAAGTTTCGCCAAGCCCTTGACCACCGAGGACGTGACCCCCGCAAGGTCCGACAATTCCTTCAGCGTGAAGCCCAACCCGCCATATTCCACCAGCGTGTCGATCACCCGTTGCCGCGCGGGCGTGGCGCGGTCGGGCGCGCCCTGACCCAGCCGGAACACCTTGCGCATGGACGGCGGATCGCCCAGCCCCGGCGCGCGGGTGGCCAGCCGCAACATGATGCTCATCGGCGTCAGCGTGTAGGCCCCCGCCTTCTCCAGGAACTCCCGCATCTCGGCGCGCATCGGTGCCACGTCCAGGACGCGATTGATGCGCCGCACCTTGGCAATATCCCAATCGCCCCGCCCCGGCCCCCAGACCACACCCAGCACCTTGCGCGGGCCCAGGGGCACCTCGACGAAGGCCCCCAGCCAGCAGCCGCCCTCCGGCGCCTTGTAATCCAGCACGCGGTCCAGCGGCTCTGCCGTCAGAACCCCCACCAGATCGCCTTCGTCGAAATGCTCGTCCATGGCTTTCGGGTTGCCGCGCGTTGGGGTAGAAGGCCGCTAATCCACCACGATCTGATCCCGAAAGGAACCTCGCCGATGAAATTCTTTGTGGATACCGCGGACATCGACGCCATCGCCGAACTGCATGCGCTCGGCATGGTCGACGGCGTCACGACGAACCCGTCGCTGATCATGAAATCGGGCCGCGACATCAAGGAAGTGACCAAGGAAATCTGCGACCTGATCCCCGGCCCGGTTTCGGCCGAGACCGTGGCGCTGGACGCCGAGGGCATGATCGCCGAAGGCCGCGAGCTGGCCAGGATCGCCGACAACATCGCCATCAAGGTGCCGCTGACCTGGGCCGGGTTGCAGGCCTGCAAGGTTCTCACGGGCGAGGGACGGATGGTCAACGTGACGCTGTGCTTCTCCGCCAACCAAGCGTTGCTGGCGGCCAAGGCGGGGGCCACCTTCATCTCGCCCTTCGTCGGACGCCTGGACGATCTGAACATCGACGGCATGGATCTGATCGCGGAAATCCGCCAGATCTACGACAATTACGATTTCTCCACGCAAATCCTCACGGCTTCCATCCGCACCGCCAACCACATGCGCGAGGCCGCCCTGATCGGCGCCGACGTGGCCACCGCGCCGCCCTCCGTCATCAAGGCGATGGCCAGCCACGTGCTGACCGACAAGGGCCTCGATGGCTTCATGGCGGATTGGGCCAAGACCGGGCAATCGATCCTGTAAGCCACAGTCGGGGTCGCTTCCAGACGGGCCGGGCGGAAAAATTCTGGCCCGTTCGGGGGCTCCCGTGATATGCCGCGTGCAACGATAAAGAAAATACGAGGCGGTATAGATGAGCAGCACCGAGGCGGAAGCCCCGACCTTTCCCCATGGCGACTGGCGCGACCGGGCCATCGCGGATCCCGAACTGATCCTCGAAGATCGCGACCTGATGCGCGCGTTGATCGCGGCCAATGACCGCCAGATGGGCGGCAACATCGTCGACATGCGCGGCATTGCGATGGACCGGTTGCAGAACCGGCTGGACCGGCTGGAGGATACCCACCGTTCCGTCATCGCGGCGGCCTACGAAAACCTCGCCGGGACCAACCAGATCCACCGCTCCATCATCCGGATGCACGACGCGAAGGACTTCACCGAATTCCTCACCGCGCTCGGCACCGATATCGCGGGCATCCTGCGCGTCGATCGGGTGCGGCTGGTGCTGGAAAGTGTCGAAGCGACCGAGACATCGGCCCCCAGGGTCCAGAAGCTCGAGGATGTGCTGACCATCGTGGCCCCCGGTTTCGTCAAGGACTACGTGACCGGCGGACGCGACGTGCCGCGCCGGCAGGTCACGCTGCGGCAGGTCGGTGGCGATGCCGGCCGCATCTTCGGCGAGGCCAGCCGCTGGATCCAGTCCGAGGCCTGCCTGACGCTCGATCTGGGCGCGGGCCGCCTGCCCGGCCTGCTGGTCCTCGGCGCGGAGGATCCGCACCAGTTCCGGCCGTCCCAGGGCACCGACCTGCTGACCTTCTTCACCAACGTGTTCGAGCGCATGATGCGCGACTGGCTCGATTGAGCCGATGTCGCTGGCGCTGACCCCGGCTGTCCGCGATCTGCTGCAAGACTGGCTGACCCATCTGCGCGGCGTGCGCGGGCGGGCAGAGGCGACGCTGACGGCCTATGGCGCCGATGTGGGCGCGTTCATGGCCTTCCACGCGGAACATCTGGGTGGCGCCCCCGGCCCCGCGGCCCTGCGCAGCCTCGAGACGCGCGACCTCCGCGCGTGGATGGCCGCACAGCGCGCCCGCGACGTGGGCGCGCGGTCGCTGGCACGCCGGCTCAGCGCGGTGAAGGCCTTCTACAAGTGGTGGGCCGAGCGCGACGGCTTCGATGCCACCCCCATCCTGTCCATGCGCGCGCCCAAACACACCCGCCGCCTGCCCCGCCCCCTGACCGAGGCGGGCGCAAGGGACATGATCGCGGGCCTCGCCGCGCAGGACGACCGCGCCTGGGTGCAGGCCCGCGACATCGCGGTGGTGACGCTGCTCTATGGCTGCGGGTTGCGGATCTCCGAGGCGCTGGGCCTCGACGCGCGGCACACGCCGCTGCCGGGCATCGTGCGCATCACCGGCAAGGGCGGCAAGCAACGCGAGGTTCCGGTGCTGCCCGTGGCGCAATCGGCCTGTGCCCGCTATGTCCGCCTTTGTCCCCATGACCTCGCGCCGGGCACGGCGCTGTTTCGCGCCATTCGCGGCGGCGCCCTCGGCCCCCGCGCCGTGGCCAGGGTGATGGAACGCACGCGCCTGCAACTGGGCCTGCCCGCCAGCGTCACCCCCCATGCCATGCGCCATTCCTTCGCGACGCATCTGCTGGATGCGGGCGGCGACCTGCGCGCCATCCAGGAGCTTCTGGGCCATGCCTCACTGTCCACCACGCAGGCCTATACCGCCGTGGACACCGCGCGCCTGCTCGAAGTCTATGCCGCCGCCCATCCCAAGGCCTGAGCCGTCACACGCCTGTTGCAAACCGTGTCTTTAACGGGCAATCCACCCTCCATGCGTTTCAGAGCCTATTCCGTCCACCTCTTCACCGCCGCCGGCGCCTCGCTTGCCATGCTGGCACTGCTGGAAGCCGCGCAGCAGGAATGGGCGGCGATGACGATCTGGCTGACCGTGGCCTTCATCGTGGATGGCATCGACGGTCCGCTGGCCCGCCGCTACGACGTGACGACCAACGCGCCGGTGATCGACGGCGTGCTGCTTGACCTGATCATCGACTTCCTGACCTACGTGATGATCCCGGCCTATGCGCTCTACGGGTCGGGGCTGCTGCCCGGCTGGACGGGATGGGTCGTGGTGCTGCTGATCCCTTTCGGTTCCTCGCTCTACTTCGCGGATACGCGGATGAAGACGAAGGACAAGTCGTTCCGGGGCTTTCCGGGCTGCTGGAACATGGTGGCGCTGGCCATGCTGGTCATCGTGCCGCCGTGGGAGGTCATCCTCGGCCTCGTGCTGTTGTTGTCGGCGGCCCAGTTCTTCAACCTGCGCTTCGTGCATCCCGTGCGCACCGCGCGCTGGCGCTGGATCTCGCTTCCGGTGGCGCTGGTCTGGGTGGCGTCCATCGCCTTCGCCGCGTGGACCGGCTTCGCGCCGAACCCCCTGCTGACCGCCGTGGTCACGGGGACATCGCTTTACCTGCTGCTGGCGGGGATCGCGCAGCAGGTGATCTACGATCGCGGCTACGCCCGCTGAGACCGGCGGCGCGGGGGCGGGGGCGCGGGGGCGGGG
>CAZTUG010000025.1:20878-32111 GCA_964615955.1 uncultured Roseicyclus sp.
CGCCCGGGCGCTAGTCGCGGGTGCGGATGATCTTGGCGAATTGCTCGAAAATGGCCTCGGTGCCGCAGATCAGGTGGCCGTCCTCCAGCAAGGACTGATCGGGACGGATCGGCTCCACGAAGGCGCCCGCCTCGCGCGCGATCAGGATACCGGCCGCGATGTCCCAGGGCTTGAGGTTGTATTCCCAATACCCTTCGAACCGCCCCGCCGCGACCCAGGCCAGGTCCAGCGCGGCGGCACCGTTGCGGCGCATCCCAGAACAGGTGGGCATCAGGCGGGCAAGATCGCGCAGCACGCCCGGCAGGTAGCGGCCCCCGTCGGGCGGAAAGCCGCAGGAAAACACCGCCTCCGACAGCCGCGACCGGGCTGAAACGCGCAGCCGCTGGCTGTCGTTCAACCACGCCCCCGCGCCCTTCTCGGCAAAGAACATCTCGTCCTTGGCCGCGTCATAAATGACGCCCGCGACGATCTCGCCCTTGTGCTCCAGCGCGATGGAAATCGCCCAATGCGGCATGCCGTGCAGGAAGTTCGTGGTGCCGTCCAGCGGATCGACGATCCAGCGCCGCGTCGGGTCGGTGCCCGCGATCTCGGCCTCTTCCTCGCCGAGGAAGCCGTAGTTGGGGCGCGCCTCCATCAACTCCGCCTTGATGATCTCCTGCGCGGCGCGGTCGGCGCGGCTGACGAAATCGCCCGGTCCCTTGGAGGAGACCTGCAACTGTTCCACCTCGCGGAAGTCCTTCAGCAGGCTCCGCGCCGCCTTGCGGGCGGCCTTTATCATCACGTTGAGATTGGCTGAGCCTTGCATCGGACCTGTCCTTGTCGGTGGAGATGCGCGCTATAGCCGCCACAACCCGAAGTGCCAAGGGGTCACCCCCGGCGTTGCAGCTTGGGCGGCTCCGTCCGGCACAGCTTCAGCACGTGGGACATGAACGGCTTGGCGGTGTCCTCGGACCGG
Source organism: uncultured Roseicyclus sp. (assembly GCA_964615955.1). Taxonomy (GTDB): domain Bacteria; phylum Pseudomonadota; class Alphaproteobacteria; order Rhodobacterales; family Rhodobacteraceae; genus Gymnodinialimonas. The sequence goes on from CAZTUG010000025.1 coordinate 21,834, forward strand.
CTGGCCCCGTAAAGCCGCCGCGTGATGCCCTTGGCGGTCAGGGATTTGGTCACGATCGACTGGCTGGCGCCCACGTCGCGCACCACCCAGTCCGGCAGCACCGCCACCCCGCGGCCCGACGCGACAAGCAGCAGGATCACCGCCGACAGCTCCACCTGCCGGATCGCGCGTGGCTCCACGCCCGCCGGGAACAGCAACTGGCTGAACACGTCAAGCCGCGACCGCTCCACCGGGTAGGTGATCAGCGTCTGGTCGGCGAAATCCGCGGCCTCGATGCAGGGCCTGGCGGCCAGCGGATGATCGGCGGCGCACACGAAGACCGGTTCGTAATCGAACAACGGCGTGAATTCGACACCGTCCAGATCCTCCGGATCGCTGGACACCACAAGGTCCACATCCTGCCGCAACAACGCGGGCAAGGCCTCGAACTGCAGGCCGGGGCGGATATCCACGTCCACATCCGCCCATGTCTTGCGGAACGCCTCCAGCACCGGCAGCAGCCAGTCGAAACAGGCATGGCATTCGATGGCGATGTGCAGGCGGCCCGCCTTGCCCGCGCGCAGGCCGCTAAAATCCTCCTCCAGCGCCGCGACGCGCGGCAAGACTTCCTCCGCCAGCCGCAGCAGCTTCATGCCGGCGGGCGACAGGCGCATCGGCTTGGACCGGCGGATGAACAACTCCACCCCGGCCTGATCCTCAAGCCCCTTGATCTGGTGGCTCAGCGCGCTCTGGGTGATGTGCAGCCGTTCGGCGGCGCGCGCCAACCCGCCCTCCTCGTGGATCGCCTTGACGGTGCGCAGGTGGCGAAACTCGATATGCATGCGAACCTCATAGTCTTGATGAAAGTTATGAATTTGTTGCCAATAGCTATCCATGCGACATCCTGTGGCAACAGATCAAGGATCAGATGTCATGCGCACGCCGAATGTTTCGTTCGAATTCTTCCCGCCCAAGAACCTCGAAGGCTCCTTCAAGCTCTGGGAAACCCTTGGCGTGCTGGCACCGCTCGGGCCGGAGTTCGTGTCCGTGACCTATGGCGCAGGCGGCACGACGCGGCAACTGACCCATGACGCGGTGACCGCGATCCAGTCCAATTTCGGCGTCCCCGTCGCGGCGCACCTGACCTGCGTGGACGCGACACGGGACGATACGCTCGAGATCGCGGCGCAATACGCGGCGGTGGGCATCACCCGGATCGTGGCCCTGCGCGGCGATGCGCCCAAGGGGGCGAAGGGTTTCCGCGCCCATCCCGAAGGCTTCGCGTCCTCGGTCGAACTGATCGCGGCGCTGGCCGCGATGGGCACGTTCGAGATCCGCGTGGGCGCCTACCCGGACCTGCACCCCGACGCCGCGTCGATGCAGGCCTCGGTCGCGTATCTCAAGCGCAAGCTGGACGCCGGCGCGACCTCGGCCATCACGCAATTCTTCTTCGAGGCCGAAACCTTCTTCCGCTTCCGCGACGCCTGCGCCGCGGCGGGCATCACCGCGCCGATCGTGCCGGGCATCCTGCCGATCGAGAACTGGACCCGCGCGCGCCGCTTCGCCGCCGCTTGCGGCACCGTGATCCCCGCCTGGCTGGACGCGGCCTTCGCCGCCGCCGCGCGCGACGGGCGCGAGGATCTGCTGTCGACCGCGATCTGCACCGAGCTGTGCAGCGACCTGATCGAGGGCGGCGTCGAGGATCTGCATTTCTATACCCTCAACCGCCCCGAGTTGACCCGCGATGTCTGCGCCGCGCTGGGTGTGACGCACAAGGTGGCGTTGTCCCGCGTGGCATGAGGCGCGGGGGGCCAGCCCCCCGTCCTTCGGACTCCCCCCGGAGGTTTTTTGGCCAAGATGAATGGGGCGCGGCCTTGCCTTTTCCTCCCCTCCGTGGCGCAGTCTGCCGGGCAAGAGGAGACCGCCATGCCGACCCCGTTCTTCGCGACCGCCCCCGATGGCCTCGCCACGCCCGAGCAACTCCTGTCGATGTCCGGGCTGGAGTTCATGCGCGGCATCCTGGACGGAACGCTGCCCCATCCGCCGATCGCGGCAACGCTCGGCTACCGGCTCGCGCTGGTGGAGGACGGGCGCGTGGTGTTTCGCGGCGCACCGGATTTCGGCGCGATGAACCCGATGGGAACCGTCCATGGCGGCTGGTATGGCACCCTGCTCGACAGCGCCATGGCCTGCGCCGTGATGACGAAGGTGCCGCGCGGCAGCGTCTATACCACGCTCGAATACAAGGTGAACATCACCCGCGCGATCCCCGAGGGCTGCGAAATCGTGGCCGAGGGGACGGTCTCCCATGCCGGGCGCAGCACCGGCGTGGCGGAGGGCACGATCCGCGACGCCGCGACCGGACGGCTCCATGCCACGGGGTCCACCACCTGCATCATCATCGCCGCCACTTGACCCCATCAGCATCGTTGAATTGACTGAGGGCGCGCGCCGGTGCACACCGGCGGCTTCCCTGTTCCACGGAGAAACGCCCATGATCTCGCCGGTCCTGCCCAGTTATTCCCGCGCAAACCTGTCCTTCGTCAAAGGCGAAGGCGCGTGGCTGATCGAGGCGGACGGGCGACGCTTCCTCGACTTCGCCTCGGGCATCGCGGTGATGTCGCTTGGCCATGGGCATCCGGCGGTGCTGGGCGCGCTCATCGACCAGGCCAACGCGCTCTGGCACACGTCCAACCTCTACGAGGTGCCGCAGCAACAGGCGCTGGCCGAACGGCTGGTGCAGCATACCTTCGCCGACACCGTCTTCGTCTGCAATTCCGGCACCGAGGCGGCCGAGCTTGCCATCAAGATGGCCCGCAAGTACCGCACGGAAACCGGCGCGCCCGAACGGATGACGATCCTGACCTTCGAGGGCGCGTTCCATGGCCGCTCCACCGGCGCCATTTCCGCCGCCGGGTCCGAGAAGCTGACCAAGGGCTTCGGCCCGCTCCTGCCCGGCTTCCGCCAGCTTCCCTTCGGCGATCACGACGCCCTGCGCGCGGCGGCGGCCGAGCCGGATGTGGGCGCCATCATGGTGGAGCCGATCCAGGGCGAAGGCGGCATCCGCCCCCTGCCCGACGTCTGCCTGAAGGGCCTGCGCGATCTGTGCGACGAAAACGGCCTGCTGCTGATTCTCGACGAGATCCAGTGCGGCATGGGCCGCACCGGCAAGCTGTTCGCCCATGAATGGTCCGGCATCACCCCGGACATCATGCTTGTCGCCAAGGGCATCGGCGGCGGCTTCCCCCTCGGCGCGCTGCTCGCGACCGAAGAGGCCGCGTGCGGCATGACGGCGGGCACCCATGGCTCCACCTATGGCGGCAACCCGCTGGGCTGCGCCGTGGGCGTGGCGGTGATGGACGTGATCACCGGCGACGGCTTCCTCGACGCGGTGAACCGCAAAGCGGGCTTCCTGCGCCAGACGCTCGAAGGGCTGGTGGCGTCCCACCCCGACATCTTCGACAGCGTGCGCGGCCAGGGCCTGATCCTTGGCCTCAAATGCAAGATCCCGCCCGCCGACATCGTCGCCGCAGGATACGCGCAGGCGGTCCTGACCGTGCCGGCCGCCGACAGCACCCTGCGCATCCTGCCCGCGCTCACCATCACCGAGGAGGAGATCGCGGAGGGTATCGCCCGCCTCGACGCCGCCGCCACCGCGCTCGAAAACAAGTCGGCCGCCGAATAACCCCGTCACCTTTCCGGAAATACTCCGGGGAGCGCGAGGGGCCGGCCCCTCGCTTCCCCGCCCACCACAAGCGACACAACATGCCCAATTTCCTCGACCTCCACACCACCGACCCCGCCGCCCTGCGCGACATCCTCGCCCAGGCGGGTGCGATGAAGACCGCGCGCGGCGACAGGCCCAAGGGCACGCCCGACGACGACCTGCCGCTCGATGGCCGCATCGTCGCGCTGATCTTCGAAAAGCCCTCCACCCGCACCCGCGTCAGCTTCGATGTCGGCGTGCGCCAGATGGGCGGCACCTCGCTGGTGCTTTCGGGCGCCGAGATGCAGTTGGGCCATGGCGAAACCATCGCCGACACGGCCCGCGTCCTGTCGCGCTATGTCGATCTCATCATGATCCGCACCTTCGGCGAGGATATCCTGCACGAAATGGCAGAACACGCCTCCGTGCCGGTCATCAACGGGCTGACCGACGCCTCCCATCCCTGCCAGATCATGGCCGATGTCATGACCTTCGAGGAACATCGCGGCCCCATCGCGGGCAAGCGCGTGGCCTGGATGGGCGATGGCAACAACGTGGCGCAAAGCTTCCTGCATGCGGCGGCCTCGTTCGGGTTCGATTTCACCTTCTCCGGCCCGGCGCAGCTCGATCCGCGCGACGATCTGGTCGGTGCGGTGCGCCGCGCGGGCCGCGACGTGCGGATCGAACGCGACCCGGCGCGCGCCGTGGCCGATGCCGACTTGATCGTGACCGATACCTGGGTCTCCATGGGCGACGCGGAATCCTCGCGCCAGCGGCGCCACAACCTGCTGCGCCCCTACCAGGTGAACGAGGCGCTGATCGACGCCGCGCCCGACCATGCGCTGGTCATGCATTGCCTGCCCGCCCATCGCGGCGAGGAAATCACCGATGCCGTCCTCGACGGCCCCCGCTCCGTCGTGTTCGACGAGGCCGAGAACCGGCTGCACGCGCAAAAGGCGATCCTGCGCTGGTGTCTGGGTGTTTAGGGCGCTTGTCCTAGCGGCTCTGCTCCCGGGCGAAGCGGCGGGGGCCCAGACCCTAAATATCGACGGCCCTGCCGGGCCGCTGGCCGGCACCCTCGCGCGGTCCACGGGCGCGCAGGCTGCCCTTCTCCTGCCCGGCTCCGGTCCCACCGACCGCGATGGCAACCAGCCCGCCGCGGGCCTGCACACCGATGCCTATCGCCTGCTGGCCGAGGCGCTGGCGGCCCGGGGCCTGTCCGTCCTGCGCATCGACAAGCGCGGCCTCGGCGACAGCGGCGGCGATGGCAATGCCGTCAGCCTGGCCGGGTATCGCGCCGACACTGCCGCCTGGGCCGCCGCGCTCCGGGCCGAAACCGGGGCCGATTGCGTCTGGCTGATCGGGCATTCCGAGGGCGGCCTCATCGCGCTTTTTTCCGCCGACCTGCCCGGCATCTGCGGCCTCGTGCTGCTTGCCGCGCCGGGCCGCGCGCTTGGTCCGATCCTCGTGCAGCAGATCGCGGACCATCCCCTCCACGGCCTCCACGCACCGGCCGTCGCGCGCGTGGTGGCGGATATCTCGGTCGGTCTCGCGCCGGACCTGTCCGACCTGCCCGAGGCCTTGGCGGCGATCTTCCGCCCCGAAACCCTCGGCTACCTGACCGAGCTGATCGCCACCGATCCGGCCGAACTGGCACGCGGGATCGGTCTTCCGATCCTCGCCGTCACCGGCGACACCGACGCGCAGATCCCGGCGGAGGCGGCACAGGCGCTTGTGGCCGCCAATCCGGCGATCCGGTCCGTGACCCTGCCCGGCATGACCCACATGCTCAAGCAGGTTGCGCCCGGCGATTTCGCCGCCGGCGCACGCAGCTACACCGACCCGGCGATGCCGTTGCATGGCGACCTCGTGCCTGCCATCGCGTCCTTCATACTCGGGGACTGACAATGCGCAGTCCCGCCCAGTTTCCGGCACCCGCGCCGGTGCCCCCCCTCGCCGCGCCCGCACCGGCCCTGGCGGTGGCCTTCATGCTGACCGCCACCGCCTTCCTCGCCGCCACCACCCTGCTGGCCAAGGCGCTTGGCACCGACGCGCTCGGCCCGCCGCTCAATCCGCTGCAGGTCAGCCACGGGCGGTTTCTGTTCGCGTGGCTCGCCATCGCCGCCACAATGGCCGTGCTGCGCCCACGCCTGACCGCGCCCCATTGGCCGCTGCATGTCGCGCGCACCGCTTGCGGCTTCACCGGCGTCACGCTCATGTTCGCCGCCGCCGCCGCGATGCCGCTGGCCGATGCGACGGCGATCAGCTTCCTCAATCCCGTCTTCGGCATGATCCTCGCCATTCCGCTGCTGGGCGAGACGGTGGGCAAATGGCGCTGGCTGGCCGCCGCCATCGCGCTGGGCGGGGCGCTGATCCTGATCCGTCCCGGCGGCCACGGTGCCGATGTGATACAGGCGGGAGCGTTCCTTGCCCTCGGGGCCGCGTTCGCGCTGGGGCTGGAGCTGATCTTCATCAAGCGCCTCGCCGGGCGCGAACGCCCCCTGCAGATCCTGTTCGTCAACAACACCATCGGGCTGGGCATCGCAAGCCTCGCCGTCCTCGCCGTCTGGCAGCCGCCCGCGCCCGCGCAATGGGCGGCGCTGGCGGGCCTCGGGCTGGCCATGGCGACCGCCCAGATCTGTTTCGTGAACGCCATGGCGCGGGCGGATGCCAGCTTCGTGACGCCGTTCTCCTACCTCACGCTGGTGTTCGCGGCGCTCTACGACGCCGCCATCTTCGGCGTCACGCCCACCGGTCCGTCGCTGCTGGGCGCGGGCACGATCATCGCGGGCGCGGCCCTGCTGGCCTGGCGCGAGCGGGTCAACCGGGCGGCACCGTCAACAGCTCCCGCAGCGCCGCGTCCACCGGGCGCGCCACCGCGCCCGGATCCCCGGAATTGACCGCCACGAAGACCGCCTCCCCGTTCGCCACATCGAGATAGGCCACCGCGTACCAGAACGTGTTGGACCCGGAATGCACCAAACTGCCCTCCGGCCCCACGCCCCATCCCATCGCGTAATCCTCCGGTCCACTGGGCCGGTGCAGGCGCGCCCAGGTCTCGGCCGCCAGGAAATCGGGGTCGCGCTCCAGATGCGCGCGCAGGTAGCGCAGCATGTCCTCTGCGCCCAGATGCACCCGCCCGGCCGGCCCCAGGGCCGCGATGTTGTCGGCCACCGGCCCCTGCCCCACCGGCCGCAGCCCCCGGAACAGGCGCCGCTCATGCCCCTCGATCGCCGCCCCCAGCGGCGGGCCGAACCCCGCCGAGCCAAGACCCAGAGGCCCGAAGACCTGCGCCGCCATCAGCCGCTCCCACGGCGCGCCGCCCGCCGCTTCCAGCATCGCCCCCGCAACGACATAGCCGGCATTGGAATAGACGAACCCGCCCCGCGCCTCGACCGGCGGCTCCTGCAAGGCCGCCGCCACGTAATCGGCGCGCGGCCAGTCGCCCGTTACCGCCTCCGCGTTGGGGCGCATCCCGGCGCCATGGGTCAGCAGCAGGTGCAACGGCACGTCGCGCCACTCGGGCAGCATGTCGGGATATCGCGGCCCCAGCACCGCCCCGATTGTGGCGTCCCAGCCGATCAGACCGGCCTCCACCAGCCGCGCCGCCAACACCGCCGTCATCGACTTGGTCAGCGACCCCACATGCCACGCATCGCCCGGCTGCACGGCATCTCCATCGCGCACCCGCTCGCCTGCCACGGCGTAATCCAACGCCTCCGCGTTCACCCGCCCGGCCACCGCCGCCGGGATCGCCGGATCGCTTGCAAGCGCGCGCACGATCGCCTCCGGCGCGGTCTGCGCCCCCCCCGAACCGGACAGGGCCAGCCAGACCGCCACCCCCACCGCGCTCCCGATCCCCCGCATCCGCACCCCCTGTTTGCCCGCGACGCCCCACGCGCCACCTTGCCTCCGGCCCCGAGGCGCCGCACAATGGGCCTTCCATTTTCCATCGGCCAGGCCCATATGCACGGGCTGAAGCATACACGCCGCCAGCGGCGGAACGAAAGATCGGAAGGCTGCGCATGTCCTGGACCGACGAACGGGTCGAACTGTTGAAGAAGATGTGGGGCGAGGGTCAATCCGCCAGCCAGATCGCCAAGGAACTGGGCGGCGTCACCCGCAATGCCGTGATCGGGAAGGTGCACCGCCTTGGCCTGTCCAACCGCTCCGGCGGCGGCGGCACGGCGGCACCCGCCACGGCAACCGCCAGACCGGCGGCCGAGGCCGAACCCGCGACCAAGCCCGAACCGGCTGCCCGCACGGCCCCGGAACCCAAACCGGCCGAACCCGCCGCCGCATCCGTGCCGGCACCGCGCAACAACGTCACCGCCCTGCGCAAACCCATCGCGCCTGCGGGCCAACCCCTGCCGCCGCAGCCCTCCGCCAACGAAATCAGCCCCGAAGCCCTCGCCAAGGTGAAGGAAGTGGAAAGCCACGCCAAGAAGATCAGCCTGATGGAACTGACCGAACGGGTCTGCAAATGGCCCATCGGCGATCCCGCGACCGAGGATTTCTATTTCTGCGGCCTGCCCGTGCAGCAGGGCAAACCCTATTGCGAGGCCCATGTTGGCGTGGCCTTCCAGCCCATGTCCTCGCGCCGCGACCGCCGCAGGTAACGCCGGGCGCGAAGGCGGGAAAAGGGACGGGATGGCGGGCGGGGCGTCTTCGGCGCAGCCGAACAGCGTCCGCCCGCCCGCCTCAGTCCCGCCGCCCGACAAGCCCGGTCAGCACCGCCGCCCCCACGGCAGCGATCACGATCCCCGCGATCTGGAACACGCACCGGCTGTAGAAGTCCGCGAAGCCCCAAGGCCCCCGGCTGGCCGAGGCGCGCCACGCCGCCTCCTGCCCCAGCGTGTCGAAGGGCAGCACAAGGTCGATCCCGTAAAGCCACCCCTTGAACGTCTCGTAATCCTGCGCCGAGGGGCTTTCGAGCCAGATCGCCAGGGGCAACCGGGGCGACCCGTCCTCCCCCGCCGCGCGCAATGCCGCCTGCCAGTCGGGGGAGGTCAGCACCACCGCGTCATTGGGCGCGAATTCCCCGCGCCCATACGCGATCCCGTTCACCGCCGAGGCCGCCGCGATCAGCACCAGCACCGCCACCAGTGCGCGCGCGGGCCGGTGGCCATAGCCGAAGACAAGGCCGAAGAGGGCATCGAACGGGCGCTTGACGTCCTCCTGCATCGACCGCCATCCGGCGCGCCATGTTCCGTCCAGCCCCGCATGGGCGCGCAACCGCGTCGCCCGCCGCTGCCGCGCCTCGCGGTCCACCAGCACCCGCGCCGCGCCCTCCCGGTCGCCCTGTTCGCGCAGCACATTGGCAAGTTGCACATGGGGCTGCGGATCGAAGGCGGGGCCGATCTCCGGATCAGTCCCCTGCCCCGCCGCCGCCCGCCCCAACCACGCGATCCGGTCCGCCACCGACATCGAGCCTTCCAGCCGCCCATAGCGGAACCCGTCCAGCACCAGCCGCCCGACCCCGTCCCAGCTTGGCCCATCGTCGCGCAACGACCCCACCCGCGCTTCGGTCAGATCAACGATCCGCCGCGCCCCGGTGACGGATTTCCAGAACAACCCATGCCCGATCCGCGCCGCCTCAAGGTCAATTCCCGCCTCCAGCGTCGCATTCTCGATCCTGAGATTGCCGACCACATCCGCACGCGAGAAATCCACGCCGCGTTGCGCCTCGAACCCGCCCGACAAGAACACATCCGCCCCGATCCGCGCCGCGTTGCAATTGAGCGCCCACCCCTCCGCCGCCAGAAACCGCCCGCCTACGCAGGCCAACTGCCCGCCGATCTCGGCGCGCCCGAAATTCACCTCCACCTGCGCCTCGAACCCGTCCCGCAGGAACACATCCGCCCCGATCCGCGCCGCGCCGCAATTCAGCGCTAGCCCCTCCGCCGCCAGAAACCGCCCGCCATCGCAGGCCAACTGCCCGCCGATCTCGGCGCGCCCGAAATTCACCTCCGCCTGCGCCTCGAACCCGCCCGACAGAAACACATTCGCCCCGATCCGCGCCGCGCTGCAATCGAGCGCCCGCCCCTCCGCCGCCAGAAACCGCCCGCCATCGCAGGCCAGCACGCCGCCGATCCGCGCGCCGACCAGATCGACCGGCGCGTCCGCTTTGAACCCGGCCGTCAGATGCACGCCGCCTCGCGTGGTCAAGCGGTGCAGGTTTAGCCCCTTTGGCGCGGCGCAGCCGGGCAGGAACAGCGCGCCGATCCGGGCGTCGCGTAGATTGGCGCGCTCCGGCAGCAGGCCGTCCTTCAGCCGTAAGTCCAGCGGCGTCTCGCAGCCTTCAAGGTCCAGCACCCCGTCGATCCACGCCGCCGCGATGCACACGCCCCCGGGATGCGGACGGGCGCCGCCTTCCCCGTCGCAGCCGCCCCGCATCAGGTAGCGGATCAGCCCGGCGCGCGCCCGGCGGTCGGGGTCGGCGGTGTCGGGCGGCAATCCCGCCTTGCCGGGCAGATAGGCCATGCCCCCCAGCCGACATTCCGCCAGCAGGTCGGCCTCCAGCGCGCTCCACTCGGCGTCGCCCTTCACCTCGGCGATGCCGGGGCGGTATGTCGGAAATCTCTCGATGCCCC
>CAZTUG010000025.1:32211-40294 GCA_964615955.1 uncultured Roseicyclus sp.
TCGCCCTTCACCTCGGCGATGCCGGGGCGGTATGTCGGAAATCTCTCGATGCCCCGATCATCGCCGCGCGGGGCGGCGGGGCAAGTGTTTTCGGCGGCGGTGCGCCCGCGTATGCACACGATGTGTACAGCCTGTGTACGGGTTGTGACCGCCCCCGTCGCTACCGGCAGTGCCGCGCCGTTTCGCGCGGGCCAAGGCCGGTTTCCACGATCAGGCAGCGGTTGCGCGCTTCGTAGTAATAGCCGCGCGCATACCAGCCGACGGCCTCGTCGATGCTGCCATTGCTGACCAGCCAGGCCCCGCGCAGGTAGCGTCCGGCATATTCAAGGTTCACGCGCGGGTCCAGCAAGTCATTGGGATCGCCCGAGAATCCCATCGTGCTGGCGGTCTGCGGCAGGATCTGCATCAGCCCGTAATAGGGCCCGTCGCGGGCATCGGCGCGGTAATCGCTCTCGCGCTGGATGACGCGGTGCAGCAGGGCGGGCGGGATGTCGTGGCGCGCGGCGTATTCATCCACCAGCGCGCGCATCTGCGGTGTCTCGCCGGGATGGAGCCCCACCGTCCCGCCCCCGCGATCCCCCCGCCCGAAACCCGAAGATCCGCACCCGGCCAGCAGCACGCAAAGCGCTGATATCCATATGAAATTCGAGGTCTTCATGCTCAATTCCCGTTCCCGTTTCCCGACAACAACCGGCGCAATTCTTCCGCTGCGGCCTCCTCGATCCGGCGGCGGATGTCCTCAGGGGTATCGCCCGCTTCGATCTGCGTGCCAAGCGCCTCGTTGGCGCGTTCGCGGGCCAGTTCCTCCAGCCGGTCCTCTTCCGCTTCCAGCCGCTGCCGCGCCTCTTCCTCCAGGCGCGCCCGCTCCTCGGCCAGTTCCAGGTCCGCCAGTGCTGCAAGGTCGGGGCTGATCTGCGGCCCCGACCACGGACCCGAGATACGGATCGGCGCGCGCAGCGTGGCCACCCCCTCGGCATTGCGCCGGATGCCTGGCGTCAACAGGTAGTCCACGCTCATCGCTGCCAGGTCTGCCTCCCCCGCGCCGCGCACCTCGCCCCACGGGGCTTCCAGCAGCAGGTCGTCGTTCAGCACCACGCCGTCGCGCACGATGAAATCCGCCGTGACCCGGTCATAGACGGTGCGCTGCCCCTCGCCCCGGTATCCAAGGTCGAAATTCCGCAACATCCCCGCCAGGTCGAGACCAAGGATCTCCCCCCGGCCCAGCGTCAGGTCGCCCTCGGCCTCCAGCCCGTCCATGATCGTGTGGAGGTCGTTGCCGACGCCGAGAAACTCGATCGAGGCCGATCCCGTGCCCAGCAACCGGTCATAGCCCGCCAGTGCGGTCATCAGGGGTTGCAACGCCGCATTGGCCAGCAGCAGGTCGCCCCCCACCGACAACCCGCCCCGCCCGTTGATGACGAATTGCCCGGCCAGTTGCCCGCCATAGGTGCCGATGCTGGCGATGTCGAACACGATCCGGCCGCGCGTCAGAGTCGCGCGCAGGTCGATATCGCTCAATGCGACTGCGCCAAGGTCAAGGCTTCCCGCGCGCACCGTCAGGTCCGCATCGGTGGCGAACAGGCCCGAAACGTCAATGATGTCGCGCGGCCAGCCCGTCATCGCGCCACTTGCGCCGCCATCCAGCAACCCCGGCAAGGCGATCGCGCCGCCGGTGATGGTGCCGCGCAGCATCGGGCGGTCCGCGCCCGGCACAAGATCCAGCGCCACATTCAATACCGTCTGGTCCAACCGCACCTCGGCCGCGCGCAGATGGACCGAGCCTTCGCGCGCCAGCGTCACGTTACCCGTCACCGCAACCCGGTCGCGGCCCAGTCCGCGCGGCAGGTCCGGCATTTCGGCCCCCGCCAGCGCCGCCAGTGGCCCCAGCGCCGTCGCGTCCAGCACCAATGCGCCCTCTGCCGTGGCATCCAGCGCCAGTTGCCCGTCGAAGGACGCCGTGCCGCCCCGCCATGTCACATCGACCTGCACCGGGCGCGCCTCGCCCGCCAACAGGCCCGCGACACTGTCGATCGTGCCCGCCACGTCCAGTTCCGTGCCATTCACAAGGCCCCGACCGGAGACGGCCACCGCCCCCCCGGCCTCCGGCAAGCGGATGCGCGCGTCAAGGTTCGAGACATCCCAGTCCGCCCCGCCTTCCAGATCCAGATACCGCACCGCCGCATCCGTGATCACCGCCTCGTCGAAACCGACCTGCCGCGAGGGCGTGGCGTCCGATGGCTCCGCGCGGCCGCCCATGTCCCACGACACCCGCCCGTCGGCGGCCCGCACCAGCATGATCTCGGCCCCCTCCAACTCGGCGCGCTCCACCCGGATATCGCCCGAGAACAGGCCCGCCCAGGCCACGCCGACATTCACCCGCTCGGCCCGGATCATCGGCGCATCGCCCGCCCAGCGCGGATTGCCGATGCTCAACCCCTCGATCACCACGCCAAGATCCGGCCACAGGGTCGGATGCGCTTCGCCCGCGATCGTCACCGGACGCCCCGTCGCCTGCGCGATCCGGTCCGCGGCGACCTGCGCGATCCGCTCCGCCGGGATCAGCAAGATCGCACCCAGGGCCAACAGGACCAGAACCACCACCGCGCCCACAATTCGGAAGATCCACCGCATACCGACACCTCAATTCCGTGTTTTCCCCAGCCTAACGCGGATGCGGCATCGGGCCTATCCCCAAGCTGCGCGGCTGCGTGCTTGCGGGCAAGGGATTGCCGACATCCCGCGCCAGCCCGTCACCCGGGGGCTTTCCGCCGCGCCGTTCCCGCGCTACACGCGCGGCATGGCCGACAACCCGCCCAACCTGCGCCCCGACCTCGCCCGCGCCCGCGTGCCAGAAGCCGCGCGTCCCGGCCAGCCGCGCATCGGCATGGTCTCGCTGGGCTGCCCCAAGGCGCTGGTGGACAGCGAACGCATCCTCACCCGCCTGCGGGCCGAGGGTTATGCGATTTCGCCCGACTATGCCGGTGCCGATGCCGTCATCGTGAACACCTGCGGCTTTCTCGACAGCGCCAAGGCCGAAAGCCTCGATGCCATCGGCGAGGCCTTGCAGGCCAATGGCCGCGTCATCGTCACCGGGTGCCTCGGGGCGGAACCCGACTACATCACCGGTGCGCATCCCAAGGTGCTCGCCGTGACCGGTCCGCATCAATACGAACAGGTTCTCGACGCTGTCCACGTGGCCGTGCCGTCCGCGCCCGATCCGTTCATCGACCTGCTGCCGCCCGCTGGCGTCAAGCTGACCCCGCGCCATTACTCCTACCTCAAGATCGCCGAGGGCTGCGATCACAAATGCAAGTTCTGCATCATCCCCGACATGCGCGGAAAGCTCGCCAGCCGCCCGGCACAGGCGATCCTGCGCGAAGCCGAGAAGCTGGTGGAGGCCGGCACGCGCGAGCTTCTGATCATCAGCCAGGACACCTCCGCCTACGGCACGGACTGGAAGGGCCGGGATCGCAAGTTTCCGATCCTCGATCTGTCCCGCGACCTGTCCACCCTCGGCGTCTGGGTGCGCTTGCACTATGTCTACCCCTATCCCCATGTGCGCGAGTTGATCCCGCTGATGGCGGAACCCGCCAATGGCCTTTTGCCCTACCTCGATATCCCGTTCCAGCACGCCCACCCCGAAACGCTCCGGCGCATGGCGCGCCCCGCCGCCGCCGCCCGGACACTGGACGAGATCGCGGCCTGGCGGCGCGACTGCCCGGACATCACCCTGCGCTCCACCTTCATCGTCGGCTATCCCGGCGAGACGGAGGCCGAATTCCAGACGCTGCTTGACTGGCTGGACGAGGCGCAACTCGACCGCGTCGGCTGTTTCCAGTATGAAAACGTCGCCGGGGCCCGGTCCAACGCGCTGCCCGATCATGTGCCCGAGGCGGTCAAGCAGGACCGTTGGGACCGCTTCATGGAGAAGGCGCAAGCCATTTCCGAGACCAAGCTGGCCGCCAAGGTCGGGGCCTCGCTTCAGGTGATCGTGGACAGTGTCGATGCGGAGGGCGCCACCTGCCGCACCATGGCCGACGCGCCCGAGATCGACGGCAACCTGTTCATCGACGAGGGGTTCGAGACGTTGCGCGCCGGAGACATCGTCACGGTCACCGTGGACGAGGCCAGCGACTATGACCTCTGGGGCACGCCCGACACCTGAGGGCAGAACTGCGCGGCGGTGGCGCGGACGACTTCCATGCGCGCCGCATTGGGCGGATGGGTTCCCAGGATGCGGTCGCCCGGGTCGGGCAACTGGCTGAAGAACTGCGCGCCCAGCACCGGGTCGAACCCCGCGCCGCAGGCGATGATGGTGCCCAGCGCATCGGCCTCCAGCTCCGCACTCTGGCTGAACCGCCGCGCGCCGATGAAGGCGCCCGCCTGCGCCGCCTCGATGATCTCGGCCTCGGTCGCGCCGCGCTCGAAGGCCTGCCGCCCGAGGAAATCCGCGCCCGCCTGCGCCGCCGCCTGTTGCGCACCAAGGTGTTGCGCGATGTGATGTGCCGCCTCGTGGCCGATGACGAAGGCCAGTTCGTCGTCGTTGCGCACGTCCCGGATCAGGCCCGCGGTCAGGATGATGACGGGTCGGCCCGTCGCCGGGTCGATGGTCTGGAACGCGTTCACCCCGGCGCGCGGATCGCGATTCACCAGGATCGAGAAATCGCAGGCCTGCTGCGGCGTCTCGGAGCGGCACAGAACCTCGGCGACCGGTTCGATCCGGCGCGTGACCTCGATCGCGCGGGTGACCGAAACCGGCACGTCTTCCGCTGCGGGCAGCGGCGCCGCCACCTGCGGTGGGGCCGTGCAAGCGCCCAGGCCCACGGCGGCGAAAAAGGCGAAGAGCAGGCGCATCCGTGGCTCCATCTACAGTCTGCCGCGCAAGCCTAACCCGGCGCGTCCCGGCGTCCAGCCCGTTCCGGCCCCGGTTCACGGCATTGTGGGCGCTTCGGCAGCGGCACGGGCGGATCGGGCAGGGGTCGGCAAGGGGTTGGCAAGAGGTTGGCAAGGGGTTGGCAAGCCGGCATCGGCCCCCTAGCCTGCCCCCATGTTCACCATCGAGCACGACTTCGACGCCACTATCGTGACCCTCGTGGACGAGGGCGGCCAACCCCTGCTGGAGGATGTCATCCTCTCGGCGTTCGAGGAATGCGTGACCGTGCAGCAATACGACCCGCGCACCGACCGCACCGTCACCATCACGTTGTCGATGGCGCAGGTCCACGACCTTGCCGCCGCCCTCGACCTGCCCGAAGGGGCCTACCAGCTGCGGCCCGACTAGCGGTCAATCGAGGCGGATCACCTTGTCCCGCCCGGTGCCGCCCCGCACCAGCGTCAGGCGCGTCTTTGCCACCCCCAACGCCTTCGCCAGCAACACGATCACCGCCGCATTGGCGGCACCCTTGTCGGCCGGCGCGGTGACGTAGACGCGCACGGGATCACCGGGGTCGATCCGGTTGCGGGACGCCTTGGGCGTGGCGCGGATGCGAAACTCCGCGCCCGGTTGCGCAAGCGCGCTCAAATCCGGCAGATCGCGTTTCATCCCTCATCCCTTCCCCGCAGGGGCCGTCCGACCCGGCTCAGGCATGGACAGCGCCCCCGCGCGCCCTCCATACTCCCCCGGAACGAAAGGGGACAACACCATGCGAACCGGGTTCTTCTGGGATGAACACTGCTTCTGGCACGGGGGCGGCAACTATGCGGGCCTGTTGCAGGTCGGCGGCCTGGTCCAGCCCGGCGGCGGCCTGCCCGAGAACCCGGAAACCAAGCGCCGCCTCGTCAACCTGATGCGCGTCACCGGCCTTTGGGATCACCTCGACACCCGCTCCGCCGACCCGGTGACCGAGGAAGACCTTCTCCGCATCCACCCCGCCCATTACCTGCAGGCCTTCCGCGAGAAGTCGGCGCAGGGCGGCGGCGAATTGGGCCTGCGCACGCCCTTCGGCCCCGACGGCTACACCATCGCGACGCTGTCCGCAGGTCTGGCCAAGGCGGCGCTGTTCGCCACCCTCCAAGGCACGCATCGCACCGCCTATGCCCTGTCGCGCCCGCCGGGCCACCATTGCCTGCCCGATTTCCCCAACGGCTTCTGCCTGCTGGCCAACATCGCCATCGCGATCGAATCGGCCATGGCCTCCGGCCTGACCGACCGCGTCGCCGTCATCGATTGGGACGTGCATCACGGCAACGGGACCGAGGCGATCTTCTACGACCGCCCCGACGTGCTGACGATCTCGGTCCACCAGGACCGCAACTACCCGCTCGATTCGGGCGATTTCGCCGATCGTGGCTCGGATGCGGGCGAAGGCTTCAACCTCAACGTGCCGCTGCCCCCCGGCACCGGCCACGCGGGCTATGTGGAGGCGTTCGAGCGCCTTGTCGTCCCGGCGCTGCACGCCTTCCAGCCCGACGCCATCATCGTGGCCTGCGGTTTCGATGCCTCCCTCGTCGATCCGCTGTCACGCATGATCGCGGGGGCCGAAACCTTCCGCGCGCTGACCGACATGACCATGGAGGCCGCCGCCGCGCTTTGCGACGGCCGCCTGACGCTGGTCCACGAAGGCGGCTATTCCGAGGTGCATGTCCCGTTCTGCGGCCATCAGGTGCTGGAATCGCTGTCCGGCGCCGACACCCACGCCCCCGATCCGTTCCAGCAGAAGTTCGAGGGCCAGCAACCCTCCGAACGGTTCAACCGCTACGTCTCGACCCTGATCGCGGAAATGGAACAGACCCTCGGCTTCTAGATGACCGCCCCGAGACAGCGCCGCGCGTTGACTTCACCCGGCCGTTTCGCCAATTTGCCGCGAAACCGGGCATCCAGAGGAATACGCGCATGAAAAAGGTCTTTGACTCGGCGGCGGACGCCCTCGATGGCGTCCTGTTCGACGGGATGCTGATCGCGGCGGGCGGCTTCGGCCTCTGCGGCATTCCCGAACTGCTGATCGACGGCATCGTCGCGGCGGGAACAAAAGACCTGACCGTTGCCTCCAACAACGCGGGCGTGGACGATTTCGGCCTCGGCAAACTGCTGGCGACCAAGCAGATCAAGAAGATGATGTCCTCCTACGTGGGCGAGAATGCCGAATTCATGCGGCAATACCTGTCCGGCGAGCTGGAGCTGGAATTCAACCCGCAAGGCACGCTGGCCGAACGCATGCGCGCGGGCGGCGCGGGCATTCCCGGCTTCTACACCAAGACCGGCGTCGGCACCGTCATCGCCGAGGGGAAAGAGGTGAAGCAGTTCGACGGGCAGGACTACATCCTTGAACGCGGCATCTTCGCCGACCTCTCCATCGTCAAGGCCTGGAAGGCCGACGCCACCGGCAATGCCGTGTTCCGCAAGACCGCGCGCAACTTCAACCCGCCCGCCGCCATGTGCGGCAAGGTCTGCATCCTCGAAGTGGAAGAGATCGTGCCGACCGGCGCGCTGGATGGCGACGCGATCCACCTGCCGGGCATCTATGTCCACCGCCTGATCCAGGGCGCGCACGAGAAGCGGATCGAACAGCGCACGGTGCGGGCCGCATAAAGCGCGGCCATGGCGCGCTCCCCCTGGTCCGGCCTGCCGCCCGAAACGGCCCGACGCTTCGGCTACGGCACCCATGCCGCGCGCTTGGGCAACAACTACACCGCGCGGCAGGTCCGCCAACTGGTCGAGAAGCTGGCCGGGGCCGAACCCGCCCTGCCGGTCTGGGACAAGGATGGCCGCCTCCGGGATGCGCAGCGCCCCGGCGTCGACCCCTACGGCCTTGCCACGCCCGAAACCGTCGCGCGGCCGTTCCTCACTGTCGAATCCCGCGGCCATGGCTCTCTCGATTTCCGCAGGCCGGGCAACCAACTCAACGACCACCGGCACATGAATGCCGATTTCGGCGCTTCGCTTTTCGCCGCCTTCGCGCTAACACTCCGCCGGAACATGCCAGCAACGACACCGCAGACCCAAGGAGACTGACCAATGTGGGACCGCAACCAGATGGCCGCCCGCGCCGCACTTGAATTGCAAGATGGCTGGTATGTGAACCTCGGCATCGGCATCCCCACGCTGGTCTCCAACTACATCCCCGACGGGATCGAGGTGACGCTG
>CAZTUG010000026.1:0-39379 GCA_964615955.1 uncultured Roseicyclus sp.
TGCGCCTGTCCGATGGCATCGCCCAGGCCGGGGCCGACATCGAGGTGATGATCAACCGCCTCCGCAACGAACAATCAGCCACCCCCCATATCACCGCCCTGCCCGGCCCCTTTGCCCTGCTGCCCTACAAGATGGTGTCAGGTCCGGCCTCCTGGCACCTGGAACACCGCTTCCTGCGCCGCCTGCGCGGGGCCGCCGACGGCGATATCGCCTGGCTCTGGCCCAGTGTCTCCCTGGCCACCCACGAAGCCGTGGCCCGGGCTGGCGTGCCCATCGTGCTGGAAGGCATCAACACACGCATGGCCCACGCCAAACCAATCCTCGATGCCGCCTATGACGACTTCGGCGCCCCCCCCAGCCACGGCATCACCGATCAACGCATCGCCGAGGAAGAGGCCAAGATCGCCCTGGCCACGACGATCTTCGCCCCCTCCCCCAATGTCGAACACGCCCTGAAGGGCTCCGCGCTGGAAGGGCGCTTTCTGGCATCCAGTTACGGTGTGAATTGCGGCCGCCGAACCACCGGCGTGGACCGCTCCGGCCGGGACCCGGACGCTCCCGTGACCTTCCTGTTTGTGGGCTACGCCTGCATTCGTAAAGGCATCCACCACCTGCTGGACATCTGGCCCACCCTGCCGGCCAAGGCGCGCCTGCGGATCGTGGGGCGGATCGAGCCGCTGATCGCAGAACGCTACGCGGATCTGCTGGCCTCCGACCGGGTCGACACCGTGGGCTTCACCCGCGACGTCGATCCCTATTACGCCACATCCGATGTCTTCGTGTTCCCCTCCCTGGAGGAAGGCGACCCCCTGGTCACCTACGAGGCCGCGCTGCAGGGGCTGGCGATCATTGCCTCCCCCCCCGGGGCCGGACGGATCGGCGCCCAGGGGGACGGCATGCGCCTCGTGGCGCCCAACACCCCCGAGGCCCTGAAACAGGCCCTGCTTGAGCTTTACCACGATGCCGACCTGCGCCAGGCCCTGGGCGAACGGGCCCAGGCTCGAGTCAAGGCATTCGATTGGTCACTGGTCGGGGCAGAGCGGGTGAAAACCCTGGAACATGCGGCTCAAACTGGCATTTTAGGCTCGAAAACCATTGGCCAAGGCCAGGCCGCCAGCACCGCCGGGCCTGCCGTGCGCACGATGGCCAAAACAGATCCTGTCACGGATACGGGCACGGGCACGGGCACCCAGGGCCTGATCTCGGTCGTGATCCCCACCTACAACCGCGCCGCCACGGTGCGCGGGGCCATTACCTCGGTCCTGCAACAATCCTGGACCAACATCGAAGTGATCGTCGTGGACGATTGCTCCAGCGACGATACCGTCGCCACGGTTCAAAACATGCAAGACCCCCGCATCAAACTGATCGCCCGCGATACCAATGGCGGCCCCAGTGTTGCGCGCAATCAGGGCATCGCCGAGGCCAAGGGCGATTGGGTCGCCTTCCAGGACAGCGATGACGAATGGCTGCCGCAAAAACTCGAATTGCAGATGGCGCGCATCGCCCAGATGGGGCCGTCATGCGTCGCCGCCTATTGCGGCATGGTGGTGGAGGGGGCCGTGGAGCGCCCGGAAGGCGCGCGCACCTATGTGCGCTACGTGCCCCCGTCCAGCGCGAAAGTGACCGAGGGGGACCTGAAAGATGTCCTGCTCTCCACGTCGATCGTCAGCACGCAGATGCTGGTGGCGCAGCGGGATGTCTTGCTGAAGATCGGATGCTTCGACGAAAAGCTTCATGCGTTGGAAGACTGGGACCTGTCGATCCGCCTGGCCGAGCAAGGCAGCTTCGCCTTCGTCGACCGGATCCTCGTCATTCAACGGTTCTCCGAAAACTCCATCACCCGCGACCGCTCCAACTGGGCCAGGTCCCGCGCGAAGATGATCAAGAAACACGCCGCGCGGATGCGGGACAGGCCCCAGATCCTCGCAAAGCAGTATCGTGTCCTTGCCAGCGAATACCGTCAGGAAGGCCTGTTCGATGAGGCGTCGAGCGTCTTGACACAGGCCAGACGGATCTCTCCTGGCGACCCGGGATTATGGCTGCGCAGCATCTATATGAAGCTCCGACGCTTTCTACCCTAGTGCCATCGGGCGTCGGGCGTCGGGCGTCGGGCGTCGGGGCCGTTGGATCCATCACGCGGCAAAGTCGAGCGTTTCGTCCTCGGACTCTTCGTCTTCATCCGTGTCGTATTCCGCCTGGATATCCTCCAAGGAAACCGAGGACAGGGGCAATATGAATGCCTGCGTATTGCCTGCTTCGGTCGCAAGATCCGGTGCGTCACCTTGCTGGTCTGCGTCCTGGTCAGCATCGGTGGCGCCGCGTTGCCCGAACAGGCTCTGGAAGAGCTGCTCCATCCAGTTGAACAGCCGCTCGAAGCCCCCCCCCTTCGCATCAGGCTCCGAGGAGGCCACCGGTTCAGGCTCTGGGTCTGTCGCACCTCCGGGTTCCGGGTCCACTGTCCCTTCCGGCTCAGCGTCCACTATCACTTCGGGTTCCGGGTCCACTGTCACGTCGGGCTCAGGCTCAGGCTCCACATCCCCCGGGACGCTCGACAGGACCTGTTCTTCAGGCACGGCCACAGGCTCGGCCACAGGCTCGGCCACAGGCTCCGAGGGCGTGCCTCCGGTTTCGGCGTGGGGTTGCGTGGCCGGTTCGGCGTCCGGACCAGCCGTCGCGTCCACCTCCAGGTCAGCGTCGGCATTCGGTGACGCAAAGAGCAGAAGCAGCTCTTCCGACACTGGGTCCGCAGGCGGTTCGGGCTCGAATTCAGAGTCCGCATCCACCGGATTGCTCGGCAGCACCTGCTCGTCAGGCTCTGCCACGGACTTCAAGACCGGGGTGTCCCCTTCGGGTTCCGGGTCCACCGTCCCTTCGGGCTCCGACTCTGCGGTCGGGGAGGGCGAGGGCAGGATTTGCGGCTCAAGCAGAAGCTCCTTGCCCGTGGGCTCGGGCTCCTCCTCGGGCTCCTCGGGCACAGGCCCCTCCCGATTTTCGTCATAACCCAGGTAGATGCTTCCGATCGTTGCGTTCAGGCTGCTCCCATGGGCGTATCCGATGACCAGATTCTGCGCCTGATAGGACGTCGTGCTGCCGCTTGCCTCGATCTCGGAGACCTGCTCGCCATCGATGAACATCTGCAGCGAGCGCGCGTCCGCATCGTAGCTCACAGTAAAGCGATGCATTTCGGCATCCTGGATCCTCACATCACCACTTCGGATGCGGAAAGAGCCGTCGTCGGTGTCCAGAATGAAGTGCATTTCCCCATTGGCATCAATGGACGCCTGCATGGATCCATGCAGGTGAAAGAAGGTCCCCTGCTGGCCTGCGGAATCAAGCGCCAGTTCCATGTCCAACGCGAAATGGTCCAGACCGTGGATTTCCTCGTTGTCGCGACCGATGAAGAACCGCTCGCTCCCTCCGATCTGATAGCCTTCGGGGCTCATGTTCTCGGCTTTGATCCCCCAGTAGTTCAGGTCATTGCCCGACATGTCCCGGGGGCCTTGGGTGAAATCGAAGTCAACGTAGTTGCGATTGTCGATCTCCATGGAGCGCGTGATCGTGTCGACCAGTTCGCCATCGCGGAACACCTCCAGCGTCACCTCTTGTTCGCCATATGCATGGAATTGATGCGAGATGTCCTGACCGGACAGCACCGTGCCATCCTCGAAGGTCCACACATAGGCGACGTTGTCGCCCTCGACGGTGGACATGTCGGCGGAAAAGGTCTGCTCCCACAGGTCGTTCTCGCCCTGCGAGACCTGCATGACCGCCTGATCGTCGGCAATCGCGGCGTCAGGCTGGCTGTGGCTCGATCCCAGTCCCAACCAGCTGCTGTCTTCGCGCAGCGAAAGATCGCGCAAATCCGCCGTGCCGCTGGTCGACGCATTCACGAAGTGATTGTCGATATAGTTCGGATGATCCGGATCCACGTAGTTCACGATGACGTTGTCGAAACTGACCACCCCCGACTGCAACGACAGGCCGCCGGCGATATTGCCGGTGACAATGGCATTGCTGGCGGCATAGACTTGGATTGTCGGCGACAGGGATTGCGTGTCATCCGGCCCCGTCTGGATCAGGCCGGAATCCGTGTTCCACAGCACCGTGTTGTCCGAGATTTCCACCCCGTTCACGCCAGAGACCCGGATGCCGTGGGTATGGCTGTTATAGATCACGTTGTTGGCGATCGTGATGTTCTGATACCAGTTTTCAGGGTTGTCCTGCTCGCGCTCGTTCTGGATCAGGATGGTCTGCGATCCTGCCGCGTCACTGGAATTGAAGATGTTGTCGACGATCTCGATATCGCGCGAGACGGTCTGGGTGTTCACCGTCCACATCTGAATCATGTCATCGTGGTTGTAGGCGTTGGGCGAGCCATAGAAGGAATGCATGTTGTTGCTGGCTATGCGGACATCCTGCACGCCCTCCATGCGAATGCCGTCGCCTTGTAGCTGGAAGATCTCGTTGTTCTCGATCGTCAGACCGGAGCTTTCGTAGAGAAACAGGCCATGAAAATAATCGCTGATCGATCCATTGGTGATCGACACGTTCGAGCTGTAGCGGATCGACCCCAGCTCTTCGGTCGGATTGGCCGGATCGTAGATCCCCTCCGCCTGACCGCTGAAATGCACGTTGTCCAACACGATGTTGTCCGCGCCCTTGATGTAGAGGTCGTTCTGGGCCGGATCATACGTCCCTATACCGCGGTCTAGACCCGTACTATCGAGATGCATGTCGCGGATTTCGATGTTGTCGGCGTCGCGGATGTGGATCTGGGTGACCGTCGTCGGATTCTCGGGGTCCTCCGAGCGGATTGTGACCGGCTGATCGCCCCCGTTTACAAGGTAGATCTCCACACCAACCGCGCCACTCTCGATGACGATCTCGCCGCCGCCTTCCATTTGGGAAAGGAGTTCGTAGCTCTCGCGCAATTCCTGCGTGGTCGACACAAAAATCGTCGTCGCAGCCTCGTTCGCTGAAGGCATGTCTGTACCTGTCCCATATACCGGCAGCGCCGGTGTCGTCCTGACTTGGTTCCGGGTTCTCCCGGATAGACGTCATCCGTTCTTTCTTGGTTGTGCGGATGGATTGTTTTGCTTTTGAAGACTATTCGCTTCGAAACGCAGCTAATTACGGGCGGAATTTTGCTTTTATTTGGAATGCGGTGGCCAAAAGCCGCCGATTTTGTGGCGAGAGATAGGCGCCACGGCCCACTGGCTTTGCGGGCTGGATCAGGTCCGGGAGGGATCGAACAGGGGCCGGTCGGGGGAACCGATGGCGCGGAGGGAGGAGAGGGGCGGCGGGGGCGGCGGCGCTTAGGCGCGACCACGCCAGGCTTGGCGCAGCATCCAGACCATGCGCAGCAGGCGCAGTCGGATCAGCGTCGCCAAAGCAGGGCCCCGCTCCCGTGGGCGCAAGGCCCTGCAGGACAGGACACGGGGCATATGCAGCACGATGCTGGCCGGCATCAAACAGGCGCGTCCAACCCAGGCCAGGCGTTGGCCCAGGCCGCCCGACAGGGACCGCAGGGCCCAGGCCTCGTCCGTCATGCGGCGCCACTTCCGGCACAGCGAGGGCCAGTCGGATCGAGAGGGGTGGCCAACCCCAAGCGCGTCATCATAGGCCAGAACCGCACCTTCCCGCGCCGCACGCCGGCTCCATTCGACATCTTCCGCGACGTGCCCCAGGAAGGGGCCGGTCCGGTCGAAGGTCCTGCGGGACACGATCAGGTTTCCAGCCCCAAGGAAGCCCTCTTCTTCCAGGTAGCGCCGCATGTGGAAGGCGAACACCGCTTCGAACGCCTCTGCACCTGTGCGGGGCGGCGGCGTTTCATCGAACACATCCACACGCCCGCCAGTGACGATATCGGGATCTCCTGCCGCGATATGTTTCGCCCGGGCAATCCAATCGGCATCCGCCACGCAATCGGCATCGATGAACGCAAACCACGGGGCGTCCGTGGACGCGACCCCGGCATTGCGGGCCAGCCCCGCGCCGGGCCGGGATTGATGAACGAGACGGACAAACGGGAACCGCGCCTGGAGGGGGGTCAGATCCACGGCAGAGCCATTGTCGGCCACCACCACGTCCACGCCCGTACGATCCTGGACCTCCAACGCGGCAAGGCAGCGCGCAAGACGATCCGCGTCGTTGAAGTGCGGAATGATGATGGCAAGGTCTGGGGTCATGGGCGTGTCCTAGCCGAAAGGTTTCGCGCGCGAAACCTCAGCTGCGGCCCTTTTGGCGTGCGGATAGCCAGACATGCAGATCCCGCATGAGCGCCTCGTCCACGCCGGGCCCGCTCAATTTCAAGGCCCCACGGGCACGGCTCACATCCACACCACCGGGATAGCTCGACGGCAAGACCCTGTTCCGCGCTTCAGAGCCTGAATTTATCTGCAGAACCTTCTCGATACGGGCCTGCTCGGACACCGCGTCCGGGCCGGGCGCGCCCTCCAAGGCGGCATAGAGCGCCCTGCCCTGCCCGGCATCCACAGCCTTGGCGATCCGCAATCCCAGCCGCTCGGGGATCGCTTCGGGGAACCGCAGCACCGGATCGAGCACACGGTAGACCCGGATGAAGCTGTTTATCTTGGACCGCTTCCCCTTGGAGGCCGTGGAAAACAGGCTCTGGACGGCATGGCTGGAGTTCTCGAACACACCCAGATCCGTCGCGCGGGCGGCCACCTGGGCCCGTTCGTAGTAGGACAAGCCGACCCGCAGTTCGTTTTCCTCGACCATCGACAGATAGGCATCGGCCGCGCTTTCGGGCCGACGCAGGACAGCACGGATCGTGGCGACGTGATCGGGGTCCTTCTCGGCAAGGGATCGGATCGCCGCCAGCCGTCGCCAGCCGGAAATCAGGCCATAGCGCGGCATGTTCTCTTGCGCAGACACGTCGCCACCCGATCGCGTGGCCCATTTATCGACCACTTCGATGGGCATCTGCTGGCCTCGCGCCGCGATGGAGGCCTCGAGCGCCTGCAGTTCTGTCGGATCGACCGCGATGCGGTCGCGGGTCAGGTGGGTGTCGTCGATCTGATCGAGGGGCAAGTCCTGCACCAGCCGCCCTTCGGCGCGGGCGCGGGTCAACTCGTCGGCCAATTCCTGGGCCGCGGCTTGCGTAGCGGCGTCACCTGCCACACGGGCGATAGGGGGGGATTGGTACGTCTCTGCCATGCCTGTCAGAGCTTGGTCCAGATCCTGTCCGGTCACGATCGCCGGTCCCAATCTTCTGCGTTTCGCCATTCCGACTCTCCCTTATCTCCGGTTTCGCGCGCGAAACCCGAAGACGTCTACCATAGTTCGCGGCCTGTTGCGGCTTCGCGCGCAGGACCGTTCGGCCGCGCCCTCACTGTGCCGCGCTCGAGCGCGCCGCCCCGTCCAATTCATCGCGACGCCAAATCCCCAGAAGCAGTTTCTTGAAACCGGCATAGGTCTCATCGAACGTGGCGCGGCCGCGCGCGTAGGTCTCTCGGTTGAAATCGCGGTAATCGGCCTCGTAGATGCCGTGCACCTGCTCCCCCGCCTGCCCGATCAATGCCGTGAAATCCTGGCGATGGGGGCTGAGCACGTCCCCCATATGGGCCCCGATGAGAGCGGCCATCTCGGCCTGCTGCGCCCCGTCATAGCGGGTCAGCACCGCGCGCACCGCATCCCATTCGAACCGCATCTCGGGCCGGCCCAGGGCGCGCGCGGCCATGTTCTCGCCCTCCTCGATGGACGCGAAGGTGGCGTGCAGCATGTCGAAGAAGCGGCCCGTGCTGTCGAATTCCAGGAACGAGGCGCCGAAGGGCACCAGAAGGATATCCGCCGCCGCCAGCCCGTTGATCGTCAGGTAGCCGAGGGCAGGGGGCGTATCGATGAAGACGATATCGTAGTCATCGAGAACACCGTCCGTCTCCAAACTGCCGGACAGAGCCTCCCACAGCTTCCAGCCGCGCGTCGCCATCCGCCAGACGGGGATCTGGAACTCGGACCAATAGAGGTTCAACTGCGCCCCGATCAGGTCGATGTTGGGCCAGTGGGTGGGGCGGATCACGTCCTTCGCGGTCATGCCGACCGCTTCCGACAATGTCTCGTCCAGCGGTTGCGGGGGGTCTCCACGGTCGATGCGGCGCTGGTTCTCGGCCCGCAGGGCTTCGGCGTAGTGGCGCGCCAGCAAGGGGAAGATCGTCCCCCATTCATCCTCCACCCGGCCGCCGAAGATCGACGTCATGGAGCCCTGGCTGTCGAGATCCACCACCAGCACCTTGTAGCCATCCAGCGCCGCCGACATCGCCAGATGCGCCGCGGTCGAAGTCTTGCCGACGCCGCCCTTGAAGTTGGCCACCGCCACGATCTTGGCGGGCAGGCCCGGGGGACGGTAGGGGACGTAATCCTTGGTCTTGGAGCCCTCGGCCCCGAAATGCGCCCGCAGGCGGTTCACCTCGTCGAGGGAGAACCACTTGGCGCCGCCCTCGGTCTCGGAGGTGCCTTGCGGCAGGGCGGGGTTCTGACGCAGCACGCGGCGGAAATGGGCCGGCGCCACGGGGATGAGGTATTTGGTGATCTCCCACGTGGAGAACGGCCGCAGGGTTCGGGTGCCCGTCTCATCCAGACCCCGCCCGGCAAGGTCGCGGCGTCCCTTGGCGCAGGCTTCCGCGATGGCGGCGAAATCCGCCGTGCCTTTCGGATCGCCCAGATCATCCAACGCCTTTTCCGGCGAGATGTTGAAATAGGGGGGGAGCCCGCTCATCATGCTGTCCTTGGACTGGTGCCTGTGGAGGGAGTCATGGGTTGATCCCATATGCCGCCTTTTTCCAAAGATACCCGAAAACCTGTAACATGCAAGAAATGCCGTCACATGAAGGGATTATTCTTAGCAAATCAGGGGGCTGCGGTTGGGAGATACCCTAAGTCATGGGCGCGATCCCTGGAAAGCCCAGTTATTTTTCTGTTATTGAATCAGTTACGGTCTTGCGGGCTGCATTGAAAACATACGGTTCTCAATCAGTTGAGGGGTGGATCCGGCCCGATGGTGACTCTGATCCCACGATGACGCGACTCTGAAACCCCGTCCGGACGACTCCGATACCCCGATTCCGGCGCAAGGAATCATGGACCCGTCGCGCGCCTGTGGATAACTTCGGTGTAAATGAAACGACGATCGCTTCGCGGCACCGGCCCGGTGCAGGTACCGGCCTCGTCACACAGACCGGTCCGACATGACCCGAAGGGCAGGGGACCAAGATCAGAGCGGGTTCGAGCAGCATGACCCCATCCCTTTCCGCCTCCGGACAGGCCATGCGTGATTTCTTCGTCTGCGATTTCTTCGCGGCCGTGCCCAAACACGATCTGGCCAGCATGGAGCATCCGATCTTCTCGCTGTCCACCCGGCCCGACCGGCGGGTTCTGTCCTACGAGCATCGCGGCACCGAGATCACCATCACGCCAAGCGTGAAGGGGCGCGCCACGATCTTCGACGCCGATATCCTGATCTTCTGCATCAGCCAGTTGATGGCTGCCATCAACCTGGGCCGGACCACATCGCGGACCCTGACCCTGACCGCCCATGACCTCCTGCTGGCCACCGGACGCGAGACCAGCGGCGATGCCTACAAGCGCCTGCGCGACGCCTTCGAGCGGCTGGCCGGCACGCGGATCACCACCAACCTGACGACGGGACCGAAAGCCGACCGGGTGGAGGTGACCAGCGGCTTCGGTCTGATCGAATCCTGGGAGATCGTGCGCAAGACCCGCGGTGGCCGGATGGTCAGCGTGTCGGTGACCTTGTCGGAGTGGCTCTATCGGGCGGTCTTGTCGAAATCGGTCCTGACCTTGAGCCGGGACTATTTTTCGCTGCGCAAGCCATTGGAGCGCAGGCTGTATGAATTGGCGCGCAAGCATTGTGGCGGGCAGCCAAGCTGGCAGGTCTCGGTCGCGGTTCTGGCGAAGAAATCAGGCTCGAACTCGCCAATCAGGGTCTTCCGCGCGATGCTGCGCGAGATCATCAAGGGAGATCGGCTGCCCGATTACGTGCTGCTGGAGGAGCCGGGCGACCTGATCCGCATCACGCCGCGCGATGTGGTGGACGATGATGGGGCCTGGGGTGGGGCAGGGGGCCCGATCCTGTCCCCGGAGACCCTCGACGAGGCCCGGCGCCTGGCACCGGGATGGGATATCTATGCGCTGGAAGCCAGTTGGCGCGGGGTCTGGGTCGCCACGGGGCGCCCGCGCCTGCGCTCGGCCGACAAGGCGTTCCTGGGGTGGGTCAAGAAGCAGTCTGGCTGAAATGGCGTGGGCTGCTACCTTTGGACATATCCTCCATGGCCTCCCTGTTGCGCCCGCCTGTTTCCGAGATCTGTTCGGTATGACAAAACCCCGTATCGCTGTCTGCTTTTTCGGGATCACGCGATCGCTCGGTTACACCGTCAGGACGATCGACCGGCAGATCCTGCGCCCGATCTCGACCATCGGAGAGCACAAGGTCTTTTGTCATTTCTTCGATCAAGACAGCATCGTGAACGAACGGAGCGGTGAACGCGGCATTCTCAAGCGCGATGAACACAAGTTGCTGTCCCCGGACTGGCTGGAGCTTGAAGAGCCCGATACCTTTCTGGGCAGCCGTGGCTTCGACGATATCAAGGCTTTCGGAGATGCATGGGAGGACGGCTTCAGATCCCTGCGCAATCTTGTTCATCAGCTCCACTCTCTGGACAAGGTGACACGCGCCGCCGAGGAATGGCACCCTGATCTGTTCGTGTTCGTCCGCCCGGATCTGGCCTATCACCACAGCCTGAAGCGGGTCCTTCAATCAGCGCTTCGGTGCGAGGGGCCGGTGGCGTTCCTTCCTGACTGGCAGCATTGGGAAGGCGGCGTGAACGACCGGTTTGCCGTCTGTCTTCCGCAAGCGGCCCATGTCTACGGGCACCGGATCGATCAGATGGCCGCCTATTGCAACCATGTGCGGGGCCCGCTGCACGGGGAGCGGTTGCTGAAATACACCCTCATCCAAAATCAGATCGACCTTCGGCTGTTCTGGCAGAAGGCCAGCCGGATCCGGGCGGGCGGCACCTTGTGGGAGGAAGATTTCTCGACCGGGAGGGCAGGCAGGATCCAACGCAAGCTGGCGCGTCTGAAGTTTCTGGTCGTGCGCGCCCTGTGGCGCATGTCCAACCTGGGATCGAGCCGCCGCGCCTGAGGCCATCGGGTGCGCACAACGCAAGTAGCGGGGCAAGTGCGGGGCGCTGTCGCAAGGCAGAGCCGGACCTTGCCGCAGACAGGCCCCCAAACCGCCGATTTCCCCGGTTTGTATTCCTTGCCCGCGTTCCATATGCACAGCCCGACGCCTTTTCGAACAGGATGACACCATGGCGACTGTCCGCCCCGATCTGACCATCATCATGGTCAGCTACAACACCCGGGACCTGACGCTGGCCGCGATCCGCACCTGTCTCGAGACGACGCGTCAGACGGCGTTCCGCCTTGTGGTGCTGGACAATGCCTCCAGCGATGGATCGGCCGATGCGATCGCCGAGGCCTTCCCGCCCGATCGCTTCCCGCAAATCGAGCTTGTCCGCTCGGACGAGAACCTTGGTTTCGCAATGGCCAACAACGTGGTTGCCCGAACCGCGGAGACCGAATTCCTTTTGTTGCTGAACCCCGATACCGAATGCCATGAGGGCGCCGTCGACAACCTGATGCGTTTCGCGCGCGAAACACCCGAGGCCGGCATCTGGGGCGGGCGCACGACCTTTCCCGATGGCCGCCTGAACCCGGGGTCATGCTGGATGCGGATCACCCCCTGGAGCACCCTGTGTTGGGCCACGGGATTGACCGGGTTGCTGCCCGACACGCACCTGTTCAATCCCGAAGGCCTTGGAGGCTGGTCGCGCGATACCGAGCGGGCGGTCGATATCGTCAGCGGGTGCTTCTTTCTTGTGCGTCGGGATCTGTGGGATCGCCTGGGCGGCTTCGATCGAAGTTATTTCATGTATGGAGAAGAGGCCGATCTCTGCCTTCGGGCGCGGGCGCACGGGGCAGGGCCCCGGATCACGCCAACCGCACATATCATGCATATCGCCGGGGCCTCGTCGCCCCTGCAATCGGCCAAGCGGCAGTTGGTTCTCAAGGCGCGGGTGACCCTGATGCGCAGGCATTGGCCCGCATGGCAGATCCCGATCGGGATCGCACTTGTCAGATCGGGCGTCGCCGCCCGCTATCTGGCCACGCAGGTGCTGTCCAGGCTGACCGGGTCCGACGGGTGGAGCCGCCGTGCGGCGGTTCAAAGCGACATCTGGCAGGCTCGACAGGACTGGCTTGCGGGATACTGATCCAGACCCCACAAATGCAAAGGGATGCTGCATCGGCAGCATCCCTCGGCAATCGTTCGAATATCCGGCCCGGGATCGTGATCCCCGACCGGGACCTGGATCAGGCGGTTGCGACGGCCTTGCGGCGACGTGCAAAGCCGAGGGCGCCAAGGGCACCGCCCAGAAGCAGCATGCCGGCGGGCAGCGGTACGGCCGCAACCTGGATACCGGCCAGCGCGTAATCCGCGAAGCCGATGTTGTCGTTGGTGTTCGACGACGTGAAGGTGAACGACGTGCCGCTGTAGCTCAGGCCGCTGTAATAGGCGAAACCGGAGGTGGTGGCGCCATTATCGAAGACTTCCAGAGCAACCAGGCCCGGGTTGATCGTTGCGCCGCCATCGATGGACAGCTCGGCTTCTTCGATGGAGCTTTGATCCGGCGAGATGAAGAGGTCGAGGAAGAACAGGCCGGTCAGGACCACTTCACGATCGAAGGTGATGGTGATCGACTGCGTGATGCCGTTGGTCGTGATCTCGTCGTCGGTGACGCCGAGGCCATCGAATTCGCAAGCGAGCATCGCACAGGTGGGTCCGGTGACGGACTCGGCGAAGGTCAACTGATCGGCCGGGTTGGTCGTCAGGGTGAAGGTGTACCCCAAACCACTTCCGGACGCGCCGGAGGACGAGATCGAGTCGAAAGTCGACAGGGTCGTGAAGTCGAGGATCGTCGCGGAAGCCGTGACGGGCGCCGCGCAGATGGCAGCTGCGACCAATGATGATTTCAGAAAGTTCATGAATCTATTTCCTCACTCTGGTTAATGCCCATCGCGGGCGATGAGAACTGGGGAGCCGATCAACAAAATGGTTAAGCGGGCTAGGCAGACATTAACTCTTTATTAGCACTTTTGAAGGTCGCAAGAAAGAGCGTTGGCGGTGACATTTCGACTTTCCCGACGCCTGCCGCATATAATTGCCCAAAAACAGGCGACGGGGCCGTCGATCCGATCAACAATGCGCTCAAATTTTCGGTTTTGTTCCAGTTTGAAAGACAAGATCCGGGGTGGGCAAAGTGGCCGCGCCGGTACCGGTCTGCCCCTCGAATCGCCCCGAGCAGAGCGCGAATGGGGCGGGATTTAGCCGTTTGTATGGAGTTCTCGCGAGGCTGCGGGACGGTCAGACGATGCTGCGGTCGCGACCCGACAGATGGCGGTCTCGCGGGCGGTCTCGTGGGACGTCATTCGAACGCGCTGCCGGAGTTGTACCCGTAGCCGTAATCGGTTTCCACGTCGTTGAAGCGCACCTGATTGAGCACCACACCCAGGACATTGGTCTGTTCCGCGATCTCGCGCTCGCAGGTGTCGATCTGTTTCATGGTGGTGCGCTCCGCGCAGACCACGATCATCGCGCAGTCGACCTTGCCAAGGAAGGCGCGGGTATCGTCACTGACCATCACGGGGGCGGTATCGAAGATCATCAGGTCGGGGGCATAATCCGCCTCGATCCGGGCAAGCGCTTCGTCCGATGTCTGCCCCAACAGGTAACGGGTGGGATCGAGGGTCCGGGACTTGGCCAGGGACACGGCGACGCTGTCGCGGATGCGCAGGGCCTGATCGGCGAAGGAGACCTCCCCGCTCAGAAGCCGGGTGATGTCGCGCGGCGGCTCCAGCCCCAGCATCTTCGCCATTGACGGGTTGCGCAGATCCAGGTCCAGGACCACGGCCCGCAATTCCGATTGCCGCGCCAGACCCATCGCCATGTTGCACGTCACGGTTGTCTTGCCGCAGACCGGCGTGGCCGAGGTGATCGCCAGCCGCCGCCAGCCATGCTTGCGCATCTGCAGCACCACCTTGGTTCGCAGGATGTCGAAGGCCGCGGCCTCTTGCGTGTAGTTGTAGGACACGACGCGATTGCGCTTCATGTGATCGGGATTTGGCGTGGCCTGGGGCAGGGCGGCCCACAGATCGTGTCCTTCCGGTGATGCGGGCGCGTCCCTGGATGCGGAAGGGCCGGCGCTTTCAGCGCGGTTGGCCCGCGCCTGCTTGAGCGCGTTTTGCAGTTTTTCCATCGTGTATGGCCCTTCCGTCAGCCAAGACCGATCCGGTCCAGTACCCTATCGGCCAGCAGGTCGAGCGGCAGATAATAGGTATCGATTGCCCAGAGCACCGCCGGAACACCGGTCAGCACGACCAGGGCAGCGGTGATCCGCAGGCCGCGGCGCAAGATGCGCTCGCGACGGCTTTCCATATAAGGCAGAGCCGCAAGTGGCGTGATGCCGAGGCGATTGGTGATCTCGATCGGCCGTCGCACGGTGCGGTTGAGCAGTTCCATCAACAAGAAGAAGCCCGCGGCCAGGGCCAGGCCCATGCCGATACCGCCGGCGGCGATCATGGACCGGTTGGGGCTGGCCGGGCTGGTGGGCACGGCGGCAGGCTCGATCAACGTGATGCGCTGGCCGCGCGCCGACACCTCGATCCGTTCCCCGACCGAGGCCGCCGCCAGGCGCTGCACGGCATTGTCATATTGCAGGCGGACGTTTTCGTAGTCCCGCTCCAGCCCCTGCAGCCCGATGGCATTGAGCGGCGTGCGCGCGACCGCATCCTCCAGCCTGGCGAGTTCCTCCTCGATGGCGACTTCTTGCGTGTTCAACACTTCGATGCGGGCGTCGATCTCGGCCAGTTGCAAGGCCAGAAGCGCCTCGGGTCCGGTGGTGATGCTCGCGCCATCCGTGGTGGCCTGGGCGGTGACCTGTTCGCGCAGGACCTCGATGCGACGCTGCAGTTGCTGCACCTGCGGGGCGGTTTCGGAAAAGGTTGTCAGGGCCTGGGACAACTGACGCTCCAGATCCTCCAGTTCGCGCTCTTCGGGGGAAAGGGTGGCCCCGGAGACGGAGCCGACGCGGCCCGTGGCCTCGAAGATCTCGACGGTGCGCGCCCGGGTATTTTCAAGATTGGTCCGTTCGCGTCCGGCGGCCGCCTGTCTCTCTTGCAGAAGGGACAGGCGCTGCAGGCGGAAATTCTGGTCGCCGGGCAGCGCATCGGCATTTTCGCGTTGAAACGCGGTGATGGCCGCCGAGCGCAAATTCAGTTCGGAGTTGAGACGCTGCACCTCCTGTTCGAAGAAGCTCAACGTCCCGCTGGCCGCCCCGGTGCGCTGACGGGCATTTTCCGCCAGCATGCGCGTGACGTAATCATTCACCACATCGGCGGCGATCTGCGGTGTGCGGGCCCGGAACCGCACGGAGACCAGAACCGGTTGTCCCCGTCCGCCCGAGGCCTGGAATGTCGACGCGTCACGCATCGCCTCCACGATGTCGCCGGGCAGCATGTTCTCGATATCTTCGAACACGTTATGGGCGTTGGCGATGTCCAGAAGGTTGGTGCGTGTCAGAAGCTGTTCCTGCAGGACACGGACTTCCTCGCGGGGGTCGATCTGCACGGTGGACGCGGCGAGGTTTTCCGAGATCTGCTGCGGCTGACCGATCAGGCGGGCCGTTGTCTCGTAGGTGGTCGGCAAACGCGACGCCAGGATCAGGCCCATGGCGGACGAGACCAGAAACAGGAGCAGCATCACCGGCGCGCGGCGGATCAGCAAACGCCCATAGAATTTCAGGTCGAAGTTCATTCTGCAGCGTCTTTCAACGGATCGATGGTGTTGAGAAACAGCCCGTCGCGCAGGATCTCGATCACCGCGTATTCATCGATCATCGGCATATCGGAGGTGGCGGCATAGACCATGGCGAAATCCGCGAACTTGTTGACCAGACGGGGAATGCCGCCGCTGTTCTTGTGGATGAGTGCGATGGCGCCCGCGTTGAATTCATCGCCCGTGCCCCCGGCATGGGTCAGGCGGTGCCGAATATAGGCGGTCGTGGTCTCGAGGTCCATCGGCGGCAGATGAAAACTGGCCGAGACCCGCTGCGCGAACTGGCGCAACTCGGGCCGCGTGATCATGTCGCGCAATTCCGGCTGCCCCACAAGGATCAGTTGCAGCAACTCGTCCTTGCCGGCGTTGATGTTGGTCAGCATGCGCAACTCTTCCAGACCCTCCATCGAGAGGTTCTGCGCTTCATCGATGATCAGGACGGCCCGGCGGCCACTGCGGTAGACCTCGATCAGGAAATTCTGCAGCGCCTGGTGCTTGGAGACGTAATCATCCCCCCAGGGCCCGTCGACATCGAGCGCGCCGAGCGCCCATTGCAGCAGGTCGCCGCGGCCGCCCTGGGCGTTGGAGATCAGGCCGACGATCATGTCGTCCTCGAACTGGCGCAGCAGGTGCTGCACCAGGGTGGTCTTGCCGGCGCCGACCTCGCCGGTGATCACGGTGATCGGCGCGCGCGCCAGCACACCGTATTCCAGCACCGCGAAGGCGCGGGTATGGGCACGGGTCCAGTAGAGGAAATCGGGATCGGGCAGCAGGGTGAAAGGCCGCTCGCGCAGTCCGAACCGTTTGGCGAAGTATTCGGCATTGGGCATCGACGGGGCCTTCATGATCTGCGCTCGGTGCGGCACCGCAAGACGTTGACCCGGTTCGGGGACCGATGTCGGGTCGGGCGACTCACCAGACATATAGACATACCCTTGCCCGCTTTCACCCAGCAAACCGGCGCGATGCGGCTCTCCACGGTAACGATGCCGCCGGAAGACGAGGCCCTCGCCCGGAATCGATGCTGCATTCGCAGCATTCACAGGCCTCAGAATATGGACTTTGCGGCTCACGGGCAGTCCCTCGGCTGTCTGGGTCGCCCCATGATTCGTGTCGCGGCGCGCAATGTCGATGGTTGCGGTACAATCCCATTCAAAACTTAGGCATTGTTTAGGCGCTAAGGTGGCGAGATGCGCGGCCCCCGGGCGTCGGCCGGGCGTCGGCCGGGCGTCGTCGGCGGACCGATCCCGCGACGATACCCCTTAAGAATATGATTTTACTTAAATATATCCTGATTCAAGGCGCCGTCCCCTGAGGCGAAATTTTACCAAAGTCGTTGTAAATGTTTATCAAACGTCGAGTATCGTGTTATCAACACATCTGTCTGCTACCGGGACGCTGCCATGCTGCCCCGGAAAATTCAAAATTTAGATGATTTTTTGTCGTCTTTTTTCTTTGTCCAGAGGGGGCCAAGCACGTTATGTCGCTGTCCGATCCCGATTTTCTGATTTCCGGTCATCAACCCAAATCCCGCACGTTCCCGGCCATGCTGCGTCGCGGCAATCCAATGGCGCAATTGCGCGCTGCCTTCCGCGAGTCCGGTCCCGAATCCGGGAAGACGCCCTTCATGGTCGCGCAGATTCTGCCGTTTCCCGATACCGGCGCCCGGCCGTCCGCCGACGACGTGGCCGCGCCTCCGGCCCGGGAACGGTCCCTGTATCGCAATGGTCTCAAGCGGGCTTTCGATATCGTGGCGGTTCTGGCCAGCGCCGTCATCTGGCTGCCGGTCGTCCTTGGCGCGGCCATCCTGATCACCCTGCGCGATGGCCATGCGCCGTTCTATACGCAGGACCGGATCGGGCGGGGCGGGGCCCGGTTTCGCATGATCAAGCTGCGCTCGATGGTGCCCAACGCCCACGAGAAACTGGAAACCTACCTGGCCACTGACCCGACGGCGCGCGCCGAGTGGGACACCACCCAGAAACTGAAGCGTGATCCGCGCATCACCGGCATCGGCCGCTTCCTGCGCAAAAGCTCCCTCGACGAGCTGCCCCAGCTGTTCAACGTGCTGAAGGGCGACATGAGCATCGTGGGCCCGCGCCCGTTCATGGTCGGCCAGAAGGCGTTGTATCACGGGCGCCGCTATTACGAGATGCGCCCCGGCCTGACCGGGTTCTGGCAGATCTCGGATCGCAACCAGTGCACCTTCGCACAGCGGGTGCATTTCGATACGGCCTATTACCGTGCCATGTCCCTGAAGACCGACCTGACGGTGATCTTCCGCACGGTCAGCGTGGTTCTGCGCGGCACGGGATACTGAGCTTGCCGATATTTTGGTCGGGAAGCTTTGCCCGAGGGGCATGTTTTCGCCTATAATGAATGGCAGAAAACGGAAGCGGGCGCTTGGGTTGCGCCCGTTTTGCCATCTGACCTACCCAGCAGGAAGAGAACCGCCATGTTTCGTTTCGCCCTTGCCGTTGCCGCCGTTCTGACGCTGGCCGCCTGTCAAAGCGCGGAAGAACGCGCCGAGGAGCATTACCAATCCGCCCTTGCGCTGCTGGCCGAGGGGGACCTGGCGCGCGCAACGGTCGAGTTCCGCAATGTCTTCGAGCTGGACGGACTCCATGTCGAGGCGCGCCGCACCTTCGCCCAGGCGCTGCGCGACGGCGGCGACCTGCAACAATCCTACAGCCAGTTCCTGCGCCTCGCCGAGCAGCGCCCAAACGATGTGGAGGTGCGCATCGCCTTGGCCGAGATGGCGATGACGGCGCAGAATTGGGACCAGGTGCGGATCCATGGCCGCCGTGCGCTGGAGCTGGTGCCCGCGGAGATGCGGGATGATCCGAGGCTGGACGTGATCGATGTGACGATCGCCTATGCCGATGCGGTCGAGGCCGACAACGCCCCGGCCCGCCGCGCCACGGCCGATACGGCGGCGGTCCTGCTGGAGACCCAGCCCGGCAGCCTGCCGTTGAGTCGCATCCTGGTCGACAACGCGATCCGCGAGAACGATGCCCCGGCGGCCCTGGCGCTGCTGGACGCGGCGCTGGTGATCGAGCCCGACAATCGCGAATTGCACAATACCCGTCTCGGGCTGCTGGCCGGGCTCGAGGATGGCCCCGGTGTCGAGGCGCAGTTGCTGGACATGATCGCGCGTTTTCCCGAGGATGACGCGCTGGTCGCCACCCTGCTGCGGTTCCTTGTCGCCCAAGGCGATACCGAGGGTGCCCAGGCCTTCTTGCGCGATCGCATCGCCATGGAAGAGCGGCCTGAGCAAGGCACGACCCTGCGCGCCACGCTGGTGCAGTTCCTGCTTCAGGTCGATGGCCCCGAGGCAGCGTTGGCCGAAGTCGAGACGATGATCGCGGCGTATTCCGATGAGCCTCGCTACCGCATGATGCGGGCCGCGATCCGGTTTTCCAACGGGGATCAGGCCGAGGCCATCGCCGAAATGGAAGCGCTGGTGGAGGGCGCGGCGGCCACTGGCCAACTGAACGATGCGCGCGTCGCGCTGGCGCAGATGTATGGGGAAACCGGTAACCCGGTGGGCGCACGGCGCCTGGTGGCCGAAGTGCTGGAGGTCGACGGCTCCAATGTCGCGGCGCTGAAGCTGGAAGCCAATGCGCTGATCGACGAGGATCGCGCCGACGAGGCCATCGCGTTGTTGCGCCGGGCTCTCGATGAGGCGCCGAACGATGCAACCGCGATGACGCTGATGGCCCGCGCCCATACCCGCAACGGCAACCACGAACTGGCGCGCGATTTCCTGGCGCTGGCCTTCGAGGCCGCCAATGCCGCCCCCCCGGAAGCGCTGCGCTATGCCGACAACCTGGTCGGGGACGAACTCTACCTGGCGGCGGAGGAGACGCTGATCACGGCCCTGCGCCTGCAGCCGGGCAATCTGCAACTGCTCAATGGCCTGGGTCGGATCTATGTCGCGATGCAGGATTGGGACCGGGCCCAACAGGTGGAAAACACCGTCCGGCGCCAGGAGACGGAGCAGAGCACCGCGCTTGCCAACGGGTTGCGCGCCGAGCGTCTGGCCGCCAGCGGCGAGATGGGCGATGCCATCGCCTTCCTGCAGGAGCTGGCCGAGGGCGGAGAGCAGGGCGAAGGCTCGCTGGCCGCTCAGGTCGCCGTGCTGCGCGCGATGCTGGCCGATGGTCAGATCGAGGAGGCGCGGGCCTACAGCACCGAACTGGTCCAGAATGCCCCGTCCAACCTGGCGCTCTTGATGATGCGCGCGGCGACCGAATCCGCGGATGGCGACGCGGACGCGTCCATCGCGACCTATCGCGAGGTCATCGCGCTTGAGCCTGCCTTCGAGCGCGCCTGGATCGAGTTGATCCGCAGGCAATTCGCCGCCGGCGATCCGACGGGCGCGCGCGAGACCCTGAACCAGGCGCTGGAGACGCTGCCCGGGGCGATGAACCTGCTTTGGGCGCAGGCCAGCTTCCTGGAGCAGGCGGGCGATATCGATGGCGCCGTCACGATCTACGAGCGCCTCTACGAGGAGATGCCTGACAGCCCCGTGATCGCCAACAACCTCGCCAGCCTGATCTCGACCTACCGCACCGACGAGGCCAGCCTTGAACGGGCCTACACCATCGCGCGCCGCCTGCGCGGCACCGCGGTTCCACCCCTGATGGACACCTATGGCTGGATCGCCTTCCGTCGGGGGGACATCGATGAAGCGCGGCCCTACCTGGTGAGCGCGGCCGCGGCGCTGCCCGAGGATCCGCTGGTGCAGTTCCACTACGGCATGCTGCTGGCTGCCACGGGGGAAGATGCCGCCGCCATCGAGCAGTTGACGCGGGCACTGGAAATTGCGGGCGAGGATGATCCGCGGGCTCAGTTCGACACGGCCCGCGCCGAACTGGAGCGTTTGCAGGCGGCAACTGAACAATAGCACGGTGTTCCGCCTCCATGGTTGCCCCCCTCCCATGCGCGCGCGTCCGTGGCAGGAAAGCGACGGGTCTCGCCCAAGCACGCACGATCATGATGCGGTGGGTTCCGTGGAGGGCGATTTCAGGCAATAAGGTTGAAAAAGAACATGAGGACAGGACAATGAAAGCCTTTTTCCTTGCCGCGATCGCCGTGATCGCGATGGCAGCCACCACCGTGACCGACGCGCTGGCCCAGGACGGCTACCGGATTCGTCCCGGCGACACGCTCACCATCGAAGTGTTGCAGGACCCATCGCTGGACCGGCAGGTTCTGGTCACACCCAGTGGCGATTTCAGCTTTCCGTTCGCCGGGTCGATGATGGCGGCGAACTTCACCACCGACCAGATCGCACAGCGCCTGGCGGGCGCGATCGCGTCCAACTTCGCGTCTCCGCCCAATGTGTTCGTGTCGGTGGCAACCCTGCGCGCCACCCCGAGCGGGACTGGCGTCGCCGCCGCGGAACCCACGATCAGCGTCTTCTTCATGGGCGAAGTGGGCAATCCGGGCGAACGTGAAGTCGCACCCGGGACCACCTTCCTGCAGGGCCTGTCGCAATCGGGCGGCCTGACCAATTTTGCCGCCGAGCGCCGGATCCAGTTGCGCCGCACCGATCCAGTGACCCATCAGGAAACGGTCGTTTCTGTGAATTACCGGGCGATCCAGCAAGGATCGCAGTTGAATTCGAACTTTACCCTGATTGACGGGGACGTGATCCTGGTGCCCCAACGGCGCCTGTTCGAATAGGATCCGCGATGCGGCCCGTTTCTGCTCCTGTTCAGGTCGCCACGGCGGCGCTGGCGTGTCTTGGCCTCACTGTCGGCATCGCCCTGGCCCAAGTCGCCGAGTCCGAGGGCGGGCTGCGACTGGAGGGGGGCCTGAACCTGCGCGTGCAGGTCGAAAACGGCGATCCGGAATTTCGCACCGGGTTCGACCTGGACCTGATCAGCGCCACCCGGACCCAGCGACTGAGCTTTTCGGGGGATTTCGGGCTGATCGTACCGCTGGACGATCTGGAAGCCTCCGATTTCAGCGATCCGCGCTATGGCATCGACTACCTGCGCGACACCGGACGCAGCCGCATCACCCTGAGCGCATTCTTCCAGCAGACCGATGTCGACGGGTTCTCGTTTACCCTCGACGATCCCGAGACACCCTTCGACGAGACGGCGCTGATCGACGATTCAGGCACCCGCGAAACCCGCCGGATCGCCGCCGCGGTGGCGTGGGGGTTGCAGGATCCGATCGGCGGCCGCCTGTCCTATTCCCGCATCGATACGCTCTATACCGACACGTCCGATCCGGGTCTGGTCGACACCCTGCGTCAGACCGCCAGTGCCGGACTGACCTTCACCCCCGACCCGACGCTCAGCTTCCGGATCAACGGCAGCTGGCGCCTGACCGAGGAAGACGACGCCGAAGCCCTGCGGGAAGAACGGCTGTCCCTTGGCCTGGGCGCAACCTGGGAGATCACGCCGGCGATCACGGTGGAGGGCGATATCACGCCCTCGCAGCTGCGGGTCGCACGCACCCTCCTGGGGACCCGGACCGAGACCGAGCAGACCGGGCTGGACCTGTTGGTCGGGCTGTCGCTGGAACGGCCCAATGGGGGCTACCGCTTCGAAGCATCCCGCAGCCTGGAGCGGGCGGGCGATGTGAATTCGGCCGATGTGACACGCAATTTCTCCCTGCCGCGCGGGGCCGAAATCCGCATCGGGGCGGGGGTGATCGAACTGCCCAGTGGCACGGTCTACGGCACCGGTCGCGTGAGCTATGATCGCGACACTGCGCGCGGCGCGCTGGCCTTGTCGCTGGAGCACGACGCGGCGGTCAACAGCGATGCCGAAGAGGTGCTGCGCACCATCGTGCGGGCCCGCTACAGCATGGACCTGGCCGGGGGAGCGCGCTGGTCGCTGTCGGGGCGGCTGACCGACAGCCGCTACGAGGTGGGCGTCAGCCCCGACATCACCTCGGCACGGCTGTCCCTCGATTACGCCCGTCCGCTGACGGAAAACTGGGACCTTCTGACCGGCCTGACCCTGGATACGATCCAGGAAGGGGGTGTGGATGATCGTCGGAACACCACGGTTTTCCTGAGCCTTGAGCGGCGCTTTTCGGTCCGCCCCTGACACCGCCGCTATGGTTTGGCCGCGATCCAGTCGCGGATGAAACCGGTCAGCGCGGCGCGGCGCTCACTGACATCCAGATCATTCGCTGCGGGCAGATCGTGGCGTGCGAGCAGGGGGCCGAGATCGGCGGTCTCCCAGGCGATGTGGATCCCCTCCAGGTCGGCCACCTGCCGCGCCGTCGCGATCTGGTGGTCGTTGCGATGTTCGCCCAGATCGTGACGCCGGGGCACCAGGATCAGCGGTTTGTTGTGCTGCCGTGCCGTCAGGATCGTCCCGATCCCGGCATGGGCCACAAGCACGCGCGCCTGCGCCACGGTGCGCTCATATTCCTCCGGCGAGAGGTGGGTGCGGACATCCAGCCCCCGATAGGCCTCGGCCGCGCCGGGCTCGGGTCCGGCCTGGGCCACGATCGGCTCTCCCAGCTCCGGGGCCAGTGCGTTCAGGGCGGCCATCAGGCGGGGAAAGGCCAGTTGCGTGCCGGTGGTAGCGAAGATCACAGGACGGACCCCTTGCAAGATGTCCCGGTCCGGGCCGCGACATCGGGCCATTGGCTGAGCGTCAGATGCGCCATCCGTCGCGCCATCCGTCCCGAGGCCGAGAGCGTTTCGGCATTGGCCACACTGTCCACCCACAAGGTGCGGGCGCCGACCATCCGGCCGCACAGGATCGCGATCAGGCCGGGCAGGGCGCCCGTGGTGATCACCACATCGGGGCGCAGCCGGACCATGCGCGCGCCGATCAGCGCGGCGCATCGCAAGATCGCAAGAGGCGTATCGGCGTTGCAATCGGGCACGGTGATCTGTGGCTCCGCCCCGAACTGCGCACCAAGTCCCGCAAGCGTGGTCATGTACGTCACCCGCTGACCCTCGAAGGCGGGCCGCAGGCGCATCAATTGCTGGAAATGCCCACCGGCCGAGGCCACCGCGAGGATGTGCTGTTCAGTGGCCATGGCGGGGATCGTCGGGGGCGAGGGGCATGGTCCTGGGGCGCCTTGGTGCAGGGAGCGGATGGGCATGGCTTATCATCGGCCTGGATGGGCGCAAAGGCACGATCCACCCCGGCGCGGGGCAGGAGGGTCCGGACGCGTGCTGTCGACGACAGTCGAACATGTTCCGGGCGGCGCCTGGGATGAAGGGGACGCATTTGCCGAGAAGGGGTGGTTTTTAGGTCAGTAATTATGACCTATAATCCGCATTATGTTAAATGTAGCGCATCTGCGGAAGCCGATTG
This sequence comes from uncultured Roseicyclus sp., assembly GCA_964615955.1. Taxonomy (GTDB): domain Bacteria; phylum Pseudomonadota; class Alphaproteobacteria; order Rhodobacterales; family Rhodobacteraceae; genus Gymnodinialimonas. The sequence continues at coordinate 24,241 of CAZTUG010000026.1, forward strand.
GTTTGCCTTTATCAGGATCGCCCTTCATGCAATACGTTCTTCCACATGGGCGCAAATGGCGGAACCGGGCAGGAAGGGCCGCGCCGCCCTCCGGGCCACCTGAAGGACCGTTTCCATACGCGCACAACAGCGTCTTGCCTTCCTCCGTCACGACTGCGTGATTGGCCTCGATCGGATAGTTCGGTATAAACCCCGTGATTTCGTGATTTGATGCCATTTGACAATCCTCGTCAGGAGCAATTTCCCTGTGTCTGCAACAGACCTTTTCCGCAGAACCCAATGGCTGTCCGACCTGCGGCTGAACCCGTTGGGATTTGGCCTGTTCATGGTGCTGTGCGCCGTCGCCCTGCCGGTCTTCTGGTTCGGGTTCGAAAGTCTCGCGCGGGCCTGGGTGACGCCGGAATATTCCCACGGGCCGCTGATCCCGGTGATCTCGCTCTACCTGTTCCTGCGCGAACTGCGCGCGACCCCGCGCCCCGACCCCGCACAACCCGTCACCCGCTGGCCGGGCTACCTGGTGCTGGCCCTGGGCCTTGCGATCTCGCTTCTGGGCAATATCGTGCGGATCCCCGACATCGTGACCTATGGCTTCATCGTCTGGGTCGGCGGCGTGGTGCTGACCCTGTTCGGCTGGGAGCGCGGCAAGCGTCACCAACTGCCGGTGATCCACCTGGTGTTCATGCTGCCGTTGCCGAACTTCGTCTATTGGCAGCTGACCACCATGCTGCAGGGTATCTCGTCGGAACTGGGTGTGTGGTTCGTGCAGATGGCCGGCATCCCGGTGTTCCTCGAAGGCAACATCATCGATCTGGGCGTGTTGCAATTGCAGGTGGCCGAGGCCTGTTCGGGCCTGCGCTACCTGTTCCCGATCCTGTCCTTCTCGTATCTCTTCGCGATCCTCTACCGCGGACCGATCTGGCACAAGGCGGTGCTGCTGCTGATGGCCGCGCCGCTGACGGTGTTCATGAACTCGCTGCGGATCGGGATCATCGGGATCATCACCAACAGCTACGGCATCGGCTGGGTCGAGGGCTTCACCCATTTCTTCGAGGGCTGGGTGATCTTCATGGCCTGTGTCGCGCTCCTGTTCGTGCTGGCCATCGCCTTGCAGCGCCTGACCCCCAACCCGCTGCCCCTGTCCCGGGCGATCGACCTGGACACCCAGGGCATGGCGCCCATTCTCGGCCGCATCCTCGATATCCGCGCGCGCACCGTGACCATCGCCGCCGTGGTCCTGACGGCCGTCTTCAGCCTGGGCGTGGTGGTCTTCCAGCCCCCTGCCCCTGCCCCTCTCGACCGCGACAGCTTCACGCTGTTCCCGCGCAATATCGGCGAATGGTCCGGCGTCACGACCCAGCTGGAAGCCGAGATCGAAGAGGTTCTGGGCGCCGACGATTACATCATGGCCACCTATGTCGCCTCCGATGCAGCGCAGCCCGTCAACATCTTCTCGGCCTTCTACAACCAGCAGACCGAAGGCGGCGGCATCCATTCGCCCGAGGTCTGCCTGCCCGCCGGCGGGTGGGAGATCTATTCCCTCGATCCCCATCAGGTCAGCTTCCCCGACACCGAATTCGGCACCTTCGAGGTCAACCGCGCCATCATCCAGAACGGCACCCAGCAGCAGGTGGTCTATTACTGGTTCGAACAGCGCGGCCAGCGCTTCACCAACGACTTCCTCGCCAAGATCTGGGTGGTCTGGGACAGCCTGCGGTATGGGCGGACCGACGGGGCGCTGGTGCGCTTCGTGTCGCCCATCGGACCGGGCGAGACAGCGGAAGATGCCGATGCACGGATCATGGCCATCATGGAAGAGACCCTGCCCCGCCTGCCCCGCTTCGTGCCCGGGATGGAGCGGAACTGAGCGCGATGACGCGCCTGCGCGCAGACACGGAATGTGCCCTGTCCATCATCATCCCGCTCTATAATCGAAGCTCCCGGATCGGCGGCACCCTGGCCTCCCTCCCGTTATCCAATGAGATCATCCGCCAGCAGGAGATCGAGATCATCATTGTCGACGACGGGTCCAAGGACGGATCCGCCGAGGCCGCGGAAGCCGCGGCGCGCGCCCTGGGGGTGCAGGACATGGTTCACATCCTGCGCCAGGACAATGCCGGGCCGGGGGCCGCGCGCAACACGGGGGCCGCGGCGGCAAGGGGACGGCTTCTGGCATTCCTCGACAGCGATGATTTCTGGTGCGCGCCCACGCTTCAGACCTGTCTGGATCTGGCCCATCACGACATGGCCCTGGCCTTCCTTCGAAACCTCGATACCCGGGCCCCGGAGACCATGCCACCCATGGTCGGCGACGCGACCGTGGAGATCCGCATCCACGACACCTTTCTGGCAGCGGTCGCGGCCGATAACTCCATCCGCTTCGCCGCCTGCAACGTGGTGATCCCGCGCGCCATCTTCGAAGCCCATGGCGGCTTCACCGACCAGACGCGCTGCAGCGAGGACAGCGACCTGTTCCTGCGGCTCAACGGGGTCGGCCCCTGCCTCACCACCCATGGCGCCCCGCTGGTCCTCCATGTCCTCGGGGAGGACGACCAGCTGAGCCGCAACGCCCACGCCGTGCAACAGGGCCTGGACTTCATGATGGGCCGGGCGGCCGACCATATCTATCCCGATCCAAGCGGCGGACGGGCCCTGAAGAATTTCCTCGCCCAGGCCGTCGCCTACACCTGCCGGATCCACTTCGAGGAAGGCAACCTCCTTACCGCCTACGGGCTAATCCTGCGCCGCGGAAGGCTTCTGCTCGGCAGTGATCAGACGCGATGGATCTGGCGCCTGTGCCTGTATCCCCTGCTGGCATGGATGCGCCCGCACACCTACCGGATGGGCCGCTTGCGCCGCGCCGGACGGTGACGGCCGGTGGCGGCGCTGTCCCCAGTGTGTTTGCCGGTCCGCCCGAATAGTGTCATGACCAGCACTGCGATGACATCCGGCAGGTCCGACACGGGCCAGATGAAACACGGGTCTGCTGATCCCAGGAGTGTATAGAGAGTACGATGGCCTCCTCCTCACCCCCCTCTGGCTCACCCCCCTCTGGCTCACCCCCCTCTGGCTCACCCCCCTCCAACACACCGATCCTGTCGATCATCATCCCGGTCTGGAACCGTGCCGAAACGATCCGGGCCTGCCTTGCCAGCATCGTCGCTCCCCCGTCCGATGCCATGGCGTGGGAGCTTGTCGTGGTCGATGACGGCTCTACCGACGGCAGCCCACAGGCGATCCGCGACGCCTTCAGGGACCTCGGCCTCGAGGCGCGCGCCCGCCTGATCGAGCAGGCGAATGCCGGGCCAGGTGTGGCCCGCAATACCGCCATCGCCGCCGCGCGGGGACACTTCATCGCCTGCCTCGATAGTGACGACCTGTGGCTTGACTGGACGCTTCCGACGATCCTGGACCTCCTGCGCGCCGAAGATGCGCCCGACGTGGCCTTCCTGCAGCAAGACGCCTTCGCGGATGGCGCGCCATTGCCCCCCGTCGAACAGGCCCCGCGCAAGGTCGTTCGGTATCGCAACTACCTGGACGCCTTCCTGGCCGAAGGAACCGGCACGATGTTCGGGGGCTGCAACCTTGTCGCGCGCCGCGCTCTCTTGCAGGAGATCGGCGGGTTTCCGGCCGAGTTGCGCTGTTACGAGGATATAGACCTGTTCCTGAGGCTGCCTCTCGAGCTGAAGATGGACGTGGCCCTGCAACCGGTTCTGTTTCGCTACCGCAACACGCCCGGCAGCCTGACATCGTCCTTCGACGCGGCCCGAACCGGCCTGTCCGTCCTGCGCCAGTCCGAGGCGGATGGCCGCTATCCCGGTGGGCCGGGCGGGGTCCGCGCCCGCACGATCTTCCTGGCACGGGTGGCCCAGTGGACGGTGATGAACGGCTGGCTCAACAAGCGCTACGCCGCATCCTATGGACTGTTCCTGCGCAGCATTCCCGAATTTGCCCTGAACCGCTGTCGCCGGTTTCTGATCCGCTATCATCAACACATTGTGCGGCACATCATAAAACGGTCTATAGGACGGGCCGATACGACCGACTAATTTCAGAAAGTGCCTTTCATGTCCAAAACCATCAGCGTTGCCTTTGCCTCCGATGATGTCCTCGCGATGCCGATGACGGTGGCCATCGCCTCGTTGCTTGCGACCCGCGCCCCGGACACCATGCTCGACATTCATGCGCTGTCATGTGGCATCTCGAAACGCAGCGAGGCGCGCGTGCGCCGGACGATGGCCGAGCATGGCAAGGATGTCGCGACGCTGACCTGGCACCCGATCGAAGGCGCGCGCGCGGATCTTCTGCAAAAGCTCTACACCAAGAGCGACCGCCCCTATCCGCCCGCCGCCTATGCAAGGCTGCTGCTGGGAGAGTTGCTGCCTGCCAGCACGGGGAAGGTGATTTATCTCGACAGCGATGTCGTGGCGACGACGGATCTCGGCCCGCTGTGGGACATGCCGATGGACGATGTCGATGTCCTGGCGATCACGGACCTGCCCCATGACGGCGGCCATGACGAACGCCTGCGCCGGACGCTGTCCCCTGAAGACGTCCGTCGCTATGGGCTGGACGCCTATCATGGCTATTTTCAATCGGGTGTATTGGTGCTTGCTCTCGGCCCCTTGCGCGCCGGTCTCGACCGGGAGCTTCTCGACCTGCTCCAGCGGTATCCGCAACTGACCTTTCCCGATCAGGACGCCCTGAACGTGGTTTTCGCGGCACGCCACCGCCTGATAGATCCCCGCTGGAACGCCCCCACGGCCAGCTATTGGTACAAGGAGGGCGACGAAACCCCCTACCCGCCCGACGTGATGCAATCCCTGCGCGAAACCCCGTTCATCATCCACTTCTCCGGCCGCCCCAAACCATGGGAGCCGGGAAGCACCCATCCGCTGGCGCATCGGTGGCAGACGTTCTTCGAGATGACGGCCTGGACCTCCCGCAAGCGCACCCTGTTGACCCGCGCCATCGACCGGATCCCCCGCGCACGGCGCGTGATCGGAAAACGGTTGCGGCGCCTGTTGAAGTCCTGATCAGACCCCCTCGGGAGCCGAGGCAAACCGGACCGGGGGATGGTCCTGTTCGTGCCGCCGGCGCCGATACCCATAGTCCGGAGACCGCCCATGGAATTCTCGGTGATCATTCCCACCCACAACGATCTCGAGACACTCGGGGCAACCCTGCGCAGTGTCCTGGACCAGGCTGACGTCGATCTCGAGGTGATTGTCGTGAATGATGGCGGGGAAAGCCCCGCCGCCCTGATCCGCTCATTCAACGACACACGCGTCACCTTGTTGGATCTGGAAGAGAATGGCGGGGTCGGGGCTGCGCGCAATGCCGGGCACCGCCATGCCAGCGGCGATATCCTGTATTTCCTCGATGCCGATGACCTGGTCGCGCAGGGGTTGTTCCGGCTCGTGGCGGCCCGGTTCGAGGATCCTGCCGTCTGCTGCGTGGTCAGCGGCCACCGCTCCGAGATCCCCGAGCATCCCACGGATCCCATCAGCCCCCCTGCCCCGCTGCACGACGCGCCCGCCCTCAACGCCCTGAGCACGGAAGACTTCTGCTCCTGGTTCGCGATGTATCACGAGCATTTCCTGCCGTCGTTTCTGTTCCTGCGGGCGGAGTGGTGCAAAACGCAATTCACCGGGTCGATGTGGAACGAAGCGAGACGGAATGCGGCGGACACGTTCCTGTTCCTGAACCTCGCCGCCCGCACGACGGTCTACCGCATGGAGGTGGAAGGCGTCACCTACCGGCGCCGCGCCACCAGCCTCTCGCGCAAGTCCCCCGACGCCGCGATGCTGGCGAGGGTCTACTATACGGACCTGTTCTTGCAGCAAACGGCCGAGGAGGCGCGCCACTCCGCGCAGATCCGCCGCGTGCGGCAGGCCGCCCTTCACATGAAGCAAAACGCCGTGCGGCAGGTGGCCCGCCACTATGCCAGATCGGGGCGACGGCGCGAGGGGCTGGCCCTGATGTGGCGGTATCTGTGGGGGCCGTTCGATCCCAAGATGGCGGCGGAACTCATCCGCACCGGTCTTGGATATCGCCATTGAGCCCCCGTCGCGGGGCCTGGTCCAAGGCCGGAGGGGCCAGGTATTCCCTCGGTAGGGACTCGATCTTCGGACGGGAATCCGCAATGTGGGATAGATGAACAACCATCCGTCTCCTGCGCAACGTCCCTGGTGGCTGCCCTATGTGCCTGCGTCGGTGGTCGCCCTCATCGTGGTATCGACGGCGGTCGAACTCATCCTTTTGGGCGGTGATTACGGCCTGTGGGGGACGACACGCCTGCGTCAGACGGCCTATGAATGGGGGGGGTTCTGGCCCGGTCTCCTGTCGAGCTGGCGGCCGAATTATACCGCGCAACCCTATACGATGTTTCTCAGCTATGCCCTTTTGCATGGGGGGCCGGCGCATCTGATCGTGAACATGATAACGCTTTGGTCCCTTGGGGCCGGTGTGGTCGAGCGCGTCGGACAGATCCGGTTTCTCGCGCTCTACATGGGCGCGGCTCTGGGAGGAGCCGCCGCTTTTGCCGCCTTGGCCGACACGGTCCGCCCCATGGTGGGCGCATCCGGCGCCCTGTTCGGGCTGGCCGGTGCGCTTCTGGCCTGGGCCTATGTGGATCGATTTACGGCCCGCGTCGGGCTTTGGCCCATCGTGCGTGTCGCGGCCCTGCTGCTGGTGATCAATTACGTGATGTACTGGGCGCTGGATGGCCAATTGGCCTGGCAAACCCACTTGGGCGGGTTCCTGGCGGGCTGGATTCTTGCCTTGCTGATCGACCCCCGAAGCCGGACTCCCTGACCCCCGAGGCGTCAGGTCGCGCGGGCAAAGCGCCATGGGCGCTGTCCTGCGCCGGCCCGAAAGCGCAATGGCTCACCCGGTGCGGACCGGATGAGCCAGTTGTCATGATGGCAGTGATCACATCGCTCCGTAGAAGGCATTCACCCCTGCAGGGAAGCTGTAGAGCCCGCCCTTGAACGCATGGATGTCATACATCTCGCGCGCGAAATTGACCGGGCTGCCTGTGCCTGCGGGCGCATCGGGCATCCGGGCGTAGCGCGCGGTGGCAACGCCGTTCACATAGCGCCAGGGATCGTCGCCATATTGTTCCATCGCGTGGAACCGCGCATGGTAGTCGAAATAGGCGTCATGCCCCCAAGCCGTGCGCAATCCCAAGGCCAACAGGGCGATGGTCTGCCCTGCCGCAACCTCCGCATGGCCGACGATCCGGTAGAAATTGTCATTGCCGTTCCACAGGTTGTTGATGTTCCACGCCGGTATCACACCCCCAATCGCCGGGGAGCCGACCCATTCGGGAACCGCAGGGGCGTCGGCCATCGGCGTCTCGTAGGGGTTGTGCGTTGTGCCTGGGCCTTTTGCGCCGGACCCCTGCCAACCGGGTTCCTGGGTCAGAGCCACCACCTCGGGCGTCAGGTAGCACCGCATCGCCTGCTCGTGGATGCCCGTCACCGCGGTGGGCGACGTGTTGGTCTTGATCCAGTCGCGCATGGTGATGTCGCCAAGCAGATGCCCCGCGATCGTGATCAGCGGTGCCCGGCCCCCGTGGTGGCCGCCATCGGGATAGAGCCAGCTTGGCAGGCCCTGCGCATAGGCCGATCTGAGAGCGCCATAGGCGTCGATCCCACGCTGGACGAGGGCTTGGATCAGCTTCCGTTTCTGCGCGATGGGCAGGTCCGAGACGATTGTGGCAAGAGCCTGGTCGATGTCATTCTGATAGTCGCGGCCATAGGTGTTCCCGCCTCGGTCAGCCTTGAAGGTGTAGCGCTTCCAGATTCCGATCGGGTCGAACAAGCGCCGCGTGAACCGCGCCCCCATGGTCGCGACGGACGGAATACCCTTGGTGAAGCCGGAGGTCGAAAGCGCCGGGATGGTGCCTTCCGCGATGTCGGAATAGCGCAGGCGGGGACGCGGCCCCAGCGACGCATGCCAGATATAGGGCGGCGCGAACTCGTCCTCGTCCGGCACCTCGTCGACGCAATGGATGAAGATGAAATTCTCGATCATCTGGTTGCCCGTTCCCGCGCCCCGTGATTTGGCCACGACAAGGACGTCGCCGGGAACCAGTGTGACCGGGGGCGGGCTCGCCGCCGAGGCGCTGTAGACCGGACCGACGGATGTGGACCACGCATCAAAACCTTGAGCGTCTCCCTCCGTCATCGCCTGCACGTTCAGCATGGCGCCGTTGCCCGAACGGCCATCCACCATGGCTCCGGGGGCCGGTGTCCAGCTGATCTGCGCCGAGGCGCCCGTGGGCTTGATCCAGAGATCGCCAAGACCGATGTTCCCGGTCAGGTAGTGGCCGACCTGCACCTGCGTTGACGCCGTGAAGGTGACATCCTCCACCGCGAAGTCTTGCAGCGTCGAGGACCTGGCTTTGCCGACCCCGTTGTCGTTCGCGATGTACTGGCCCGGCAACGCACCAGCCACGACACCACCGATGGGTTCGAAGGCCACGATGATGTTGCCGATCCCCTGGGTGAAGTTGCCCACGGTGAGGGTGATCGGCGGCGTGGTCCCGCCCGCTGGACCGATGTTGAGAAACTCGGTCATGTTCAGTGTGCCGTTGTAGGAATAGGTCGCCTCGGACGCCGGCAAGGCGGGCTCCTGCGGCGGGTTGCTTGGCCCCACGATGTCACACTGCAACCAGCCCACGCGACGGGAATGGTGCGCCATGATCAGCGAATTGGGCGGGATGTTCGACAGCGTCGGGAAGGCCCGGTCGTCCGACGTGCCGATGGGGGCAAGTTTTGCCGCCGAAACGAAAGCATGGGGGCCGATATTCGCACAGGACATGCGCACGATGGCTCCGGGACCGGTGGCCGTCATGGACAGGCCCGTGGTGCTCTGGGTCAGCGTGAAGTGGAAGACCTGCGCGGTGTTGTTGTCGCCTTGCGTGTTCATGGTCGCCACGTCAGTGAGGGGTGTATGTCCACCCGCAGCCAGCGTGATCGCGCCTTGGCCCTGGCTCTGCACCCATATGACGAACGTGTCGCCCGTCACGCCGGACGGCGAAATCAGGGTCGTGTCGTTGATCTTCTGGGCAAAGCCTTTCACCTGGCCAGCACCGGCTTGAAGCGTCTGCGTCACCGCAAAGACGAGAGGCTCGGATGATCCGCCGGCATTGATCGCCCAAACGACCACGGGGGCCGCATCATAGGGTTGATCCGCTGGAATCGTCACGACACCCGTCGCGGTGTCGATCACGACACCCGGGGGACCATCCATGGAAAAGGTCGCGATCGCGCCCGAAAACAGGGACATCGTCTCGACTGCCAGGGCCGAGCCATCGGCAGACCTTTCGATATCCGGCAAGCTGCCGGTCAGGGTCGGAGCCGCGATCGACTGGTAATGCCGCGCCGAGCCCAGACCATATGAAATCCCCATGACCCCCATCAGGCAAGCGCCACGATGCCGGTGGCATTTGTGCCAGTCGCCCAGACCCGGCGCGCCCGGATCGGGAACGGGGCACCGGCGACGACATAGATGCTGTCGTCGAAACCGTCGACCGTGGTCAGGCGGATGGTCCCCGATGCCGATACGGCCAGCGCCCGCGTCGACCATGACAGATCCGCCGTGTCGTTGGGCACGATCGTGGCCAGCATCGTCGCAGGGCTATCAAGCCCGGATTGGTGAGAGGCAAACTTGTCTGTCATTGCAGATCTCCACTTCAGGATCTTTGAGCGGCCCATGAAACAGCAAGAACCACCGGCCGGGTCGGACGGTGGTTCTCATGGGACGGCGGTATCGGGAAAACGTCTTGTGAATCGTTATATTCATAAAAGGTTGATAAAGTTTTAATCACCAGCCCGGCTTCGCCATCCGGGACCGCACAGGTTCACACCAAGGAATGACACATGATGACGCCCTCTCCGCCCCGCCTGCGCCCTGTCAGCCTGGATTGCTGTTTCGACCAGGGCAGCGGGTGGCAGGCCATACCGGCAGCCCAGGCCTTCGAGGGGATCGGTCTGCGCTATTCGGTCAGCGACGGGGAGCGGGTCCATATTGATCCTGACAGCGGCCAGCTCTGGGTCGCGACCGGCACGCCCCATGATGGCAAGACAGTGCGAGTGCGGGCCCAAAACGATGCCGGGACCGCCGAGGCCGATATTCTGATCGTCGTCGAGGACGATGGGAGCAGCCGGGCCACACTTCGCGCGGCCCGGGAGATCGAGATCGACGATGTCACGATCCGGTTCAACCGCCCCGTCGAATACGGTCATTTCATCTCGGGCGGAAACGGCGCCGGGGATCCCTTCGTGATCGGCCCCGTCACGGTGGAGTCCTACAGCCCGGGGCCGGTCCAGACGCCGCAGGGGCGCGTCATGAACGGTGCGATGCTCAACCCGAGCTGCCGCACCGAAGTCGGGTTCGACAGCCTGACCGCACAGGATGTCTACCGCCCCGAACTCAACGCCGGGTTGCAACTTCCCCTGCGACTGGAACCCGGTGATGCCCTCATCATCTGCATATCGAACCCGGCCGCCACGTCGTCCCGCGAGACCGCCGTGAAATTCGTCATCCTGACCTGCGTGGCCGAAGCCCCGTTCGAGGACAGTTTCAGACCGCCCTACAGTGGCCCCGACCGCCCCATCTGGCGCCTGTCCGACATTCGCACCGACCGGTTGCTGGAATTGCCCGGCGTCGGGCGCCGCCTGGGGGCCGAAGAGCGCGACCAATACCGCTCCCGGTTGTCGCGCTTCGTTCTCGACATCGCACCGACCTGGAACCGCGATCACCTGTCCAGCTCGCAACACGTCCCTCTTTATGGCCGCGACCTGTGCAACCAGGAGGGAGAGCCCTTCCTGTGGATCCACGGCACCTACCCGATAGAGGACAAGGTCGATATCCTGATCAGCCTCGTCCAGAACGGGATCGACCGCTACGGCGTGTTTCAAAGCGCGCGGAGGCAGAACTTCCACCCCTGGCGCCCCGATGGGGCCCATCACGGCGGGCGCAAGTTCTCGATCCTGCATGCCGGTCACCTGCTGGATGACCCCGGGATGCTGTCGATCATGGATCAAAGCCAAGCCCTGGATGGCGAATTCCACGAGGACGGCCAGACCTTCTATGTCACGCAAGACGTGGTGGATCTGACCAACAGTGCCGAATGGCGCCCGCCCTATGCCGGTGATGACACGCGCCCCAAGCAACCCTACGAGGCGGCCATGATCGGCATTCCCGACTGGCGCGGCAAGGCGCTCCTCCAAGAAAGCAATGCCGCCTGGACCGGCCACCCCTACCGGGTGTCGGGCAATCACAATGCACAGCATGCGCAGGTGCTGCTGCTTCTGGCGCTGGGGCTGCGTGAGGCCTGGGGGCATGAGGCCTATTTCGATTACCACATGCGGTTTTGCGAGATCATCGCCAACCGCCCGGACCCGTGGCGCTTCCAGGACCGCCAGAACGCGATCTACGATCCGGTCGAAGGCTCCCGCCCGATTGAGGGGTGGGAGGATTGGCAGCGCCGCTGGCGCTCGGAATTGTCGTGGCAGATGCTGATGGCGTACCGCAACACGTATTACAGCTGGCCGTGGGCAAGTTGATCGGGGCAAATTGATCGGGGCGGGCCTGACGCTCAGGGTCCCGGCCCCGAGGCCTAATCCGCCGGAGAGACGTCCACGCGCGCCATTCTCATGAAGGTGGTGTTGCGGCCGAGCAGCTCGTTATAGGTGCCTATATCGGCGACCTTGCCATTCTCCAGCAGGCAGATCAGGTCACAATGCTCGACCGTTGCCAGCCGGTGCGCGATCATGATGATCGTCTTGGCCTGCCCCAGGCTGTCGACCGCCTCGATGATGGCGTCCTCCGTGACCGTGTCCAGCGCGCTTGTGGCCTCGTCGAAGATCAGGACCTCGGGGTTGTGATAAAGCGCCCGCGCGATGCCGATCCGCTGGCGTTGGCCGCCCGAAAGGCGCACCCCGCGTTCACCCACGAATGTCTCGTAGCCATTCTCCAGCTCGGTCGTGACGAAATCGTCCAGATGCGCGAGGCGCGCGGCGTTCAGCACCGCGTCCCTGTCGACCTGGTCGTGCGGCACGCCGAAGGCGATGTTGGCCGCGATGGTGTCGTCCACCAGGTATATCTGTTGCGGGACATAGCCGATCTGGTCTTGCCAGGCCCGACGCCGGTCGCCCTCCACCGGGACGCCATCGACAAGGATCGACCCGGAATCGGGCTCCAGCAGGGCAAGGATGATATCGATCAGGGTTGTCTTGCCCGCGCCCGTGCCGCCGACGATTCCCACCGTGCTGTGCAAGGGAATATCGATGCTGACCCCGTCCAGCACCGGCCGGCCGGTGCCCGGGTACCGATACCGGAGGTCCCGGATCGACAGCATCTCCCGGAATGGCAGGGCGCCGACAGCCCCCCCGGCCTCTGCGGACGACTGGATCCGAATGCCCGGGGGGGGCAGGGCCTGGGATTGCTGCCCGTCCATTGCGACCAGGTCGTTGCAAACGATGTCGAGCACGGCCTGACCCGCCCGCAGACTGGTCAGGGAATGATAGATGTTCTGCACGGCCGGCAGGATCCGCAATCCGGCCACGGCGAACAGGCCCAGAACCGGCAGGATCGCCGCCAGCGCCCCTTCTTCCTCCATGCCCCCGCCTTGCTGCATCATCACGAGAACCATCACGATCATGCCGCCGAATGTCGTCGCCTCCAGCGCATAGCGGGGCAGTTCGCCGATCAACTGGACGCTGACGAGGGTGCGGGCATGGGCCAGGGCCGGGCCGCGATAGGCGTTCAGGTAGCCGCTTTCCAGGCCCATGACCTTGACATCCTTGACCCCGCTCAAGGCCTCGCTGGTGATGCGGAACCGCGCCGTGTTCACCGCGACCCGATCCTTGCCGAGTTTGGTCAGAACCTGCCGGACGAAGTAGAAGATGACCACATAGGCCCCCCCCAGCGTCAACAGGACGGAGATCGCGATGATCGGGTTCACGTACAGAAGAAGACCCAGCAGGAAGAGGATCGACACGGCCTGGGCGAGAATGCGCATGGCCGGCACAAGGGACAGGCCGACCATCTGGTCGACCTCCTGAATGACCGTCTTGACCAAGTCGGACGAGTGCCGCGTCAGGAACCAGACATAGGGCTGGCGCAGGTAACTCGCCAGCAACCGCTGGCTGATATGATACTTGCGCATATGGCTGAAGCGGGCCAGCCAATACATCGTCAATGTCCGGACCAGCGTCCCGAGGACGATCACCGCAAGGGCCATGAACCCCAGAAAGAACAAGAACCCGTCCAGGCTTTCGGGCTGCACGATATCGTAGATCCGCGACAGAACACCCGATTGCTGGATCGCGTCAGGGTCGCTCAGCGCCGCCAGGAAGGGCAAGACCGCCGCGACGCCGACCATGTCCACCAGCCCGGAGATCATGATCATGACCATTAGGATATAGAAGTGCAGCCGTTCGCGCGGTAACAACATCGCGTAGAGTTTTTTCAGGGTGCTAAATAGCATAGATCATATCCATTGCAGGCGCCCTCACACGAATTGGCGAAACATCGGCCAAATCCGTTTCACGTCTGTGCCGTCTTTCCACAGCTAAGGGGGCTAGACCAGCCCGCCCACAACCAGAACCCGGAGAAACACGTCGCTTACGCGTTTCATATGTGACACACGAACATGATCGCGGGCCTCGCCGTTCTGTCCGCCGGCGTCATTTGGCAACCCAGATCCCTTTTCCCCTGATGGCATGGCTACGACGTATTCTGAACCCAGTCGAATGATCGCAGCGCCTGCTGCAAGAAGTGCACCGGTGCTTCTTGGCCTGTTCATGATCTCGATCATCCTGTCGGTTTCGGTCACCATCGGCGGCCTGCGCCTGACGCCCACCAGAATTATCCTGGTGATCTGTTTCTTCCCCCTGCTCGCGCAATTCCTCACGGGCAAACTGGGCCGGCGCACGGTCGGCGATTGGCTGCTTGTGTTCTTCTGCTTCTGGCTCATTGTCTCGATCATCTACACCGAAGGCGTCTCACGCATCGAATTCGGCATCATATCGACCGTCGAGCTGCTCGGAAGCTTCATGCTCGGACGGTTCCTCATACGCAACGCAGCCGATTTCACCGCCATGGTCAAATGGCATATCGCCCTGCTCGTCATCATGGCCCCGTTCGCTGTCGTGGAATTCGTCAGCGGCACCCAGTACTGGGCCCGCATTCTCGATGTGATCGGCGATGTCCAATACCGTCAGGAGAGTTCTCGCCCGCGCTATGGTTTCAACCGGGTGCTGGCGGGATTCGCCCATCCCATCCTCTACGGCATCTTCTGCTCGATGCTGGTCGGCACCGTTTTCCATATCTGGCGCGACAACCTGCTCCGGGTCGCGATCATCCTCGGCTTCGTCGGTGCGATGACCTTCATGTCGCTCTCGTCGGGGGCTGTCTTGTCGGTCGGTTTCCAGATCGGGCTGATCGTGTGGGGCATAGTCACCAAGAACCGGTGGCTGCTTCTGGCAGGCTGCGTGGTGGGAGGCGTCGTATTCCTCGAACTGGCCTCGAACCGCGGCTTCGTCAGCATCTTCATCAGCACATTCGCCTTCGACGGGGTCAGTGCCTGGACCCGGATCACCCAGTGGGAATACGGCACGGCCGAGGTCATGCGTTACCCGATCTTCGGCAAGGGCCTGTCCTCCGAATGGGTGCGACCCTCCTGGCTCCATACCAGCTCGATCGACAATTACTGGCTGGTCGTCGCCTTCCGCCATGGCCTGCCCGCGATCGCCGCGCAATTGGCTGCCATCGGCTTCATCGTCTGGACCATCACCAAAGCCGGCCCCCTGAGCGAGGACAGCGACAAGATCCGGACCGGCTATCTGATCGTGATGGTCGGGGTTTGCTTCTCTCTGGCCACCGTCCACATCTGGGACTCCAACGTCATCTTCTTCTTCTTCTACCTCGGGGCAGGCCTATGGCTGATCGATCCGGCCGCAGGCCAGCCCGACACGACCCAGCCCGACGATGACGCCGCAGCGCCCGCACGCGCACGGACCATCTACACGCGCTTCCCCCCGCAAAGCGCCACGCCCCCCCCCGGGGCCCCCCCCCCATGATACGCACCCTCCTCCCCATGGCCGCCGACGGCATCGGACCAAGC
>CAZTUG010000027.1:0-26915 GCA_964615955.1 uncultured Roseicyclus sp.
GCGCCATGGTGCGCGACGCGGCGGTGTTCCTGTTCGACGAGCCGCTGTCCAACCTCGACGCGCAACTGCGCACCCAGATGCGGCTCGAAATCAAGAAGCTGCACCGCCGCGTCGGCTCCACCATCGTCTTCGTCACCCACGACCAGGTGGAGGCGATGACCATGGCAGACCGCATCGTGATCATGAAGGACGGTCACATCCAGCAGATCGGCACCCCGGCCGAGGTCTACCATACCCCCGCCAACACCTTCGTGGCGCAGTTCATCGGCGCGCCCTCGATGAACCTGCTGGCGGGGCAGGGGTCTGACACCGGCATCCGGCTCTGGAACGGAACCGAGATCCGCGCCGCGATCGGGGCGGATGCTCCGGCCAAGGGGCGCGCGGTCGTGGTCGGCGTCCGCCCCGAGGACCTGCATGTCGTCGAAACCGGCGGCGTGCTGAGCGGTAGCGTCTCCGTGGCCGAACCGCTCGGGTCGGAAACGCTGGTCTATGTGGATGTCGACGGGACCGAGATCATCGCCTCCGCGTCGGGGCGCACGCCGCCCGAAGCGGGCGATCGGATCCGGCTCGACCTCGACATCGACAACCTGCATGTCTTCGACGCCGCCAGCGGGCAAAGCCTGCGCTGATCGACGCCCGATCCGGCGGGCTGCCGCAAGGCCTTGTTTGCAGCGACCGCCCATTCAATCTATCAGCTGGTCCGAACCGCATCGGACGGCGCGCGAATGCGGGCTGACGGTGCAGCATCCGAGGACGACCCCGATGACCAAGACCACCAAGGCCGATCCGCCGGAGACATCCCCGTTGCAGCCCGAGGGCGCCGCGCCCGACCCGGCTGTGCCCGAGGCGCCCGCAGCCAACGCCACGGATCCCGCGCCACACGCCGCCGCCCGGTCGCAGCCGCTCGAATTCTCCTCCGACAGGGGCTCGTCCCGCTCGATCTGGGTCGCGGCGCTCATCACCCTTGGCGTGGTGGCGTGGATGGGGAGCGGTTTTCTCTTCCCGTCCGAAAACGGCGCCGAGGCTCCGGCCGCGACCGCGCCGCTGCCCGTATCCGTGGCGGTGCGCAACTCCACCGCCGAGGAGGTGACCCTGTTCTTCAGCGCCGAGGGGCAGGCCCAGCCGGACCGCGATACCATGATCCGCGCCGATCCCGGCGGCGAGGTCGCCGAGGTCTTCGTCACCATGGGCGCAACCGTCACCGAGGGTGCGCCGATCGCGCGCCTGCGCAGCGCTCGGGCCGAGGCGGAACTGGCCCGCGCCCGGCAGGAGGTGACGCGCACCGGGCGCGATCTCGAGAACGCGGAAACCCTGCTGGAACGCGGGGTGGCCACCGTGGACCGGGTGGTGCAGGCGCGTTCCGCCTTGACCCAGGCCGAAGCGCAACTGACCGCCGCCGAGGAGCAACTGGCCGACATGCTGATCCTCGCCCCCTTCGCCGGGCGGATCGAGGCGTTGGAAATCGCCGCCGGCGAAACCGTCCAGGCCGGGGCCGGGATCGCCCGGATCGTGGATATCTCGCCGCTCACCGTTTCGTTCCAGGTGCCGCAACAATCCCTGACCCGGCTGCAAAGCGGCCAGCCGGCGACCGTCACCTTCATCACCGGCGACGTGCGGGACGCGGTCGTGTCCTTCGTCGGCACCTCTGCCGTGCAATCCACGCGGACCTTTCTGGCCGAGGTGTCCCTGCCCAACGAGGACGGCGCCATCGCGGCCGGCATCTCCGCCGAGATTTCCATCCCCACCGCCCGGGTCTCCGCCCATTTCCTGTCGCCCTCCATCGTCTCGCTCAGCCCCGAGGGGCGGCTTGGCGTCAAGACCGTCGATGACGCCGATGTCGTGCAGTTCCAGCCGATCGAGATCGTGCGCGCCGAAATCGACGGCATCTGGGTCATCGGCCTGCCCGATACGGTCCGGGTCATCACGGTGGGCCAGGGCTATGTGAACCACGGCGACACCGTCCGCCCGCAGCCCGAGGAACCGAACGGATGAACGCCCTGATCGACGCCGCCTTTTCGCGCAGCCGCGTGGTCGGGCTGGCGCTGGCCATGGTGCTTGCGGTCGGCGCCTTCGCCTATGTCTCGATCCCGAAAGAAGCCAACCCCGAGGTTTCGCTGCCGCTGTTCTACGTCTCCACCGGCCTCGACGGCATCAGCCCCACCGATGCGGAGCGCCTGCTGATCGAGCCGATGGAACAGGAATTCGCAAGCCTCACCGGGCTGCAAAGCATGGAATCCTTCGCCGCCGAGGGGTCCGCCAGCATCCAGCTCGAATTCCAGCCCGGTGGCGACAATGACCAGGCGCTCAGCGATATCCGCGTGGCGGTGGACCGTATCCAGGGCAATCTGCCCGACGACGCCAGCACGATCACCGTGACCGAGATCAACACGGCGCTGTTCCCGATCATTACCGCGATCCTGTCCGGCCCGGTGCCCGAACGCACCCTCAACAGCCTTGCGGAAGATCTTCAGGATGCCATCGAAGGCCTGCCCGGCGTGCTGGAGGTCGATATCGGCGGGCGGCGGGTCGAGTTCCTCGAAGTGCTGATAGATCCCACCGTGTTCCAGACCTACGACCTGTCCTTCGACGAGCTGATCGGCCAGATCACCCGCAACAACCGCCTCATCGCCGCCGGCGCGATCGAGACGGGCGCGGGCCGCATCGTGCTGACCGTTCCGGGCCTGATCGAGGATCTGGAGGACGTGATGGACATGCCCGTGCTGGTGCGTGACGGCACCGTCGTGACCTTCGGCGATGTCGCCATCGTGCGTCGCACCTTTGACGATCCCACCGGCTATGCCCGGATCAACGGGCAGCCCGCGCTTGCGCTCGAAGTCACCAAGCGCTCGGGCGCGAACATCATCGAAACTGTGGCCGCCGTGCAGATGCTGGTGGAGGAGTTGCGCGCCGATTGGCCCGACAACGTCGAGATCACGTGGCTCAACGACCAGTCGGAACAGGTCGAAACCCTGCTCAGCGATCTGGAGGCCAACGTGATCGCCGCCATCGCACTGGTGATGATCGTGATCGTCTACGCCCTCGGCTTCCGCTCGGCGATCCTGGTCGGCCTCGCCATTCCCGGCGCGTTTCTTGCCGGGGTCACGGCGCTCTGGGCGATGGGCTACACGATGAACATCGTTGTCCTCTTCTCGCTGATCCTCGTCGTGGGGATGCTGGTGGACGGCGCCATCGTGACCACCGAACTGGCGGATCGGCAGTTGCAGGACGGCGCCACCCCGCGCGTGGCCTATGCCAATGCCGCCAAGCGCATGGCCTGGCCGATCATAGCCTCGACCGCCACAACGCTCAGCGTGTTCTTCCCGCTGCTGTTCTGGTCCGGCATGGTGGGGGAGTTCATGAAATTCCTGCCCATCACCGTGATCCTGACGCTGTTCGCATCGCTCTTCATGGCGCTGATCTTCATTCCCGTGGTCGGCGGCATCATCGGCAAACGCCAGCCGCAGACCGCCACCGCCAAGGCCGCGATGCGGGCCGCCGAACAAGGCGATCCGCGCGACATCGGCGGCGTCACCGGCGCCTATGTCCGCGTGCTGCACTGGGCGATCCTGCGCCCCGCCGCGACCGCCCTGCTGACGCTGGCGATGCTGCTTGGCAGCTTCGCGCTCTACGGCCAGTTCGGCCACGGCATCAACTTCTTCCCCTCGGTGGAGCCGGAAGTCATGCAGGTGCAGGTCCGCGCCCGCGACAACTTCTCGATCTACCAGCGCGACGCGCTCGTCCGCTCGGTCGAGGATCGGCTGCTTGGCTTCGACGAGGTCGCCAGCGTCTATGCCCGTTCGACCATGAACGCGGGGCAGGGCGACGAGGAGACCATCGGCACCATCCAGCTCGAATTGACCCCTTGGGACCAACGCCGCCCCGCCGCCGTCATCGGCGAGGATATCCGCGCCGCCGTGGCGGATATCGCGGGCATCGACGTGCAGGTGCAGACCGAAAGTGGCGGGCCCACGGCGGGCAAGCCGATCAACCTCCAGATCCGCGCCCGAGAGATCGAAGCCCAGGTCGAAGCCGTCCGCAGGGTGCGCGAGATCATGGACCGCATCGGCGGTTTCACCGACATCACCGACACCCGCCCCCTGCCCGGGGTGGAGGTCGCGGTGATCGTCAACCGGGCCGAGGCCGCCCGTTACGGCGCCGATGTGTCGCTGCTGGGGCAGGCCTTGCAACTGCTGACGCGCGGGATCGCGGTCGCCGAATACCGGCCCGACGATGCCGACGGCACGCTCGATATCCGCCTGCGCTTCCCCTACGAGGCGCGTTCGCTGTCGGAACTGGGCAACCTGCGCGTGCCCACCGCCTCGGGGCTTGTGCCGATCTCGAATTTCGTCACCTTCGCCCCCACCGAACGGGTCGGCACGATCCGCCGCATCGACGAGGCCCGCGTCGTCACGATCGAGGCCAATGTCGGCATCGGCGTGCTGGTCAACGACCAGGTCATCGCCCTGACCCGGGCGCTCGAAGCCGCCGACCTGCCGCCCGGCGTCGAATTCTCCTTCGCGGGCGAGGCCGAGGATCAGGCCGACGCCATGGCCTTCCTCGTCGGCGCTTTCCTGTCCGCCGTCATGCTGATGTTCGTGATCCTGCTGACCCAGTTCAACAATTTCTATCAGAGCTTCATCGTGATGAGCGCGATCATCTTCTCGGTCGCGGGTGTGCTGCTGGGGCTGATCGTCACCGGGCGGCCCTTCGGCGTGGTGATGGGCGGCATCGGCGTCATCGCGCTGGCGGGGATCGTGGTGAACAACAACATCGTGCTGATCGACACCTATAACGACCTCAAGCGCGCCGGGCTGTCGCCGCTGGAGGCCGTCTTGCGCACCGGCGCGCAGCGGTTGCGACCCGTGGTGCTGACCTCGATCACCACGGCGCTGGGGCTGATGCCCATGGTGATCGGCCTCAACATCAATTTCTTCACGCGCGAGGTGATCTATGGCGCGCCCTCGACGCAATGGTGGACGGAACTGTCCAGCGCCATCGCCGGGGGTTTGCTGGTGGCCACGATCCTGACCCTGATCGTCACGCCCGCCCTGCTGATGCTGGGCGAACGGCGCGATACGCGCGACCAGCCAAGCCCGGTCCCGCAGGCACGCGCCGATGGCGACCTCTCCGCCGCGACCGGCTGACGCCTGCGCGGCCCGCGCCGAGCGTCGTTCCGCGTCCCGTCGTTCCGCGTCCCGTCGTTCCGCGTCCCGTCGTTCCGCACCCCGTCACGCGCGTCCCGTCAGCCACCATGTGTCCACGATCCCCACGCCCTTCACGTCGATCTTGCCGCGGTCTTCGAAGGTGAAATCAGCGCCCAATTGCGCCCGTGCGGCGGGCGTGATCAGGACGCGCCCCGGCGCGCTGTTGCTTTCCATGCGGCTGGCCGTGTTCACCGTCTCGCCCCAGACATCGTAGAACAGCTTGCGGCTGCCGATCACGCCCGCAATGACCGGCCCGACATGCAGGCCGATCCGGATCTCGAACCCGTCGGGCATCATCGCGGACGATGTCCGTGCGACTTCCAGCATGTCCAACGCCATCGCCGCCGCCCGGTGCGCCGGATCGCCGACCGCGTTGGGCATCCCCGCCGCCACCATGTAGGCGTCCCCGATGGTCTTGATCTTCTCCATCCGGTGCTGGTCCGCCAGCGCATCGAAGCGCTTGAAGACGCGGTTGAGCAGGTTCACCACCTGTTGCGGCTCCAGCCGGGCCGACAGCGGGGTGAAATTGGCGATGTCCGCGAAGACGATCGCCACGTTGGGCAGGCTGTCGGCGATGGTGGTTTCCGGCTCGGCCTTCAGGCGGCCTGCGATCTCACGCGGGAGCAGGCTGTAGAGCAGGTCTTCCGAGCGGGCATATTCGATCTCCAGCGACCGCTCCGCCGTGTCGGCATGCTTGAAGCCGACATAGACCCCCAGCGTGACGAAGCTGGTGACAATCACGAAGGCGCTGATCTCGACGAATTCCAGCAGCGCGGCATCGACGCGTATGATGGACGCCGGGCCGGTCAGGGTCGTCTGGGCAAGTGCCATAGCGGCGGCGCAGACCAGCGCCAGCCCGATCAGCAAGCCGATGCGACTGGTCCCGAAGCACACGACGGCGATGACGGGAATGCTCAGGAAGTAAAGGTGCAGGCCCGACTCCCGCCCCAGCAGCCAGACCAGCAGGCCCTGCACGATCAGCGCGACGGCCGCCCCGAACAGCCACGCGGCACGCTCGCTCCGCGCGGCGATCCACGGCCAGACAAGGAACAGGCAGAACAGCAAGACCGCCGCCGCCGCGGGCCACAGTCCGCGCGCATCCACCATCAGGTAAAGCAGCCCGTAAGAGGCACCCGACAGCGGGATCAGCACCGAGATCACGTTCAACGTGCGCCGCTGGCGCAGCTCGGGGCCGCTCAGCCCTTCGGTGCCATAGGCGATGTGGCGCGCCGCCCAACCCGGCAGCCGCCAGCCGCCCAAATCGACCCGCCTGTCCATCCCGACACCTCCACTGGCACGCCATCCCGGCACGCCCGATCGGGATGCTAGCCCGGTGCGATCCGCAAAGCACTCCCCTCTCCCGGTCCGGGCGCGGCATCGCGCCGCCGACGATCGCGCAGCCCCCCCATTCCGCCGCGATCCGGGGATCGCCACGCGACGCCATCGGGGGGGGTGACAGCGGGGCCGGTTCGCAAATTGATCTACCATTGATCTACCATTGATTGACCCAGCCGGACCGTTTCGTCCCTCGCGACCCCACGGCCAGACCGATCCCGGACAGGGCGCGAGGCGCCGGACAGGAGCCATGGTTGTCAGGAGAAGATGGTGCGGGCGGCGGGACTCGAACCCGCACGGGCACAAGGCCCAACAGATTTTAAGTCTGGTATGTCTACCAATTCCATCACGCCCGCAGCGCCCAAAGCCCTAACGGGCCGCCCCGCCGATGACAATGTGGATGACACTTCGGATGACGGGACGGAGGACGGGGCGCAGTGGGCGCAGGTGGCCACACGCTCCGGGCAGGGGTTCCCCCCCTTCGAGACCGGAGCGTGCGACATCTTTGGAACGCAAGCAAAGAAGACCGTCAAATACACAACGGATATTCGTTTATATGCCACCAGCCTTAAGGCCGGGTTAACGGCGCGGGATGCAGCGCGCTCAATGGCCGCCATAGGCGCAGATGGCATGGACCGGCACGCCCATCGACTCCAGCTTCGCGCGGCCGCCCAGATCCGGCAAGTCGATCACGAAGGCGCAGCCGATGACCTCCGCACCGAGCCGTTCGATCAGCTTGATGCCCGCCTCCGCTGTGCCGCCGGTGGCCAGAAGATCGTCCACGATCAAGACCTTGTCGCCCGCCTGCACGGCGTCGTCATGGATCTCCACCACCGCTTCGCCATATTCCAGCACATAGGCCTGCTCGATCGTGGTGGCCGGCAGCTTGCCCTTCTTGCGGATCGGAACGAAGCCCTTGGACAGCTGATGCGCCACCGCGCCGCCCAGGATGAAGCCGCGCGCCTCCAGCCCGGCCACGGCGTCGATCCGCGCACCGACGAAGGGGGCCAGCAACTGGTCCACCGCCAGCCGGAAGCCGCGCGGGTCCTGAAACAGCGTGGTCACGTCGCGAAACAGGATCCCTTCATTTGGGAAATCCGGGATCGTGCGGATATAGTCGGCAACGGTTTTCTGGGCAATCATGGCGCGGGCCTTTCGAAGCCAGTGGAGGAAGTCAGTTCGACGCGCGCAACGGCACACCATGGCGGGGGTAATGGCGACGCAGGACAGCCGCATCCTGCCCCATCAGGCGGGTCATGTTGTTTCCGTTCTCCGCGAAGATGGAGCGTTCATAGGCGGGCGAGGCGACATCCGTGACCAGCCCCAGCGATTGCACCAACTCCTCCAGAACCACGCTCGCGACCTCGCGACGGCGGATGTCCCGGCTGATGGCGATGGATGCGGCGACGATTTCCGCCCCGCGCGAGCGGATCGCTACCCGCCCGATGGCGATGTCCGACCCGTCCAGTTCCGCAACCCCGGTGCCCCGGATCACCTCCCCCTGCGACGTCTCGATCAGGTGCACCGGAATGTCCATCTCGCCCTGGTAGACACGCTCCAGGAAGACATGCGCGCCAGCGGCGTTGATTTCGGCAATGGCGGCGTCCAGCGCCGCGTCGACAAGGTCGAACTTGTAATCGGGGAAGCTGTCGGCAACGGCGGCGATGCCGACCCGCAGGGCAAGGCGTCTGTCTTCCGGCCAGAAGATGAAGGGTTT
Source organism: uncultured Roseicyclus sp. (assembly GCA_964615955.1). Classification (GTDB taxonomy): domain Bacteria; phylum Pseudomonadota; class Alphaproteobacteria; order Rhodobacterales; family Rhodobacteraceae; genus Gymnodinialimonas. Next base: position 8,257 of record CAZTUG010000027.1, read on the forward strand.
GCCGCAGTTGCCGCCCGGCGGGGCGGCGCAGGCCACGAGTCGGTAGAACGCCTCGTCCGAGATCAGGTCCGGCACTGCAATGAATTCCTGCGCGGCCCCGCCACGCGGAGCCGGGAGAGCAAGGAGCAGAGACAGGAGGAGCGCGCGCCACATGGGCGAAGTGTTGGCGAGAGAGGAGCAGCGGATCAAGCGAGGCGGCAAGATTGGCCTGTGGGTGTTGCGCGGGCGCATAGCCTGCCCGCGAGCCGTCAGGGGGGCGTGCCAGCAATGCCAGCCCCGTGCCTCCCGGTGCCTCAGCCGCCCCAGCGCGTCACGGTGCCCGCGATCCGGTCCCAATCGCCGCGTCCCAGCACCCGCGCGGGGTTGGTGGGTGGCGGCATCCGCACGCCCTCCAGCAACGCGAACCCGAACCGCTTGTAGTAGGGCGCATCGCCCACCAAAAGCACCCGCGACCATCCCTCTACCTGCGCGGCACCAAGACCAGCGCGCATCAGCAGCGCGCCCAGACCCTCGCCCTGCCGGGTCGGGTGGACGGCGACCGGGCCAAGCAGCAGCGCCTCGCGACGGCCGACCAGCACCGGCCAGAAGCGGATCGCGCCTGCGAGGATCCCCAGATCGTCGCGCGCCACGTGGCACAGGTCCGCAACGGATGGCACCCCGTCGCGCAACCGGTAGGAGCTCAGCACCTCGCGCCCCGGCGCGAAACAGGTGTCGTAAAGCGCTTCGACCTCGGGCCCGTCGTCGATCGTTTCGCGGGTAAGCGTATACATGTCCCAGCCCGTTCGCGCGTTGGTGTGCCTGCCTCTGGCCATTGGCCTAGCACGGGGCTAGACCTTTGCCAAACCACCGCTTTCAAGGATATGTCCGATGTTCTACCGCCCGGCAGACGGCCACGGCCTGCCCCATAACCCATTCAACGCGATCGTCACACCACGGCCTATCGGCTGGATTTCGACACGGGCCGCGGATGGCTCCGAAAACCTCGCGCCCTATTCGTTCTTCAACGCGGTGGCCTACACGCCGCCGCAGGTGATGTTCTCCTCCACCTCGGCCAAGCCGGACCGGGGCGACACCAAGGACAGCGTCGCCAATATCCGCGAAACGGGCGTGTTCTGCGTCAACGTCGTTGAATACGCAGCGCGCGACGTGATGAACCGGACGTCGGGAATGTGGCCGAAGGAAGAGGACGAATTCGCCCTCGCCGGGATCGCGCGGGCGGAGTGTTCCGAAATCGCCTGTTCGCGCGTGGCCGACACGCCCGCCAGCCTCGAATGCCGCCTGACGCAGATCGTGGCGTTGGAGGGGGCATCGAACTTCGCCGTTTTCGGCGAGGTCGTGGGCGTCCACATGCGCGACGATTGCCTTGTCGAGGGCCGCTTCGACGTGACCCGCTTCAACCCGCTGACGCGGCTGGGATATCAGGATTACTCCGTCATCCGTGAAGTGTTTTCGCTGGCGCGGCCAGGGGACTAGCCGCCAAACACGTCGCGCAGGGCGCGTCCGGACGTTGCAAAAAACCCGCGTCCATTCCACGGTGCACCATGACCCGGCGCAGCGGCGGAGGCGTGAATGGCCAGACATCTCGGCATTATCGGTGGCTCCGGCCTCTACCAGTTCGACGGGCTGGCGGACGCAGAGTGGTTCGATATCGAAAGCCCCTTCGGCGTGCCGTCGGACGCGATCCGGACGGGCCGCCTTCACGGCTTGAAAACCTCGTTCCTGCCCCGCCACGGGCGCGGTCATGTCCATGCGCCCTCCACCGTGCCCTACCGCGCCAATATCGACGCGCTCAAGCGCCTTGGTGTCACGGATATCGTCTCCGTCTCCGCCTGCGGCTCGTTCCGAGAGGACATGGCGCCCGGTGAATTCGTCATTGTGGATCAGTTCATCGACCGCACCTTCGCGCGCGACAAAAGCTTCTTCGGCGCCGGCTGCGTCGCCCATGTCTCGCTCGCGCATCCGGTCTGCCCGCACCTGTCCGCCACCGCGCGCGACGCCGCGCGGGACACCGGCGTCACCGTGCATGACGGCGGCACCTACCTTGCGATGGAGGGGCCGCAATTTTCCTCGCTGGCCGAGTCGCGACTGTATCGCCAATGGGGGTGCGACGTGATCGGGATGACCAACATGCCCGAGGCGAAACTCGCCCGCGAGGCCGAGATCTGCTATGCCTCCGTCGCCATGATCACCGATTACGACAGTTGGCACCCCGACCACGGCGCCGTCGACATCACGCAGATCATTGAGACCTTGCACGGCAATGCAAGCACCGCCCGCGCCATGGTGGAAGGCATCGCCAAGGCGCTTTCCTGCGACAAATCCCCCTGTGCGGCGGGCTGCGACCGCGCGCTGGACCATGCGATCATGACCGCTCCCGACGTGCGCGACCCATTGGTTGTCGCCCGGCTCGACGCTGTGGCGGGGCGCGTGCTGGGGTGAACCGCGTCCTGGTCCTTGGCGCCGACGGCTTCATCGGACGGCACATCGCCTTCCACCTGCGGGCCGGGGGCTGGGACGTGCTGGCCTCCGCCCGCCGCAGCACGCGGCTGGCCCGCATGGGCTTCGCCACGGTCACCGCCGACCTTGCCGACCCCGCCACGCACGACCCCGCCTTCTGGGAAGAACCCCTGCGCAACCGTCTTGTCGTGAACGCCGCGGGCCTTCTCACCGCCTCCGACATGCGGTTCGAGGCGGTCCATGTCCGTGCGCCCCGCGCCGCCTATGCGCAGGCGGCAGGGGGCGTTCTGATCTCGGCCGTCGGGATCGAGGCCGACACCCCTTTTGCCCGCTGGCGGAGGGATGGCGAACAGGTCGCTGCCGAGGCGAACATCACAATCCTGCGGCCGGGCCTTGTGATGGCCGACACATCCTATGGCGGCACCTCGCTGCTGCGGGGGCTGGCCGCCTTGCCCCTTGTGACACCCATGGTCGGCGACGGCGGGCAAGTGTTCAATCCGATCCATGCCGAGGATCTTGCGGCCGTCGTGGCCGAGTGCCTCCTTGCGCCGCCCGGCAAGGCCCCCGAAACGGGCGCGTGGGAGATTGGCGGTCCCACCCGCATCACCCAGGCCGATCTTCTGAAAGATCTGCGCGGCTGGCTTGGCCTGCAGCCTGCCCGGCCCCTGCCGCTTTCTCCGGTTCTTGCGAATGCGGGCGGCGCGATCGGCGATGCCCTCAACATGCCCCCCATATCGCGCACGGCAGTGGCGCAGATCACCCATGGCATCGAAACCGACGAGGCTCCGCTTCTGTCCCGGCTCCGGACCCGGCCGCGCGGGGTGGATCAGTTCTTGACGCATCGACCCGCCGGAACCCAGGACCTCTGGCACGCGCGGCTGTTCCTGCTACGGCCCTTGATCCGCCTGACGCTTGCGGTGCTTTGGATCGCGTCGGGGCTGATCGGGCTGCTGCTGCCCGCGTCCCAGTTCCTGCCGCTGACCACCCATACCGGTCTGCCCGATGGGCTTTGGATCGTGCTGGCCCGGGGCGGCGGGGTGCTTGACCTCATGATTGCTGCGGCGCTTCTGCGCAACTGGCGGCCCCGCGCTCTCGCAGCCGCCCAGGCCGCGCTGGTGGCTGCGTATAGTCTCGCTTTCACCGTGATCGCGCCCGCGCTCTGGCTGCTGCCGCTTGGTGGCCTGCTCAAAAACCTTCCCATTCTCGCCCTGATCGCCACATGGGCCGTTCTGGAGGACGAGCGCTAGACCATGGATCCCTACGTGATCGCCAAATGGCTGCACATCCTCAGCAGCACGGTGCTGTTCGGCACCGGCATCGGCACGGCGTTCCAGATGGTCTTCGCCATGTATCGTGCAGAACCGCGCCATATCGCGGGGACCGCGTCGGGCGTGGTCCTTGCCGACTGGCTATTCACGACACCCGCCGGCGTGGTGCAACCGGCAACCGGCCTGTGGCTGGCCCTGCTTGCCGGCCATTCACTGGCGGAGCCCTGGCTACTGCTCACCTATGCCCTTTACCTGCTGGCTTTCGCTTGCTGGCTTCCGGTCGTCCGCCTGCAACAACGCATCTGCAAGCTTGCGCATGCCGCCGTCGCGGGCGGAACGCCGCTTCCGCCCGAGCTTCATCGCGCCTATCGCCTTTGGTTCGCGCTGGGATGGCCCGCCTTCGGGGCTCTGCTGGTGATCTACTGGTTGATGGTGACAAAACCGCCGCTTTGGGGCTGACAGGGGCGCGGCTGGCGCGGGTCGCGCCATGCCAGCATGGAACACCCCGCAGATTGTTTCCTCTCACGCCTGCCGCTTGAGCCAGTCCATCACGGCGCCGCGCACGGATTGCGCGCCCTGCGCCCGCGCCTCGGTGATCACCGCGCGCCCCTCGCGCAGGTCGACCCGGCGCAGCAGCGATTTCACCGGACCGATGGAAGCGGGGCGCATCGAAAGATTGCGCAGGCCCATCGCCGCGAAACAGACGGCATCCACCGGCCGCCCGGCATCCTCGCCGCAGAAACTCAGCGGCGTGTCCACCTCGTCGCAGCGATGCACGATCTGCTCCAGGAAGGTCAGGAAGCTCACGTTCAGCGTGTCGTAACGCCGCCGCACCCGCTCGTTCTCTCGGTCGGCGGCGAAGAAGAACTGCTTCAGGTCGTTGCCCCCGATGGAGATGAAGTCTGCCAGTTCGAAGAACTGGCGCGGCGCGAAGGCAAGGCTCGGCGTCTCCAGCATGGCGCCCACCTCGAGGCTCTGGGGCAGGACATGTCCCAACCGCCCCTCGCGGTCCATCTCGCGCATGAGGTGATCGCGTGCCTGGGTGAACTCGTCGAACTGCGCGATGAACGGGAACATCACCGATAGCGGCCGCCCCTTCGCGGCGCGGATCAGCGCCTGCAACTGCATCCGCATGACGCCCGGCTTGTCGAGACCGACCCGGATCGCGCGCCATCCCAGTGCCGGGTTCGGCTCGTCCTGTGGTTTCATGTAGGGCAGCACCTTGTCGGAGCCGATGTCGAGGGTCCGGAAGACGACACGCTTGCTCCCCGCGCTGTCCATGACCTTGGCATAAAGCTGCGCCAACTCGCCTCGCCGTGGCACATGGGCGCGCGTCAGGAACTGCAATTCGGTGCGGAACAGTCCGACCCCATCTGCCCCCGAGGACGGCAGGGACGGAAGGTCCGCCATCAGTCCCGCATTCATCTGCAAGGATACCACCGTGCCGCACAGGCTTTCGGCGGGCTTGTCGCGAATAGAGGCATAGCGCTCCTGCGCTTCGGCCTGCATCGCCATCTTGTCGCGAAAGGCGCTGGCGACGGTGTCTTCCGGGCGCAGGTGCACGATCCCCTGATCGCCGTCGACCAGGATCGGATCGCCGTTCAGGGCCTCCGTCGTGATGCCCTTGGCATGGATCACAAGGGGGATCGCCAGTGCCCGGGCAACGATCGCCGCATGGCTCCCGACCGAGCCCTGTTCCAGCACGACGCCTTTCAGCTTGCGTCCGTAATCGAGCAGTTCCGCCGGGCCGATGTTTCGCGCAACCAGCACCGGGTCTGCGGGCAGCTCCGCGCCGGTATTCTTGCCCTGTCCGGTGAGCAGTCGCAGCAACCGGTTCGACAAGTCGTCGAGGTCGTGCAACCGCTCGCGCAGATAAGCGTCGGGCACCGTTTCCATCCGGGCGCGCGCGCTCGATTGCTCCTTCTCCACCGCCGCCTCGGCGCTCAGTCCGCGGTCGATATCCTCTTCCATCCGCCGCATCCACCCGCGCGAGCGCGAGAACATGCGATAGGCCTCCAGCACCTCGGCGTGGTCCTTGTCGCCGGTCGAGGCATGGGTCAGCATCTGATCGATATCGGTGCGCAACTGGTCCACTGCCTCGTTCAGGCGCTTGCGCTCGGCCACGGGATCTTCCGCGACCGGCCGGGTCACCACGACGCGCGGTTCGTGCAGCCAGACATGGCCACTGGCAGCCCCCTCCTGCCCACAGGTTCCGCGCAGCATGACCTGGTTCTTGTGGCGGGCTGACAGGGCCGCGCCCTCGCCGATGAAGGCACCAAGCTCGGTCATCTCGGCCAAGACCATGGCGACCACTTCGAGCGCGTAGACCTCGTCATCGGAATATTCGCGCGCGTTCTTGGACTGGACGACCAGCACACCCAGGCGTTCGCCCAGGCGCTGGATCGGCAGGCCGAGGAACGACGAATACCGCTCCTCTCCCGTCTCGGGCATGTAGCGGAAGCCTTGCTCGGCGGGCGCATTGGCAGTGTTGATCGGACGCGCCTTGCGCGCGACCCGACCCACGAGACCCTCCCCAATACGCATTCTCGTGACGTGGACAGCGGCGGCGTCGAGGCCTTCGGTGGCGCACAGTTCCAGCGTATCGGGATCGCGCAGCAGGTAGATCGAACAGACCTCGGTGTCCATCGAATCCGCGATCAGATGGGTGATCCGGTCCAGCCGCTCTTGCCCGGCGGAGGCGTCGGCCATCACGGCCTGCAAGCGCGACAGCAGCTTCCGGCTTTCGGTTTCAGAGGTCTGTGTCATCACGGTCCCGCACCCCGGCAATCTCCTGACGGCCTTGGACCCCATGTAGCGCGGCGGAGTGCAAGCGCGCAATGGCGCTGGCTCGGGGCAGCGGTGAAGCGGTCCTGCCCCGTCCTCCGGACTCCCCGGCGTTTTTCGCCACGCTGAAAATGCAGGCACACGCCGATGTGTCGCGCAGCCTGCTTGGACGGGCGCCGAATTTCAGTGTAGGGCGGTCGCTGTGAACAGGGGAGAGCGTCATGGTTCAAGCGATGCGAGCTGCTGATCTGGTGGCGCGGCGGCTTTTCGAGGCCGGGTGCCGCCATGCGTTCGGTATGCCTGGCGGCGAGGTGCTGACGTTGGTGGACGCGCTCATCCGGGCAGGGATCGCGGTTCATTTGGTCAAGCACGAGAATGCGGGTGGCTTCATCGGCGAGGGTGTCCACCATGTCGATGGCGCTCCGGTGGTGCTGATTGCGACCGTTGGCCCCGGACTGATGAATGCGGTCAACGTGATCGCCAATGCCGAACAGGACCGGGTTCCGATGATCGTGCTGACCGGCTGTGTCGATCCGGATGAGGCGCTGACCTATACCCACCAGGTGCTGGATCATCGCGCCGTGCTGGCGCCGATCACCAAGGCAACCTTCACCCTGACAGCGGGCGAGGCCGATACCATCGCCGACAAGGCCTTGGCAATCGCGACAGAGCCGCGGCAGGGTCCGGTGCTGATCGATGTGCCGATCGCAGTGGCCGATGCGGCCTCGGTTCCCCAGGGACGCAGGCGCGCATTTGGCGCTCCGGTTGCGCCTGCCGGTGCCGCGCTGACGCAGGCGCGCGACTGGTTGGCCGAGGCGCAGCGCCCGATCATCCTGGCGGGCCTTGACGTCTTGGCGGACGACGCCGGGGCCGCTTTGCGCATCTTCTCCGAACGGTTCGGCGTTCCGGTCATAACCACCTACAAGGCCAAGGGCGTGCTGCCCGAGGACCATCCGCTGGCCCTTGGCGGCGCCGGATTGTCGCCGTTGGCCGACAGCCATCTGCTACCCTTCGTGGCGCAGGCCGACCTGATCCTGCTGGTGGGCTATGACCCGATCGAGATGCGCCCAGGCTGGCGCGAGGCATGGGACCCGGCTTCGCAACGTGTCATCGACATCGCGGCCGTGCCGAACCGGCATTACATGCATCAGGCGACGCTGAGTTTCGTGGCGCATACCGGCGCGGCCCTTGAGGCACTGGCGCAAGTTACTCCGCGACAGACATGGGCAGGCGACATGGTCGCGGCGCTGAAGACCGACCTCGCGCGCACCTTCCCGCATGCGGACGACTGGGGTCCGGCGGGCGTCATCGCGGAGGCTCGTGCCACCCTTCCCGGCGATACTCGCGTCAGCGTGGATTCAGGCGCGCATCGCATCCTGCTCAGCCAGATGTGGTCCTGTTCGCGGGAGCGAAGCCTGATCCAGTCGACGGGTCTGTGCACCATGGGCTGCGCCGTGCCGATGGCCATGGGCCTGGCGCTGGCGGACCCTGCCTGCCCCGCCGTGGCCTTCGTGGGCGACGGCGGTTTCCTGATGGTGGCGGGCGAGTTGACTACGGCCGCGGAAATGGGCCTGAGGCCGATCATCATCGTCTTCGTGGATGCGTCGCTGGCCCTGATAGAGTTGAAACAGCGCCAGCGCCAGTTGACCAATGCTGCCGTGGATTATCCCCGTCGCCACGACATCGCCATGATTGCTCAGGCCATGGGAGGGCGGGGCGTGACCGTGCGCGACCGCGCAGGATTACGGGCGGCGATCGAGACGGCGCTGATCGCCGACACCTACACGGTCATCGCCTGCGAGATCGAAAAGGGAGGCTATGATGGCCGCATCTAAAGGCCCACTCGACGGCCTGATCATCCTTGACCTCTCTCGTATTCTCGCAGGGCCGACCTGCACCCAGGCGCTCGGGGATCTGGGCGCGACCATCCTGAAGATCGAGCATCCGGAGCGTGGCGACGACACCCGCGCATGGGGGCCGCCCTTCGCAATGGGAGAGGATGGCCAACCCACTGATCTGTCGAGTTATTTCATGTCTTCCAACCGCAACAAGCTTTCAGTGGCGGTGGATATCGCCACCGCCGAGGGGCAGGATATCGTGCGTGCCATCGCGGCACGCGCCGACATCTGCATAGAGAACTTCAAGCCTGGCGGGTTAAGGAAATTCGGCCTCGACCACGCGGCTCTCTGCAAGGCGCATCCGGAACTGATCTATTGTTCCATCTCCGGCTTCGGGCAAACCGGCCCGAACCGCGACAAGCCCGGCTATGACCTCATGGCGCAAGGCTTTTCCGGCATCATGGCGCTGACCGGAGAGCCCGATGGCGCCCCCATGAAGGTCGCCGTGGGCATCGCTGACGTGATGACGGGCATGTATGCGACCACCGGCATCCTTGCCGCGCTGCATCATCGCGACCGCACGGGGCAGGGACAGCATATCGACCTCAGCCTCGTGGATGCGTCGATCGCGTGGATGATCAACGAAGGCGTGGCGCATCTGACCACCGGCAAGCCGCGCACCCGGCGCGGTAACCAACACGCCACCATCGTGCCCTACCAGACCTTCGCCTGTGCTGATGGCCACGTCCTGGTGGCAGTGGGAAACAACCTGCAATATGCGCGCTTTTGCGATTTTCTCGGGCGGCCCGACCTGGCCGTGGACCCGCTCTATGCCACCAACCCCGCACGTCTTGATCACCGCGAGACGCTTATCCCCATCCTCGAAGATCTGATGTCCTCCCGGAGCCGGGCCGAGATCGTTGCCGGGCTGGAGGCGCGAAAGGTGCCGGTCGGGCCGGTCAATACCGTGGACCAAGCCTTTGCCTCGGACCAGGTGGCGGCGCGCGGCATGCGCATCGATATGGCGCGGCCCGGCATCGACCGCGGCGGTGTGGAACTGATCGGAAATCCCCTGAAGCTTTCGGCCACCCCGGTGAGCTATCGCCGCCCGCCGCCTGCGCTTGGGCAGGATACCGAGGATGTCCTCGCCTGGCTCGCAGGGGTTCGCGATCTGCCCGACCTCTAGGCACCTCGCGCGCACCTTGGGCGCGCGCCGCCTGATCACGCGAAAACCCGCCGATCGTCGGCGGAAGCCCGTTCACGCGCTGGTCCCGGTGTCTCACATGTCCGTCAACTTGGCGTCGCAGCCCTTCGCGGAAGCGGCTTCATCGGCTAGGCCAATGGTAAGGGATTTCCACGACTGGACACGAGACATGGCGCAGATCGACGGCTTTGGCCAACAGACCACCGTGGCATCACAAGCGGCGATGACTGCGTGGAACGCAACTCAACTTGCGTTTCTTGCCCATGGCGCCGCAACGCCGACCCATCTGGCCGCCGCGCTTGAGGCTGAGCCCGAATTCGCGCTGGCCCATGCGACCAAGGGCCTGTTCCTGCTTCTGCTGGCGCGCCGCGAGCTGGTCGCCACGGCGCAGGAAGCCTGCGCCGCCGCTCGCAGAAGCGATGCAAACCGCCCCGTCTCCCATCGCGAACGTGCCTTTATCGATGCGCTGGACGTCTGGATAGCGGGCTTTCCAACGAAGTCCGTGGCCATTCTCGACGGCGTTCTGGATCTTGCGCCGGACGACGCGCTGGCAATGAAGATCAACCAAGCGATCCGCTTCGTCTTGGGGGACGCGCAGGGTATGCGCCGCTCGATCGAGGCGGTACTGCACGCCTATGCCGAGGACCACGCCGCGCGCGGCTATGTGTTGGGATGCCATGCTTTCACGCTGGAGGAGACGGGCGAATATGGTCGCGCCGCCTCTGCGGGTTCTGCTGCGCTCGAGATCTCGCCGGACGATGCCTGGGGCCTGCATGCCGTGGCCCATGTCTATGACATGACAGGCAATCCCGACAAGGGACTTCGCTGGCTGTCTGGGCGCGAGGCGGCCTGGGCCCATTGCAACAATTTCCGCTTCCATGTCTGGTGGCACAAAGCGCTGATGCATCTGGATCTCGGCCAGACCGACACCGTGCTGGAGCTATACGACACTCTCATCCGGGCCGAACACACGGACGATTATCGAGACATCTCCAACGCCACCTCGCTTCTGATGCGACTGGAACTGGATGGGGTGGATGTGGGCACACGCTGGGAGGAACTGGCCGATACCTCCCAGAGCCGAACCGAGGATGGCAGCCTGATCTTTGCCGATCTGCACTACCTTCTGGCGCTGATCGGTGGGCGACGGGAAGAGGCCGCTGCCGAATTGGTCGCGCGCATCGCCGCCGACGGTGCCCGCGCCGGGTCCGATGCCGGAATGCGTATGGGTAATCCGGGCACTGCCGCTGCGCGTGGACTGGAGGCCTTCGGCGACGGCCATTATGACGTCGCCTTCCGCAATCTCAGCCGCGCCCGGCGGCACATGCAATTGGTCGGTGGTTCTCATGCGCAGCGCGACGTCTTCGAGCGTCTGACCATCGATGCAGGCATCCGTGCCGGTCGGATGGACGATGCGCTGACGATGCTTGACGAGCGGACAACGCGCCGTGCAGGCCGCGACGACAGTTTCGCTGCAACGCGGCGGAATATGGCCGAGCTAGCGGCCAACCCCTTGCGCGTGCCTGCTGAATAACGGACATCCGCGCCTCATCATGGTCAGCATAACTCCCCCATTCAGCACCTCCCGATCTGCCTCTGCCTCCGCTTCTGCCCCGGCCGTCGCGACGCCAGCCACGACACGCGATCCGCGCCTCGATTTCTTTCGGGGCATGGCGATGATCATCATCCTTTTCGCGCATACGCCGGGAAATTTCTTCACGTCCTGGATCCCTGCCCGCTGGGGCTTTTCGGATGCCACTGAGATGTTCGTTTTCTGCTCGGGCATGGCCTCGGCTATTGCCTTCGGACGCACCTTCGAGCGCGCCGGTTGGAGCATGGGCACAGCCCGCGTCGCCTATCGTTGCTGGCAGGTCTACTGGGCGCATATCGGCATGTTTTTCGCCATCGCCGCCACGACCATCGCGCTCAACATGGTGGGATCAGGCGAGCGGGACTATGTCGGCCAACTGAACCTTTATCCCTTCTTCAACGATCCGATGCCCGAGTTTCTTGGGCTGATGACGCTGCGATACGTGCCGAATTACTTCGACATCCTGCCGATGTACCTTGTGATTCTCGCCATGATGCCGGTCGTGATGCTGCTGGCGCGGGTCAACCTGTGGCTGGTGGCGGCCATTCTGGTGACCGTCTGGGTCTTCGCCCAATCCCGGCTTCTGGAGATGTTGGGTGTCCCGCATCTGGCCCTGTCCTTCCCGGCAGAGCCGTGGTCGGATCGCCAGTGGTTCTTCAACCCCTTCGGCTGGCAACTGGTGTTTTTCACGGGCTTCGCGCTGATGATCGGCTGGCTGCCCAAACCGCCCGTGAAGCCATGGTTGATCGGGTTGGCGCTTGTCGTCGTGATCGCCAATGTACCGTTCAGCAACATTGGCGTGCGCGCGTTCGAGCGCGACTGGTTCGGACTTGCCGCCGAGGGCAACCCGGTCATCGCCTGGCGCACCGCCAACAGGATCTGGATTACGAAGACAGATTTTGGTCTGCTTCGCTACCTGCAATTCCTCTCACTCGCCTACCTTGCCTGGGTGGCCGTGGGCGAGGGGGGGAAGCGTCTGATCGCCCGCGGAACTGGCCTTGTCTCCCGCATCTGGGATCGTGTGGTTCACTTCATGATGAAGATCGGTCAGCAAAGCCTTGCAGTCTTCGTGTTTTCCATGCTGCTGGCCAGATTGAATGGTTTCTGGCTTGATGAATGGGGCCGCGAGGCGGCGTGGCACACGGTGCTGGTCAACCTCACCGGCGTGGCTTTGCTGCTGGCGGTCGCCTATGGTTTGGCGTGGATCAAGTCGCAACCGTGGCGGGACAAAGGATGAACCTCTCACGTCGCTCATCACTTGCATTGCTGGCGGTGGCCTTCGCCAGCAGGCCAGCGTTTGGCATGCCGATGTTCCGCGATGGTACCGGGCATCGGTTCGATCGGGCGTGGCTTGAAGCCGAGGCGATGCGATTGTCACAGCTGGCCTTCGAGCCCCTGCCGCAAGTGCCGCAAGGCTGGCGCGATCTGACCTATGACGAATACCGGATGATGTGGTTCAACCCGCGGCGCGGTCTCTGGATGGATGAGAATCGCCCATTCAAGGTCGATTTCTTCCACCCGGGCCTTTATTTTCCGCGTCCGGTGGAAGTGAACGTGGTCGAGGATGGCACTGCCCGCACCCTCGCCTTCGACCTGTCTCTGTTCGATGCAACCGACCAGTTCCCCGATCTGCCCATTGACGACACGATGGGCTATTCCGGCTTGCGCTTGCGCGCAGCGCTTGAAACCCCGAACCGGTTCACCGAGTTTGCTGTATTCCAAGGGGCAAGCTACTTCCGTGCTATAGGCGCTGGCATGAATTACGGCCTTTCGGCGCGCGGTCTCGCGATCAACACAGGCGGCGATCAAGGAGAGGAGTTCCCTGAATTCACGCGCTTCTGGCTGGAGGCGCCGCGCCCCGGTGATGCGACGCAAACCCTGCACGCGTTGTTGGACGGGCCAAGTTGCACTGGCGCTTACACTTTTCGCATCGATCCCGGGGATGTGACGCGGATGAACGTGACAGCTACGCTCTACCCCCGTGTGGACCTGCCCCATGTGGGCCTTGCGCCGCTGACCTCGATGTTCCTCTTCGACCAGACCAACAGGGCGGGCCATGACGATTTTCGCCCCGCCGTCCATGACAGCGACGGCCTGATGATTCACAATGGCGCCGGAGAGGTGCTGTTCCGTCCCCTCAAGAACCCGCGGCAACTCGAGGTTTCCTCCTTCATCGACGCGGCCCCGCGCGGCTTTGGCCTGATGCAGCGCGCCCGCCGCCTCGCGGATTTCGAAGACTTCGAAGCCCGTTATGAAGAACGCCCTTCCCTTTGGATAACGCCGGGAGACGACTGGGGACATGGCTCCGTGCAACTTGTGGAAATCCCGTCTGAGCTGGAGATCTACGATAATATCGTCGCCTATTGGCGCCCCCGCGACGGGTTGCACGCGGGCCGGGAGCATCGCTTCAGCTACGATATGGAATGGTGTCATGAACCCGCGCGCCCGCGCGATGTCGCACCGGTTCTGAATACCGCCATCGGCGGCAATTACGACCGCTCCGCCACACTGGTCGCCATCGATTTCGCCGAACACCAACGCCTTTCGGGCGCGCCCGAGGATTATACCCGTATCGTTCAGACCAACCGTGGAGCGGTCTCCGACGGTGTTCTCGAACGCAATCCGGGAACCGGAGGACTGCGGCTGACGTTTTCCCTGCAACCGGGCGAAGAGACGTCGATGGAACTGCGCGCGCAGCTCTTGCAGGGGGAAGAGACGGTGACAGAGGTCTGGCTCTACCGGTGGTCCGCATGAGTGTGGTGACTCCCGTGGCGATTGAATCGCCGCGAATGGCCGAGCCCTACATGCCGCCGGAAGCCCCTCTTGCGCGACCGATCCAGAACTTGCGCACCCCCTATCGCGACAGGCTCGCCCCCGGCCTCGGCGGCGCCCGTTCGGGGCTATGGCGGCTGGCGACGTTCCTGCCCGCGCTGGCGGCAACTTCAGCGCTGGTGGCGACCTTCGCGGGCTGGTTCGCAACGGATGGGCTGACCGGGTTCGAGATCATGCTGATCGCCCTCATCGCGCTGACGTTCTTCTGGATCTCGCTTTCGGTGGCGACCGTGACCGTGGGTGTCCTGCGCCTTTTCAACAGCGCCCCGCGCGCTTTGCCCACCGACGGCGCCCCGATGGAGGTGGCCCTGTTGGTGCCTTGCTATAACGAGGTGCCGGCCGATGTCTTCGGAAATGCCTGCGCCATGCTTGAGGCATTGGACGCGCATCCCACAGTGCACCGCTTCAGCCTGTTCATCCTTTCCGATACCCGTGATGCGGCCACCGCAGAGCAGGAATTGCGGGCCTTCGCCACATTGCGGGCGCGGCTGCCGGGCCGCATCCGCCTGCACTATCGGCGTCGTCCCGAGAACATCGATCGCAAGGTCGGCAACCTCGCCGATTGGGTGGAGCGTTGGGGCGGGGCCTTTGGGGCCATGCTTGTTCTGGATGCCGACAGCTTGATGTCGGGCGAGGCTATCGTGGCGCTGACCGACGAACTCGTCGCCGACCCCACCGCCGGCCTGATCCAGTCCTTCCCGCAACTGATCGGCGCCGAAACCCTTTTCGCCCGGGTGCAGCAATTCGCTTCCACGATCTATGGGTCTGTGCTGGCAGAAGGGCTGGCGACTTGGGCGGATCGTGAAGGCAACTATTGGGGACATAATGCAATCATCCGCACCGCCGCCTTCGCGGCTTCGGCAGGATTGCCGAAAATGCGCGGCCGTCGCGCGGCGCTGATCCTCAGCCATGATTTCGTGGAGGCGGGCCTGCTGCGCCGCGCCGGGTGGGGCGTGCGCTTCAGTCCGCGCATAAAGGGCAGCTATGAGGAAGTGCCCGCCACTCTGATCGACTATGTGCGGCGCGATGCGCGCTGGTGTCAGGGCAACCTGCAGCACCTGCTTCTCCTGGCGTCCAACGGGTTCCACACCGTGACCCGCTTTCACCTGTTCCACGGCGCGGTCAGCTACCTGCTCAGCCCGGCATGGTTCGCGTTGCTGATGGTCTGGGCGCTGATCGGCACCGGCACCGACAACAATGTGATCGTCTATTTTTCGGGCCGCAATCCGCAGGTGCAATGGCCGCAGATGGAAGCCGTGCATTCCTCGGCCCTGCTGGTTTTGATGTATGGAATGTTGCTCGCTCCCAAGGCGCTGGGTGCTGCGGCCATCGGCGGGATCGGGTTGCGGCTGACGGATCTGGGCGGTCCGTGGCGCTTCGGGGTGTCGCTGGTGACCGAGTTGGCGCTCTCGATCCTCTATGCGCCGATCCTGATGGTGCAGCAGACCCTCGCCGTGATCCGGACAATGCTGGGACGCCGGATCGAATGGTTGCCGCAGGTCCGGTCGGGCGGAAACCATTCGGTCTGGACCATGCTTCGCTTCCACGGGTTGGAGACGGTTGCAGGCCTTGGTCTTGCGATCGGAATGGCAGCGGGGGTCGTATCGCTCTGGCTGCTTCCCATTACACTGTCACTGGCGCTTGCGGTGCCGCTTTCCGCGCTGTCGGGCCTTCGTCTGACGCGGTTTCGTGCCACCGCCCGCGCCCTCGGAACGCCTGAGATCTACGCCACCCCTCAGATCATCCGAGCCGCCCGTGCGCACCGCGCCGAGTTGCATCAGACTTTGCGTGCGATGCCCGAGGCGGCAGAATGACGACATGCTCGTGCGGTCGGGGGTCAGCGTCGTCGCGGTGGATTGTCTGTTCAGAGGGATTCGAACCAGTCGAGTGCCATGTCCGCCCATCCGCGCGGTATCGAATGCCCCCCCGGGTGCAGTGAAAATTGAAGCGATCCGGTCTCGCAGGACGTCCAGATGCGATTCCAGTAAAGTCCTTCATTGGTTGTAACATCGGGCGCGGAGGCGGCGCATCCATTGGTTACGCGCCAGATTTCCATGGAGGCGAAGACATCTCCCTGTCGTATTTCGCCACCGCGGAACACGCGACCTTCGATCGGCACCGTGCCATCCATCCAGCCATGGGTGTGCAGCACGTCGACTGGTCCAGCGCAGGCTTCCAGAGCTGGATGCGGGCGCCAGAAGGACCCTGCAACCGGCGCATAGGCGCGCGCGATCTCAGGGTTGTAGCAGGCGAGGTAAGACACCAGGGATCCGCCGATGGAAAATCCGGCTATCAGCACCGTTTGACGGTCGACTTCGTGGTGGGTCGCGGCGTCGTCCAGGATCTGGGACAGGAAGGCGGCCTCGTCCCGGAATGCCTCACGCTCGGGGTGGAACGACCACGACGAGTTGCCCCGCCCGCCCGGCCGTGGCAGACCCTGCGGCCCGATCACCGCATATCCGCGCGACGTCATGGTCGAGGCGAGCATCTCGACCATTCCCGCCCCGCGCCCGCCTGCGCCATGCAGCATCAGGACAGCCGGGAAGGGGCCGGGACCCTCGGGCAGGGCTATGTGATATTCTCCCATGGGAACCGTGCAAGGCCCCGTCACAGCCGCACATTCCGCAACTGCCGCGCCAGTCATGCAGGCTGTCGCAAGGACGGCGGATCCGACCGCGCGCCACCTCATCCGCGATCCACCGGCAGGCTGGCGCGGATCCATCCCGGTCCCGCGGCAGAGCCCAACATGCCCTCCGGCACGTCAATGACGCGCGTGAATCCCGCTGCCGTCAATTGGTTCGTCAACCGCGACGACCGTACGCCACGGGCACAGATCAAGGCTATGGGTGCATCCAGATCACCCCCGACAAGCTCCAGCAATCGGTCGGAAAAATCTTCGCGCCGCATGTCCAGGCGATGGCCTGAGGCGGGGCTTCCCGTGGCCGCCCACTCATCCGGGCGGCGGATGTCGATCAGCACGATGTCGCCGGCCTCCGCCAGCCGATGGGCCGTTTCGACGTCGATACGATCGGCCACATCCTCGGATAATATCGACCAGAACAGGTTTCGTCCGCCGGTGACTGCGAAGCTCGCTCCGACCAGCGCCAGCGCTCCAGCACCGATCAGAAAACGCCTGCGATCCATGGTTCAGCCTGCCTCCAGGTAGCCGCTTATGATCCGTGCCATCATCTCAGGCCCAAGAACCGGTGGCAGCAGGGTCAGCACCGCTCCCTCGCCATCCAGCAGGTAGATGAATGAGCCGTGGGAGAATACCGTGCCATGGAAGGGATCGACGAAAAGCTCCTCGAACTCGACCTCGTATGCCTCATAAGCGATCTGCAGGGCGTCCTCGCTGCCCGTGAGGCCTACGAAATCGGGGTGAAAAACGGCCAGTGCCGCCGCCATCGCCTCGGGCGTGTCGCGGGCAGGGTCGACGGTGATCATCACGGGCCGCAATGCGCCACCCTGCGCTGTCACCATTTCGACAGTGGAGGCCATCAGCGGCAGGGCGGCCGAGCAGATCTCCTGGCAATTCGCGTAGCCGAAAAAGACCAATTGGTGTAGCCCGTCCGGGTCCGTTTCCGTGCGTTCGGTGCCGGTCTGATCAATCAGGGTGAAGGCTCCACCGATCCCGTCGGTCAGGTCCTGAGCCGAAGCTGCTCCGGCGCAAAGCAGCAGGATCGTCGCGATGCGGATCAACGGGTCAACTCCCATGCCTCTTGCCAGGTTTCACCGGTGCCAAGATAGCCAGCCGCTTCCAGCAACGATACGACCCGCGGATCATTGCGATACCAGCGCCCCTCTTGCGCCGCAGCATCGGGGTAGGCCAGTGCCCAGGCATCGGTCCAGCCATCGGCGGTCTTCCACGTCTCATCTCCAAGCGTGCGGATCATCTGCACCTGGTAGATGTTGGTCGCGCCGATATAGTCGTCTTCGATCAGCAAGCCATCAACCTCGACCTGCATCCCGCAAAATGGCGCAAGGTCGACCGCCGCGCCGGTGAAGATGCCCTGATTGTTCTTGTTCGGATAGGTCAGCACCCCATCGGCAGCCCGCAGCAAGCCAAGCTGCCGCCCGGCGCCGCATTCATTGGCACAATCGCCCGTTATTTCGCACAGCATATCGACCACTGTCGCCTCGAACCGGGCCGGCTGTTCCCAAGCAAGGTTCCAACTGCGCGCTTCCGAGCCTTCGGAAAACGGACCGTCCTGGGCCAGTGCAATACAGGGCAATGCGGTGAAAAGGGCGATATATTTCATCATGGTCTCATCCCTCCGGATTCGGGATGGCGAAGCCGGGGACGGAGCCGAAATCGGAGTGATTGATGTTTGTTATCCCATGATCCTCGACGATCTGGTCGACAACCAGATAGTTCAACCCGTCGCGCGCAAAGACGCGCCCTGCGGCGGTGACCTCGTGAGAAGCCAGTTCAAGCTGTGTCTGGCCCGATGCGCTCTGATCGTCACCGCCGATGGCGAGGATCATATAGACCGTGCCGTCCTCGGCCAGCAGTCCGACGGGAATTCCGCCCGCCGAGCACCACAGCGCGCAGGTATGGTGCGCCGTGCCCTGAACGGCCTCGGTGCCGCCCATGACGCCCGAGAAATAGCACCAGGTATCAACGAGTTCGCCGCGGATCGTGACTGTCTCGCCATCGGCAAAGGCCGGCGCCGCGACCAGCGCCA
>CAZTUG010000027.1:27015-39272 GCA_964615955.1 uncultured Roseicyclus sp.
GAGGAGTGGGAAGAGTTCACCGGCACCTCGCAGACGCGCCCGGTCTTGGGGGGCAGCGGCAATATCGAAGACAACCTGCTGCACTTCCCAAGCGGGGATTACCGCGCCATCGCCATCCGGGCCTTCGATTCGGCGCGGAAAACATGGGCAATCTGGTGGTTGGCCGACACCGATCCCCATCAATTCGACGTGCCGGTGATCGGCCGGTTCGAGGGTGGCGTGGGCACTTTCCTCGCCGACGACACCCTGCGTGGTCAGCCGGTGATCGTGCGCTTCCTGTGGCTGCGCACCTATACGCAGACCCCGCGATGGGAACAGGCGATGTCCGCCGATGGCGGCACCAGGTGGGAGACCAACTGGACCATGGACTTCACCCGAGCCTGAGCACGGCAGGCCTGGCAGGCAGCCTTCAGGCGGCCTTGTCCAGCCCGAAGGCGTCATGCAGCGCTTGCACGGCCAATTCCATGTATTTCCGGTCGATCAGCACCGAAACCTTGATCTCGGACGTGGTGATGACCTTGATGTTTACGCCCTCGTCGCGGAGCGTCTGGAACATCTTGGCAGCCACACCTGCGTGGCTGCGCATCCCGATCCCGACGATGGAGACCTTGGCCACGTCCGTGTCGGCCACCAGTCCGGAAAATGTGATGGCCCCGGCTGCCTGCGCGTCGGCCATCGCCTTCTCGGCCCGCGCGACCTCGCCCACCGGGCAAGAGAAGGTCATGTCCGTCATGCCGCCGTCCGAAATGTTCTGCACGATCATGTCCACGTTCACGCCCGCCTCGGCAAGAGGGCCGAAGATCGCGGCGGCGATGCCGGGCCGGTCTTCGACGTTCTGGAGCGTCATCTTCGCCTCGTCGCGCGAATAGGCGACGCCTGCCACAACATTGGATTCCATGATTTCTTCCTCTGAACAAACAAGGGTGCCAGCGTCATCCGTCGGCTCCTCGAAGGATGACAGGACACGCAGGCGCACATCGTAGCGCATCGCGAGCTCGACCGACCGGGTTTGCAGAACCTTGGCGCCGAGCGAGGCCAGCTCCAGCATTTCCTCGAAGGCGATACGGTCGAGCTTGCGGGCCTTGGAGGTAATGCGCGGATCGGTGGTATAGACACCGTCCACGTCAGTGTAGATGTCGCAGCGCTCCGCCTCGAATGCGGCAGCGAACGCCACGGCGGTGGTGTCGGACCCGCCCCGCCCCAGCGTGGTGATGCGGCCCTCGGGCGAGATGCCCTGAAAACCCGCGACGACGGCAACCTTCATGCCTTCGGCGAACTTGGCATTGAGGTGGTCGGTCGGGATAGCCTCGATCCGGGCGGAGGCGTGGGCGGAATTGGTCTGGAGCGGCACCTGCCAGCCCTGCCAGGACCGCGCCGGCACATCCATTTCCTGAAGCGTCAGGGCCATAAGGCCAGCAGTCACGTTTTCGCCCGATGACACCACGGCATCGTATTCGCGTGCGTCATAGAACTGCCCGGTCTCCTCTACCCAGTTGACAAGCTCGTTCGTTTTTCCCGACATCGCCGAGACGATGACGATGACGTCGTAGCCTTTGGCCACCTCGCGCCCTACGCGCTTTGCGGCGCGACGGATCCGGTCGAGGGTGGCGACCGAGGTGCCGCCGAATTTCATCACGAGGAGAGGCATGGTGCTTTGATCCCGGGCTGTCGGCGCGTCATAGAAGCGGCGCCGCGGGGTGGCAAGGGGCAGAGGGCGCCAGCGCCCCGCTTCTGCGGAGCCTGAGGACGTTCTTTGCCAAGACACGGGAGCGGCTTCAGGGAAGGTGGCGTGCGGCTTCGCGGGCGGCAAAGGGTTTGAGGCGTTCTCCATGGGTATCGAGCCAGGATCGGGTGGCCACGGCGTCGTGCTTCGACAAGTCCCGCAGCCACCACGCGATTGCCTTCTGGATGAACCATTCGCGGTCGTCGGCCAGTGCTTCGGCCCAGTGCAGGATACGGGCGCGGGCGTCTTTTTCGATCGCGGAGGGATGGCGCGATTTCGTGAAGGGCAGGGCGAAGACGAAGGCGGCGCGACGGGTCCAGATGTGGTCGGAGCGTGTCCACTCCTCGAGGGTGTCGAGGCGGGACGGATCTTGAACCAAGCGTTTCTGGCCGCTTTGGGCAACGGAATCGGCAATGGCCCAACTGTCGAATTGCGGGACCGCTGAAGTGATCCAGTGCCACGCCGCCGTGTCATCCGGGCGGATACGAGCTTGCACAAACAATTTTCCGGCGGCGATGCGGGCTTCGAACACATCAGTCCCCCATAGGCCGTGCGCCAACGTCAAAATGGCCGCTTGATCTGGCGCGGCGCGGCGCCATTCGGTCGCCAGCGCTCCCGTGATGCGGTTCGACAAGCCGAGATAGGTGCGATCTGCCTTGTGGTAGGCCGCCATCTCTGCGGCACGGACCGCATCCGCATGGGCGCAGAGGGCTTCCAGAGCGGCTTCGGCCGTGATCATCGGCTTTGATCATTTGGCTTTTCAATCAGCCAATCAAGATGGGTGCGCACTGTCGGCCAATCGTTGGCGGTGATCGAGTAGACCGCCGTATCGCGCACGTTGCCGTCGGCCGTGCGCATATGGGCGCGCAGGATACCGTCAAGCTGCGCTCCCAGCCGCTCGATGGCGCGACGGCTTTGCAGGTTCAGGCGGTGAGTGCGGAATTCGACGGCAAGACAGGACCAGGCCTCGAACGCATGGCAAAGGAGGAGGCGCTTGGCTTGCGTGTTGAGGGGGCCGCGCTGCGCGTCTGGCCCGATCCATGTCGAGCCGATTTCAACGCGCGGGCCAGTGTGGTCGATATTCATGTAGGTAGTCATGCCGACCGCAGCGCCGCTGGCGTCCAGAACCGTGAAGGGGATCATCGTGCCCGCATCGCGCAATGCAAGGCGGCGCGAGATTTCGGCTTCCATCCCATCGGCCGACGGCACGGCGGTATACCATAACAGGTGCATCCGATGCGCGGCGCTGACTTGCGCCAGCGCGCGCGCATGGGAGTGATCCAATGGCACGAGGCATACATGCGACCCACTGAGGTGCAGGTCCACCGGCCCTAGTCGCGTCATTCGACCGTCACGGATTTCGCCAGATTGCGCGGCTGGTCCACGTCGGTGCCTTTGTGCAGCGCCGTGTGGTAGGCTATCAACTGTGCCGCTACGGCATAGAGCATGGGCGCAAGGATTGGATCGACTGAGGGCAGAACCAAGGTCGCCCAGGTGCCTTCGCCGGCCTCGGCCGCGCCTGCTGAATCGGTGATCAGCCAGACGCGGCCATCGCGGGCCATGACCTCCTGCATGTTCGACACGGTCTTGTCGAAAAGCGCGTCACTCGGTGCCAGCACGATCACCGGCACGGTCTTGTCGATAAGAGCGATAGGGCCGTGCTTCAACTCGCCACTCGCATAGCCTTCGGCGTGAATATAACTGATTTCCTTGAGTTTCAGCGCGCCTTCCATCGCCAATGGGAACATTGGACCGCGCCCAAGGAACAGGACAGAGCGGGCTTCGGCCAGCTTGGCCGTTCGCCTGGATATCTGATCTTCCAGTGCAAGGGTCTGGTTGATCAGTCCGGGCATGACGCGCAGGGCTTCGCGCAACTCCAGCCCGCGCGCAGCGTCGATTGTGCCGCGCTGCAGGGCGGCCGTGATCGCGAGGGTCGCCAGCACGGCCAACTGGTTCATGAACGCCTTGGTGGAGGCCACGCCCACCTCCACCCCGGCCAGAATTGGAAGGGCCACGTCGGATTCCCGTGCAATGGAGGATTCCGGCACATTGACCACCGACACGACCCGTGCCGCCTTGTTCGCGACGAAGCGCAGGGCGGCCAGTGTGTCCGCCGTCTCGCCCGACTGGCTGACGAAAAGCGCCGTCGTGCGGCTGGACACCGGCGGTTCGCGATATCGGAATTCGGACGCGATATCGACGTCGCAAGGTAGACGGGCCAATTGCTCGAACCAGTATTTCGCCACCGCGCAGGCGTAATGCGCGGTGCCGCAGGCCACCAGGATCAATCGGTCCGTCTCGCGGAAATCCAGCAGGTCGGCGGCACCCCGGGCGTAGTGAGCGAGGCACTCGCTTAGCACCACGGGTTGCTCGAAGATCTCCTTCGCCATGAAGTGCTTGTGGCCACCTTTGTCGAGTTGTGTGGCCTGCACCGGTATGGTGCGCGCTTCACGGTTGGTGAGCCGACCGTCGGCGTCGTGGATCTCTGCGCCTGAGCGGGTGACGAAGGCGTAATCACCCTCTTCAAGGTAGGTGATGGAGTTGGTCATCTGCCCGATGGCGATGGCGTCGGAGCCGACGAACATCTCTCCGTCGCCATGGCCGATGGCCAGTGGAGAGCCCTTGCGTGCCGCGACAATCAAATCGTCCTCGCCCTCGAAGAGAAAGGCGAGGGCATAGGCCCCCTTCAGGTGACAGAGGGTTTTGGCCGCAGCCTCGCGCGGCATCAAACCGTCGTCGAGGAACTGCTCGCACAGTTGGGCTACCGTCTCGGTATCGGTTTCGGAGGTGAAGCTGCGGTGAGCCAGACGGGTGCGCAACTCGCGGTAATTCTCGATGATGCCATTATGAACGACGGCCACGCGACCAGCCCGATGAGGATGCGCATTGGAGACAGAGGGCCCGCCATGGGTGGCCCACCGCGTGTGGCCGATGCCTGTTTTGCCCGCCAGCGGATCATGCACCAGTGCGTCCGACAGGTTCACCAGCTTGCCGACGGCGCGGCGGCGGTCCAGTCTGCCATTCTGTACGGTGGCAATTCCCGCACTGTCATAGCCACGGTATTCCAGCCGTTTGAGGGCTTCCACAAGGATCGGGGCGACCTCGTGATTGCCCAGAACGCCGACAATTCCGCACATTTGTCTAACCTTTTGCCTTGTCGGCCTTGATCGCCCGCAGTCGGTCCATCAACTTGACCGCCAATCCCGGCTTGCTGACCTGTTTGGCGCGCCCGATCGCCAACGCTCCATCCGGCACGTCTTCGGTAATGACGGACCCGCTGGCCGTCATAGCAGCGGAACCCACACGCACCGGTGCCACCAACATCGTGTCCGAGCCGATGAAGGCACCTGCTCCGATCTCGGTGTGATGCTTCATCACGCCATCGTAGTTGCAAGTGACCGTGCCCGCGCCGATGTTTGCGCGTTCGCCCACCGTCGCGTCACCGATATAGCTGAGATGGCTGACCTTCGCACCCTCGCCAATCTCGGCCTGCTTGATTTCCACGAAATTGCCGATCTTGGCATCATTGCCGATCTCCGCCCCGGGGCGGAGACGGGCATAGGGGCCGACGACCGCACCCCGGCCGACGTGGCAACCTTCGAGATGGCTGAAGGACCTGATGCGGGCGCCGTTTTCGATTGTCACGCCGGGGCCGAAAAAGACATAGGGCTCGATTATCGCATCCCCGCCGATATGGGTATCGAGTGCCAGATGCACGGTTTCAGGTGCCTGCAAGGATACGCCCGTTTCGATCAATTCGGCGCGGCGCATTGCCTGGAACTGCGCTTCGGCGCGGGCAAGCTCGGCGCGGGTATTGATGCCAAGCGTTTCGGCCTCGTCGCAGGTGATGGTAGTCGAGTGAAGTCCCGCATTGCCGGCCAGTTCCGGCACATCGGTGAGGTAATACTCGCCCGCCGCATTGTCGTTTCCGATATGTGTCAGCAGTTCGAACAGCGTTTCGGCATCTGCGCAGAGTACGCCGGAATTGCACAGGTCAATTGCGCGCTCTGCTTCTGTGGCATCCTTGAACTCGACGATCCGCACCAACCGGTCGCCTTGCATCACCATACGGCCATAGCGGCCAGGATCGGCGGGCCTGAAGCCCAACATGACAATGTCGTGAGTTGTGCGCGCCGCGCGCATTGCAGCCAGCGTGGCGGGCCGGAAGAAAGGGCTGTCGACATAAAGCACCAGCACGTCGCCCTGGAACCCCTCCAGCGCACTTGCGGCCTGCAGGACAGCGTGACCGGTTCCGAGTTGCGGCTCTTGCCGAGCGATCACCGCTTCCGGCGCGATGTCGGCCAACGACGCCTCGACCATATCGGCGCCATAGCCCGTTACAACGACGATCCGGGCGGGCTCCAACTCGGCCACGGCAGCGATCCCATGGGCGAGCAAGGGAGCTTGCCCCAAGAGGTGCAACGGCTTGGGCAGATCGGAATTCATCCGGGTGCCCGCACCGGCGGCCAGAACAACCACGGCCAATGGTCGGGAGTGTGCCTGCATCTTACGTCTTTCCTTCGCGTTTGGCGCCTAGTATCCCTGCGCGGGGTTGGGGCATAGCCCCCATGCGTTCAATTTCACCGTCAGGTTGTAACAGCCATGGGCGGAATAATGCCGAAAGGGCAGCGGATGCGGACGGTTATCTTCGACTTGGACGGCACCCTGGCAGATACCGCCGGTGACTTGATTACCGCAGCCAACAGCGCCTTGGTGCGCCTTGGGCACCCGCCGCAGCTGATGATGGGGGCCGATGACGCCACCGCTTTCGCCGGAGGACGGGCCATGCTGAGGTTGGCTGCGACGCGGATGGGTCATGCCGATCCCGAGGCTCTGGCCGATGCGGGCTACCAGCCGTTGCTCGATGCCTATGCCGCCGCCATCGATACATTCACGACGCTCTATCCCGGTGCGCTCGCCGCCGTGGATCGTTTGCGCGCGGCAGGTCATGCCACGGGAATATGCACCAACAAACCCGAGGGATTGGCGGTTGCCCTTTTACACCGGCTGGGGCTGATATCTCGCTTCCCTGCCCTCATCGGTGCAGATACCTTGCCGACCCGCAAGCCAGACCCGGCCCCCCTGTTGGAGACAATTTCGCGGCTGAAGGGAGACCGTACGCGCGCAGTCCTGGTAGGCGATACCATCACCGACCGCGAGACAGCCGCCGCGGCGGGAATCCCCTGCATTCTTGTCACCTTCGGACCGACGGGCGGCGCGGTCGCAGGACTCTCGCCGGAGGGTTTGCTCCATCATTACGACGATCTTGATCGGGTTCTCGACACGGTGCTTGCCTGATCTCTACTTGACAAGAAATTCAGATCCAGACCTGACCACTCCGCAAACTGAACCATTGACGCCCCTGCCGTGCCACATGATCGTGCCCCAATGACCAAATCCATTTTCACCGGTAGTTTCACCCAGCAGGAACCGATTCCCGAAGCCGCGATCGAGGCGGCGGTTGCCGTCATGCGCTCGGGGCGTCTGCACCGCTACAACACCGCCCAAGGCGAGGCTGGGGAAACGGCCTTGCTGGAGCAGGAATTCGCCACCTATGTCGGGGCAAAATACTGTCTCGCCGTGGCGTCGGGCGGATATGCGATGGGCGCGGCCCTGCGTGCATTGGGCGTAGGGCCTGGCCACAAGGTCCTGTCCAACGGGTTCACGCTGGCGCCGGTGCCGGGCGCAATTGCCGCCGTGAGCGCCACGCCGGTTTTTGTCGAAACTACCGAGAGCCTCACCATCGACCTCGCGGATCTCGCCGCCAAGGCCGCGTCCTCGGGGGCGGAGGTTCTGTTGCTGAGCCACATGCGTGGCCATATCTGCGACATGGACCGCCTGATGGAGATCTGCGATGCCGCAGGACTCACTGTGATCGAGGATTGTGCCCACACCATGGGTGGCGCTTGGCGGGGTGTTCCATCGGGGCGGCATGGATTGGTTGGCTGCTACTCCACCCAAACCTACAAGCATATGAATTCGGGCGAAGGCGGCCTCCTGGTCACCGACGATGCCGAAGTCATGGCGAAAGCCGTTGTCCTGTCGGGTTCCTACATGCTCTACGGAAAGCACTTGGCTTCACCGCCTGTGAATACCTTCGAAAAGGTCAAGTACGCCACGCCGAATGTCTCGGGTCGGATGGACAACCTTCGCGCGGCCATCCTGCGTCCTCAATTGGCAGACCTGCCTGCACAGATCGCCCGATGGAACGCGCTCTACCGCAGGGTGGAGGATGGCTTGCGCAACACGCCGGGCCTGCGGATCATCGAACGCCCGGCCGAGGAAAGCTTCATCGGCTCGTCCATCCAGATGCGTCTGCCCGGCATCGCGCCCGACCATATTCAGGCCATCGTCGCCGGCTGCGCCTCCCGCGGAGTAGAATTGAAATGGTTTGGTGCGGCAGAGCCGGTGGCCTTCACCTCCCGCTACGACAGTTGGCGTTACGCGCCCGAGCAGCACCTGCCCAAAACCGACCGCATCCTGGCGGGGCTGCTGGACATGCGACTGCCGCTTACTTTCTCGACCGGGGACGCCGCTCTGATCGCCGAGATCATCCGTGACGAAGTCCGGGCCGTTCAGTCCACGGCAGCTTGACCCCAATGAACCGACACGGCTGAACCACAAGGGGGGGCAGCCACATTGCGGGTTTTCTTTTTGGAAGGGCCTCAGAAGTGCAGGGCGACACCCAGGCCGATGGCATTCGCATCGATCTGATCGTTTCCGCCAGCCCCAATCAGCGTTCCAGCTTCGGGGTTCATATGTGTTGAGGTGTAGTCAATCCGCACCGAAACCGTATCAGTGAGCAGCATTTCCATGCCAATCCCGTAGACGAGGCCATCGGCAGAGCCGGAGGTGGAGATACCCGCCGCAGCGCCATAATTGACCACCTGGTAGCCGAGAGAGCCATAAACCATCGCGCTACCAATGGCATAGCCGCCCCGGATCCGGGCGTTGAGCATGTTGTCGAACTCGAAGTCGGGATTGCCCAGAACCGTCTGAAAAGCGACAGGACCAGACACACCGACTTCGGCGCCGACTACGAAATTGCTGCCCATTGCGTAATTGTAGCCACCGTAGAAACCAAAACCTGTGCCTTCCTGAAGGGGTGTGGCAATCGGTGAATTGTCGAACTCGGGTGCGATGATGTTTGTGGCAAACCCAGCATAGAAGCCCGTCCACCGAGCCGCGTCCTGAGCGGATGCGGCGGACACGGAAAAGACGGCGGTCAAGGCAAGGGCGGAGATTGTCAAACGCATGGTATAGTCCTTTGGAGATGTGGCACACCAAGGGTCGCCACCGTTTGGCAATCTATAGCCGTTCCCGTGCATCCACGAAAGCCACACCGGTTCGCGACGCGCGGCATTGTGCCTATTGGGCGACAACGAAGATGGGTTTCACTCGGATGTGAAAGCGGCCGTTCCAGAAGATACTTCAGACCAGCCGGGAATTGTCCTTGGCAGCCCGCACGAAATCCCGGAACAAGGGATGTGGCGCGAAGGGTTTGGACTTCAGCTCGGGATGGAATTGCACGCCGATGAACCACGGGTGGTCGCGAATTTCGACTATTTCGGGCAGCCGGCCATCTGGCGACATCCCCGAGAACATCAAGCCGTGCGCCTCGAGTTGCTTACGATACTTGATGTCGACTTCGTACCGATGGCGATGCCGCTCTTCGATTGTGGTCGTTCCATACGCCTCCGCTACTTTGGAGCCGGCAGTCAGAACCGCATCATAAGCTCCGAGGCGCATCGTCCCGCCCTTGTCGTCGGAGGCCGAGCGCGTGACTTTGTAATTGCCCTGCACCCATTCCTTAAGGTGGTAGACCACTGGCGTGAAACGTTTCTTTCCCGATTCATGGTCAAATTCCTCGGATCCGGCGTCGCCGAGGTCAGCGAGATTCCGGGCTGTTTCGATCACCGCCATCTGCATTCCGAGGCAGATGCCCAGGTAGGGGATCATCTTCGTGCGGGCGAATTCTGCAGCCTTGATCTTGCCCTCTGTCCCACGCTCTCCGAACCCGCCGGGGACAAGGATCGCGTGGAAGCGTTCCAGATGCGGCGCGACGTCCTCGCGCTCGAAAATCTCGGCATCGACCCATTCGATCTTTACCTTTACCCGGTTCGCCATTCCGCCATGGGTCAGTGCTTCGGCAATCGATTTATAGGCATCCTCAAGCTGCGTGTACTTGCCGACAATAGCGACCTTGACCTCGCCTTCCGGGTTGTTGATCCGGTCGGCAACGTCCTCCCAGATGCTCAGATCTGGACGCGGTGCAGGGCTGATCTGGAACGCGTCAAGCACCGCCTGGTCAAGGCCTTCGCGGTGGTAGGCCAGCGGCGCCTCGTAGATCGAGTGCAGGTCTTGTGCCGCGATCACCGCATCCGGGCGCACGTTACAGAATAGCGCCAACTTCTCGCGTTCCTTCGCCGGGATCGGCCCCTCGGAACGGCACACGAGAATATCTGGCGCGATCCCGATGGAGCGCAGTTCCTTGACTGAATGCTGTGTTGGCTTGGTCTTCAACTCTCCGCTGGCCTTGATGAAAGGAAGCAGGGTCAGGTGCATGAAGATGCACTGGCCGCGCGCCTTGTCCTGTCCGAATTGGCGGATAGCTTCGAAGAAGGGCAGGCCCTCGATATCGCCGACGGTGCCGCCGATCTCGCAGAGCATGAAATCGACCTCGTCCTCTCCGATCGCGATGAAGTCCTTGATTTCATTGGTAACGTGTGGAATGACTTGGATCGTTTTGCCCAGGTAGTCGCCGCGGCGTTCCTTTTCCAACACGTTGGAATAGACTCGACCGGAGCTGATGCTGTCGGTCTTGCGCGCAGCGACGCCGGTGAAGCGTTCATAGTGGCCGAGGTCAAGATCGGTTTCGGCGCCGTCATCTGTTACGAAAACTTCGCCATGCTCGAACGGGCTCATCGTGCCCGGGTCGACGTTCAAGTAGGGATCGAGCTTGCGCAAGCGCACCGTGAAGCCGCGCGATTGCAAAAGTGCTCCAAGGGCGGCCGAGGCCAGCCCTTTTCCAAGCGAAGAGACCACCCCGCCGGTGATAAAGATAAATCGCGCCATGTCTCGATAGTCCCCCGTGCGTCTGGTGCCGCTGTCTTCAACGCCACCCAACGTTTCTATTTTCACGGAAGTTGAGAATACCCGGATTCGGCCTTCCCGCACAAGGTCCGTTCAGACTTTGGCCGTCCATATGCTGTACAAATCGAGTTGCCGCACCCAAAATAGGGTTCAGATTCAGCTTACTCTGACGTGGGCGGAAGTGCTGGGCCATCGCCGCCGATGGGAGGGAGAAGACTGTCCACCGGGGGGAGGGCGCTGCCGCCTGCATCATTGGACGGCGCAGGCAAGCCACCCAAGTCGTCCAGCACCGAGTTGCCGGAGGAGTTCTGTGCCGCGATCACCGTCAGGGTAACCGACGTAATCAGGAACGCGATCGCAAAGGCCCATGTCAGTTTGCCCAAGGCTGTCGCCGTTTGCCGTCCGGACATGACACCACCGCCACCGCCCATGCCCAGTCCGCCGCCTTCGGATCGCTGAAGAAGCACCACACCGATCAGGCAGATCGCGAGGATCAGATGAATGACGAGAATGACGTTTTCCATGGGCGTGCCTTATCTCACTCAACCAATTCTCTGGTCCGCGTTTCCTTAAGAGATGCGACAGGGGGCCGCAAGGGCGCTCCGGATTCCAGATTATTGATTCCCGTTCGGTCTGTGGGATCACTTTTTCACATGGCGCAGGTCCACGCAATCATGTGCCAGCGGACCTTGCCAAGGTTAACAACCCGTTAACGGCTGCGCGGCAGAATTCGGTTCCACCCAAGGCTCCCGCCCGCTATAGCGCGTCGGGGTTTAGCTATTTTCCGGAGGATGAGATGGCCAACGTCGTCGTGGTCGGCGCCCAGTGGGGCGACGAGGGCAAAGGCAAGATCGTGGATTGGCTGAGCGAGCGCGCCGACGTGATCGCGCGGTTCCAGGGCGGGCATAACGCGGGCCACACTCTGGTTATCGACGGCGAGGTATTCAAATTGCACGCGCTGCCCTCAGGGGTGGTGCGCGGTGGCAAGTTGAGCGTCATCGGAAACGGCGTTGTCCTTGACCCTTGGCATCTGGTCAAGGAGATCGAAACCATTCGGGGCCAGGGTGTCGCGATTACCCCGGAAACCCTGATGATCGCCGAGAACACGCCGTTGATCCTGCCGATCCACGGAGAGTTGGACCGCGCCCGCGAGGACCAGAACTCGGTCGCAAAGATCGGTACAACCGGTCGGGGTATCGGCCCTGCCTACGAGGACAAGGTAGGCCGCCGCGTCGTGCGCGTCGCAGATCTGGCCGATCGCACCACATTGGAGATGCGCGTGGATCGTGCCTTGGTCCATCATGACGCGCTGCGTCGAGGCCTCGGACTTGAACCGGTGGACCGCGACGGGCTCATCGCAGCGCTGCTCGAAATTGCACCAATTATCTTACCCTATGCGGCGCCGGTGTGGAAGGTCATGAACGAAAAGCGCCGCTCGGGC
>CAZTUG010000028.1:0-38401 GCA_964615955.1 uncultured Roseicyclus sp.
TCCCGAGAACCAAGAGCTTGTCCGGATGGCGACACTCGCCGCCAATGGGCACAACACACAGCCTTGGAAGTTTCGGCTGGAGGGACAGAAGGTGGCGATCCTTCCCGATTTCGCGCGGCAGACGGCGGTTGTCGATCCCGACGATCACGCCCTCTGGGTCAGCCTCGGCTGCGCCACCCAGAACCTTGTCATCGCCGGTGCAGCGCTTGGACGCGGCAGCGAGGTCGTGATCGGGTCCGGCGCCGAACCGCAGATCGACATATCGTTGTTTTCGGCACAGCCGGGCGATCAAGAGCTTTATCAGGCAATCCCGCTGCGGCAGTCGACGCGCTATGTCTACGACGGCCAACCGATTTCGCCCGCCGACATGACCTTGCTTGAGGCCGCAGGTCGGGAAGAGGGCGTTTCGGTCCTGTTCTTCACCGCGCCAGCGGACCTCGACGCAGTCCTCGATTTCGTCATCGCGGGCAACATCGCGCAGATGGACGACCCGGCCTTCGCGCAGGAGCTTGTCGCGTGGCTGCGCTTCAGCCCCGCGCGTGCGGTCGAGACGGGTGACGGTCTGTTCGGGGCTTGTTCCGGCAACCCCGTGTTGCCCGAGTGGATCGGGCCGACGCTGTTCGGGAGGGTGTTTCGCAAGGGATCCGAGAACGACAAGTACCGCGACCAGATACGGTCCTCGGCCGGGATCGCCGTCTTTGTCGGTGACGGGGCGGACCCCGAACACTGGATCAAGGTCGGCCGAAGCTTTCAACGCTTCGCGTTGCAGGCAACGGCACTTGGCATCCGCACCGCCCATGTCAACCAGCCGATCGAGGTCCCGTCGGTCCGGCCAGAGTTCGCGCGCTGGCTGGGGATGCCCGATGCGCGGCCCGATCTGGTCATCCGGTTCGGCCGCGCACCGGCGATGCCGATGTCGCTGCGGCGGTCTGTCAGCGCGGTGCTGACATAATGCGGCACGATGTACGCAAGGCCAACCATGAAAGACAGACCGCATGCCATACTCCCGTGTCAGACTGAACGCCTTCGGAGGTACCGAGGAACTGGAGCTTGAAACCATCTCCGACCTGCCTGAACCCCGCGACGGCGAGGTGCGCGTGCGCGTTCTGGTGACCAGCGCCGCCTTCACCGACGTGATGATCCGAAAGGGTATGTATCCGCATGTGAAGGACAAGCCGCCCATTACCTCGGGCTACGACATGGTGGGGATCGTCGATGCCACCGGCCCCGGCGCGACGCGGTTCACTCCGGGCGACCGGGTGGCGGACCTGACGACCATCGGCGCCTATGCCGAGTACATCTGTCTGCCCGAGGACAGGCTGACGCCGGTGCCCGAGGGCGTATCGGCTGTCGATGCCCTTGGCATGATCCTGTCTGCCGTCAGCCCCTAACAGATGCTGACCCGCGTGGCGAAGATGCAGGCAGGAGAGAGCCTGCTGATCCACGGCGCGGGGGGCGCGGTCGGCACGGCGATGCTGCAACTGACGCGCGACGCGGGAATTGCGGCCTTTGGCACCGACGTTGCGGCCAAGCACGACCTGATCCGCAGCCTTGGCGCGACGCCCATGGACGCGGATGCGCCGGAGGCGACCCTTCTGGAGGCGACGGGCGGCGGCGTGGACGCCGTCTTCGACCCGCTGGGTGGCAACAGCCTGTCGCGCTCGCTTCACGCGCTGAAGCCCGGCGGCATTCTGGTGGCCTTCGGCTTCCAGAACGAGGTGCTGGGGCACGGCGGGTCGATCCCGATGGATTTCGTCAAGCTGAAGCTCTGGGACTGGCTGCCCAACGGCCATGCGACTGCGTTCTATTCCATCGGCGCAATGCGGCGGAAACACCCCGACTGGTTCCACGACGACATGGCGAGGCTTTTCCAGATGCTCGAGGCGGGACGCATCGACCCCGTGGTCGCCGAGGTACTGCCACTGGCCGAGGTGCGGCGGGGCGCATGAGCGGGTGGAAGCTGGCGAGGTTGCAGGAAAACTCGTCTTGAGGTTTACGGAGCGATTAGGAACATGTTCAAGGGATTGCTTGCGCTCGCCTTGACCTTCGGGGGCGCGGCAGAGGCACAGGCACAGGCGCAATCCGAAACACTTCTGACCGATGTGACCAACGTCGATGTGGCCGGGGGAACGCTCGCCCCCGGCCATTCCGTCCTGATCCGTGACGGTCTGATCGCGGAGGTCGGCGAAGATATCGCTTCGGACACGGCCACGCCCGTGAACGGAGCGGGCGGCTACCTGATCCCCGGTCTCTGGGACAGCCATGTGCACATCTTCTCATCGCCAACCGAACCCGACACGGCACTGCCGCTCTACCTCATCGACGGCGCCACCGGCATCCGCGACATGGGCGCGCTCTGGCCCATCGCCGAGCAACAGGCGTTGCAGGCCCTTATCGAGACGGGCGAGGTCCTGGGCCCGCGCCTGATCCTCGCCGGGGCCTGGGTCGATGCCAGCCCCGGGTCGTGGCCCGGCATGTTCCTCGCGGACACGGCCGGCGCGGCACGGGGCGTCGTGGACCGGATTGCCGCAGAAGGCTGGGCCGCCGTCAAGGCCTACTCGATGCTGGACGAAGCGACCTATCTTGCGCTGGCCGAGGCGGCCCGTGACGCCGGGTTGCCCTTAGTCGGGAACGTTCCCGAACGGGTCGCGCTCGGCACCGCCATCGACGCAGGTCAGAACGGGATGGAACATTTCGGGCGGGTGGCCATGGCCTGCTCGACCGCAGAAGACGCCATGCTGGACGAGCTGCGCACCGCCATGGCCGAGGGCGCGGAACGCGATCGCATTTTCGAGATCATGGCGGCGCACAACCGGATGATCCTGGAAACCTGGGACGAGGCCCTGTGCGAAACGATGCTCGGCCGGATGGTCGACGCGCGCATGCACGTCAGCCCGACGCTGGTCGTGGCCGATTTCTACACCGGCAACTGGCCCGCACCCGACGCGCCCCGGATGCGCCTGATCCCCGCCGAGGTGCGCGACGCCTGGGGCCGCCCCGATTTCCGGCTGGAGGCGATGACCGACGAGGTCCGTGCGCTGGCGGCGGACAGCATCGCGCTCGACCGGCAGACGTTCCTGATGGCGCATCGGGCGGGCGTGCCGATCCTTGCCTCCACCGATGCGTCCTTTGCCAACCCCTACCTCTTCCACGGGTTCTCGCTGCTCGACGAGCTGGAGCTTTACGTGGCCATCGGCCTCACCCCCGACGAAGCGCTCTACACCGCAGCCGTCGCCCCGACGCAGTTTTTCGGGCTGCCGGATCAGGACGGCACCATCGCGCACGGACGACGTGCCGACCTCGTTCTGCTCGATGCCACCCCGTTGGAGGGCCTCTCGACGCTGCGACGACCGCAAATGGTCATAGCAAGCGGGCGCGTGCTGGATCGTGCGGCGCTGGACGGTCTTGAAGCCATGCTTCTGGACCGCGGGGAGTAGGCATGTGGTCTTACAGGATAGGCGCGCCGCCATGGCATCACGCACCAAACGCCGGTATCGCGCCAACGGGGTCGGCAGGCCTTCGGTCCGCTCGGCATGGCGACGGCGACTTGTGACTGGCCCGGCCCCGACATGCCCGTCGGACACGACCTGTGCGGGCGGCCGGTGGCGCTCTACGTCTACCCTGCCCGTGCCTCGGGCGGTGCATTCGCCACGGCGGACGACATTGCCCGGCCTGGCCGCCGCCAGGATGGCGGGCGCAGCCCAAACAGTCCTCTTACGGGCCGGAGTGGACATGCTCCACCGCCCGGTGACGCATGTGGGCGGCCTGTTCGCCTTTGCTGCGGACGGCTATGCGCTTGGGCACTTCACCGAAACGCTGTCCGACGGGCGGCATGCAGTCTGGCATGGCGGCCGGGGCGATGGCTGGATGAGCCACATGCACCTCGTGCCCGAGACCGGCGACGGCATCGTGATCCTGTCGACCAGCCAGCGGGCCTGGCCCCGTTTCGCCGCCCTTCTGCGCGACTGGTCGGACAGCCTCGGTGTTGCGCCGGTCGGGATGACACGCGTCCTTCTGGCCGAGCGGGCGGCGCATATCGGCATCGCCCTCGCCGTGGCCGTTCGCGCCCTCTGGGTGGCATGTGCCCACCGGCGTTTCGATGTGCACCGGATCGCCGCAGGCATCGCAGCGGTTGCCTTGATGGGCTGGCTGCTCTGGGCTGCGGCGCAGACATACATGTTCCTGTTCTCGATCCTGCCCGGCCTGTGGCCGTGGCTTGGCGCGGCCTCGGGCCTCGCGGGGCTTGGCCTTGCCGCGCTGGCCCCGCACCGGAGCGGCGGCGATGAGGCACCAAAGAAACCGAATTTTGCATGCGCACCGGAATGCCCGCAACGCCCTGCGATATCACGCGGTCGAAACATGAACATTTTCTGCGCACGATGCCCGACAAATAACTGATTTTGAGGCAAAATACCTACCACAGGCAATCAGGTCGGCATCCCCCTTGCTGATTTTTGTCCGCTGGGAAAAAACAGGAGAGGACGGCACTGGGCTAGAACACTCTCCGCCTCAAGATACTGAAACTAAATGTCTTTCCTGGCGACTCTTAGGTGCGTTCACTGGCCGAATGTCGAGTGTCAGCTCGTCGGTCCCGGCGCGGACGGGAATATGCCAGTTGTGCCTCAGGGAGCGGTCTGACCACCGATCAGGTATTTGTGGGACCGGAGCTTACCGAAGTCGGGTCGGTGATCGGAAGGGGACAGACCGGTTTTGCGCTTGAAGACACGCCCGAACGCGGCGAGGTGCTCATAGCCGACAGCGCGCCCACGGCATCGACCGCATCGTGCAAGGCCTCAAGTATCTGCTTGGCCTCTTCCAGCCGTCGTGATGGCAAGCCGATCAGGCGGTCGCGTTCGGCTTACCGGTTTCCCACGTCGAGATGCGCAGTCAGGAACTGGACGACCGTCCGATTGAAGTGCGCCTGGAAGGCGTCGCGGTTGAAGCCCCGGGCGTCGGTGCAGGCCATGTCCCAGACGCGCGGGTTCGCCTGTTCAAGCAAGGGGTTGCAGGGCGGGCGAAAGGCGAAATGCCCGGCCGCCTCTACAACATGGGCCTCGGACGGTGGTGCCAGCACGGCAGCGAGTGGTGCAATATTGCCTTGCTGCGGCACGCGTTCGTCCTCCGCCGCGCCCCAGAGCTGAATGGCGACATCGAGGCCCGCGACCTGCGCCGGATCGAACCCGAAACCGAAACCGGGTGCTGCGGCGACCGTAGCCCGCAGGCCGGGCAGTGGCGCCGGAAGGGGGCCGGCGTTGTCGACCACATCTGCGGCCATGCCAGTACGGCAGACGAATTCGGTCGGTGTTGCGGCGCAGTGCGCGGCGATGCGGTCAAGCGACATCTCGGCACCTGATGCGGCCAGCACACTGTGGCCACCGGCCGAGAATCCGAAAGCACCGACCCGAGTGGCATCCACATGGGCGCTATCCCGCCAGTCGCGGCGCATGTAGTCCACCACGCGGGACAGGTGGTGTGGGCGCTCCGTGATCCAGCGGGACGGCGGCGCGGTCTCGTCTCCGTCTGAATTGCCGGGATGGTTCAGTGCAACGGCGATCACCCCCGCCTCGGCCAGCGCGCGGGCCAGTGGGGCGTGGCCGCCGAACCATCCGCCGTCGCCATGCGAGATCACCACCAACGGCAGCTCCCGGCCGTCGACCGGAACATGCATCGCAACGGCTTGACCGAAGGGAGTATTCGGCTCCTCGGGAAGGGGCGCATCGCTTGGGTACCAGACCGCCGCTTCGATGGGCGGCGTTCCAGCGATGCCGGGGATCTCGACGAACTGGAAGCCGGTGGCCAGCGCCGGTGCGGCGACGACGGTGAGCAGGGTGGCGAGACGAAGTGGCATGAATTCTCCTTTCCTGTTGACTGGTGACGGTATGCGGACGGGCTCAATCGCCCGCAACGGCGCGCGCGATGGCGCGGAAGGCGGCGACGCTTTCGTGATCGTGGTCGTCGAAGAGCGGGTCGGCGCTGGTTTTGACGATCACGACATCGCGGGTCGGATCGACGTAAATGTATTGCCCCCAGACGCCGATGGCGAGGAAATCGCCCTGTGGGGACTCGGGGATCCACCATTGGTAGCCATAGCCGAAGGTCCAGTGGCTGGCCGGGTTCTCGCCCGGTTGCAGGTGCGGCGCCTCCGGGTTGACCGAGGCCGCGACCCAGCCCGCCGGCACGATCTGCCGCCCCTCGCGTGCGCCGCCTTCGAGGTAGAGGCGACCGAAACGGGCCCAGTCGCGCAAGGTCGCGTTCAGGCAGCAGAGCGCGAATTCCCGGCCCGTGCGGTCGGTGCTCCAGCTTGCGTCGGCCTCGGCGCCCATCGGCCCCCAAAGGCGGCTGGCGAGGTAGTCGGAGGGCGCCAAGCCTGTCGCGGCCTCGAGCACCAGGCCCAGTGCCATGGAATCCGAGCTGACGTAATCGTTGTAGGTGCCGGGGTCGCGCACCCGCTCGAGCCCCGCAAGCGTTTCTTCGACCGGAACACCCATGGCCATGGCACGAATGAAAAGCATGTTTATGTCGGATACCGGGTTGTCGTAGTCCTCGTCGAAGGCCACGCCGGAGGACATGGTCAGCGCATCCTCGATGGGCACATCCGCGTAGCCCGAAGCTGCCAGGATCGGGACATATTGGCCGATCGGGTCGCGGATGCTGGCTATATGGCCCTCGTCCACAGCGATGCCGATCAGCGCCGAGAGCACCGATTTCGCCATCGACCAGGAGGTGAAGGGCGAGGTCTCGTCGGCGCCCTGCCGGTATTCCTCGTGCGTGATCGCGCCTTGGTGGACGATCAGCAGGCCGGTTGTTTCCGTCCGATCGAGGAAAGCGGCGAGATCGTAGGGCGCGCCACCAAAGTCGTAGATGTCGGGCAGCGGCGCGGGAGCGCGGTCAAAGCCCCATATATCCTCGCCTCGCCGCACGGTCCGAGCGGGAAAGACCCGGTCCATGGCGCGGAAGTTCTCTACCCGGTTGCGTTCTGAAAAGAGTGTGATCCCGGCCCAGTAGGGGCTCTGCCGCAGCCACAGGAAGGCGGCGAGGATCAGCACGGCAAGTCCGGCGAGCGTCCACAGGGCGATGCGGGTCAGGCGATGTGCGAGCATGGTCGTGACTCCTTGCGATGAGTTGGGCGCGGATGGCGCTGCGCGTCACGCATGAGGTCCACCAGATGACGGCGGGCGCGATCAGAGCGGTGGGTCCCAGCCAGACCGC
Source organism: uncultured Roseicyclus sp. (assembly GCA_964615955.1). Lineage (GTDB taxonomy): Bacteria > Pseudomonadota > Alphaproteobacteria > Rhodobacterales > Rhodobacteraceae > Gymnodinialimonas. Next base: position 7,210 of record CAZTUG010000028.1, read on the forward strand.
GAGGTCGGGCGAGAAGCCGAGGCTGACGACGCCGACGGCGGTGATCGTGGCGATGACGTCCCCCATCACCCGGCCGAGGTGCCGCGCACTGCGTGTCTTACCAGTGATCGGCCCGCGCGCCCAGTCCGCCAGTCTGCCAGTCTGCCAGTCCGCCAGTCCGCCACCACCATGGTAAGACCGACGGAGCCGAAGACCCCGAGGAATACCATTTGCGCACCGCTGCCCGCAAGCCCACCCTGCGCGCCCCAGCCTGGCATCCCGACCCCTGCCAGCCCGGCCAGCGCCATGACCGCCCGCCTGTATGATGGAGGCGCCGGGGCTAGCCGTCGCGCACCATCGCCGCGCGCCAGCCGGTGAAGACGCGGTCGTGGCTGAACACCCCCGCTGCGAAGAGAACCGGGTTCGGACCTGCCTTGTTGCGCAAATCGGGTGAGTGGCAGACTTCCCCTTACCCCGAACAGCCTCATCCTGCGGGCTCTGTAACGGATACGCCAAGAGCGGTGTAGCGGTTGGGTTCAGCGACGCGGACCCGGACTTCCGCGACCTGGCGATCAAAGGCGCAGGCCATCAGGGCTACACCCTCAGCCGTGATGCCGGTGCTGTCGATGAGAAGGTTCAGCGGGCCAGTGCCACCACGATAGGGCAGGCGCATGTCCAGAGTTCTCTGGTGCCGACACAGGGTGTTGAAATCTGGTGCGGCCCAGTTCAGCCAGCCCGCCGCAGAAGGCTTTCTACGAACGCTGTGGTCTGCCGGAGCGGCACCCCGAACAGGACTTTCATCCCTCTCGGGACTTTGCGTGGCAATGCCCTGCCGGGCAATGGTCAGGCAAGTCTGGATGGCCGCGTCACTGAATTGCTGCTGTCGACCACGCTTACCGCTTGGCGGCCGCACCCGGATCATCTCGGAATCAAACCAGATCGAAAGCGATCCGCGTTGCTTGAGTGCGGTGTTGTAGGAAGGCCAGTTCGTGGTCTTGTCCTTCGTTGCGGCCTGGCTGCTCATGCTCTCCAGCTATCACGCTAAATTCACGAGATGAATCCCCTCACCAGATTTGTGCAACAATGCCTCCGATCAATCACCAAGTCATATCTGAAACTGATATTTGATACTTGAAATATCATTAAGCATGTTCTACACATGCATTCGTCCTCAAGGCCATCCCCCATGATCACTGCATCCCAGATGCGCGCCGCGCGCGCCCTTCTCAGCATCGATCAGAAAACCCTCGCCGAGCTTTCCGGCCTGTCCGTCCCCACGATCCAGCGGATGGAGGCCAGTTCGGGCAACGTTCGCGGCGTCGTCGACAGTCTGACCAAAGTCGTTGCGGCACTTGAATTCGCAGGGATCGAAATGATCGGCGAGGGCATGACCTGCACCGCTCAGGGGCGCGGTGTCCGCCTGAAATCACCTCAATCGAAACCCTGACGCTTCCAACCGCGACGGCGACCGCCGACGAGAGCCTGCGATCCCGCCGCTTCCTTCACCAAGGTGCGGCCCAAAATGACAGACCAGACCACCAGACCGAGCGATGCGCCAAGCTTCGCCGAGCTTTTCACCCCAAAACTCGTGACCGTCCTGCGCGAAGGCTATGGGTTGTCGCAGTTGCGCGCGGACGCCATCGCGGGGCTGACCGTCGCCATCGTGGCGCTGCCGCTCTCGATGGCAATCGCCATTGCGTCAGGCGCGACCCCCGCGCAGGGGCTCTATACTGCGATCGTTGGCGGATTCCTCGTGTCCATGCTTGGCGGCTCGCGTTTCCAGGTCGGCGGACCGGCCGGAGCCTTCATCGTGCTGATCGCAAGCACGGTCGCGCTGCACGGGATGGACGGGCTGATCCTTGCGACGTTTATGTCGGGTCTGATGCTGGCTGTCATCGGGTTCCTGCGGCTTGGAACCTTCATCAAGTTCATCCCCTTTCCGGTGACTGTCGGATTCACGGCCGGGATCGCGGTCATCATCTTCGCCAGTCAGGTCAAGGAACTCTTCGGCCTGGCGCTGGAGCATGAGCCGGGCGAGCTTCTGCAGAAGATCCCGGCGCTGTGGCAGGTGCGCGAGAGCGTCACACCGGCCGCTGTCGTTCTCTCAGCCGCCACGGTCGGGATCATCCTGGGGCTCCGCCGCTGGCGCCCGCACTGGCCGGGCATGCTGATCGCCGTTGCGTTGGCGGCGGCGGCCACGGCCTTCGTCGCGCTGCCGGTCGAGACCATCGGAACGAAATTCGGCGGGATCCCGTCGTCCCTTCCCGCGCCAATCCTGCCCGGCTTCTCCATGGACAAGATCATGGCGGTCCTTCCGGCTGCGATTTCTTTCACCCTGCTCGGGGCAATCGAATCCCTGCTTTCGGCCGTCGTCGCCGACGGCATGACCGGGCGCAGACACCGCTCGAACTGCGAACTGGTCGCGCAGGGCGTGGCCAATATCGGCGCGTCGCTTTTCGGCGGCTTCTGCGTGACAGGGACCATCGCCCGGACGGCGACCAATGTGCGCGCGGGGGCGCACGGGCCTGTCGCGGGCATGCTGCACGCCGTCTTCATCCTTCTGTTCATGCTCGTGGCGGCACCCCTTGCCGCTTATATCCCGCTGGCGGCGCTCGCCGGAGTGCTGGCTGTCGTCGCCTGGAACATGATCGAGAAACCGGCCATCGCCATCCTTCTGCGCTCGGGCTGGGGCGAGGCGACGGTTCTGGGCGCCACCTTCTTCCTGACCATTTTCCGCGATCTCACCGAGGCCATCGTCGTCGGTTTCGCGCTCGGCTCGGTGCTCTTCATCCACCGCATGAGCCGAACGACAGAGGTCGCCACAAACACCGCCTTCGTCGGCCGCGACGAGGCGGATACCGCGCACCCGCGCGCGGCCTATGACGAGGAGCAGGCCTCAAACCCCGATGTGGTCATCTACCGCATCAGTGGGGCGCTGTTCTTCGGCGCGACTGCCTCCATCGGATCGGTGCTCGACCGCATTCAGGACACGCACAAGGCCCTGATCATCGATTTTTCGGCGGTGCCGTTTCTCGACTCGACAGGCGCGAACATGATCGAGGGGCTGGCGCACAAGGCGCACAAGCGGGGCGTATCGCTCTGGCTGACGGGGGGACGCCGGGATATCCGTCGGGCGTTCATTACCAATGGTCTGAAGCGTCCATTGGTCCATTATGCCGCGACAGTGGAAGACGCCCTCGTGAAAGTCCGCAGTGGCATTGCAAACAATCAAGAGGCTGCGTGATGCCTGATCCCCGCAGAGAGACCGCTCGATCTCAGCCTGCAAAGAACGGGCCTGCCGACGAGCGGCGTCGCTATATCCTAAAGGCTCTGCAACGGCCGCGGACGCAGTCGGAATTGCGCGACGCGCTCGGGATGAGCAACAGCGGGATCCTGCACCTCTTGCGGCGCATGGAACGCGACGGTCTGGTGCGGCCTGCCGAACGGGTGTGCTGCACCCGGATCTGGGAACGGTCCACGGCGGTCCGGAGGGATTCCAGATCATGACCGACAAGCAGCCAGCCGTGATCGACCGGCTCGACGACATGTCCCCGCTCGGGTTGGACAAGGATACGTTGACCGGGCGGCCGGTGGATCTGGGCCTCCTGCGGGGTAGAGAATACACACGGCGAAAAAAATGAATTGCATGAAGATTTCATGACAGTGGAATAAGTTCGCTCCCTGCCCGTTTCCTAAGCAGTCACGCATCGAGGAGACGGACATGCATCAAGCTGATATCAGAACATTCATCACCACCAACACCGTCGCATCGCCTGCGGGCAGCCTGTCCGCGCGCGTGATCCGACCGGCAGACCTTTCCGGCGAACCGCCCGTTGTCGCGCTGCACGGGATTTCGCGCAACGCGGACGAACTGGTCACGCTGTTTGCACCCGAGGCGCACAGCAGCGGTCGCATCGTGATCGTGCCGCATTTCGCAGAAGCCCGCTGGCCACATTTTCAACGGCCGTGCCGCGCTGCGCGACCCGATCAGGCGCTATTGGCGCTTCTGAACCACCTGGCAGTGATCGATCCGGCGCTTGCCGGGCCAGTCGATCTGTTCGGCCACTCGGGCGGTGCGCAGCTCGCCCATCGCTTTGCCATGCTCTATCCGAACCGGGTCGGTCGACTGCACCTTGCTGCGGCGGGTTGGTACTGCCTGCCCGATACAAGCATGGCCTATCCTTACGGGCTGGGGGCGGACAAGACACCCGATAGCCTGACCTGGGCCCGCCGCCACGCACAGGCGTTGGCCACCTACCTGAGGCTATCGGTGCATGTCTATGTCGGCACCGCGGATGACGGGCGCGACGAAGCCTTGCGGCAGAACACGAAGCTAGACCAGCTTCAGGGACGCACCCGCATCGACCGGGCCGCGCATTATGTGGATCGGTTTCGCGCCGCCGCCCGTGCCCAGGGCATAGCGCCAGATATCAGCCTGACCCGCCTGCCAGGCGTTGCGCATGACGTGGGCCAGGCTCTTCGGCACGACAATCTTGCCGCACACATTACTCAAAACTCAATCCTTCGCTTTTCAGCGGTAAGCTGATCCCGAGGCTCTCACATCAGGACGTTCAAAATGACACAGACGCTTATCGCCGCCCTTGCGGACGCCAAATGGACCTTTTCGACCCGCCGCGTGGACTGCGGGCTGGTCGCCGGAACCGACACCAACTTCGCCGCCGCGCGACCGGGCGACCTGATCCTTGCGCAGGTGGACAGCCTAGGCCAGCACAAGCGCGTGCAGCTTACAACCGGGCGGCCTTCGTTCATCTATCCCGGTGACATGATCGTGTTGGCCTGCGGCGCGCGCTACGCGCCCGATCAGTTCGAGGGACTGGCCGAGATCGACCCGGCGGGTGCCGATTTGCTGGCGGGCGGCGGGTGCATCGGCCGCCTGGTGGCCCGCAACGAGCGGATCAAATCCGCCACCCGGCTGTTGCCGATGGCCCGGCTGCTGGACGCGGCGGGGATGCCTCTAAACCTTGACCGCTTCGCGCTGCCGGCAACCGGACGCGGGCCCGATATCCCGGTGATCTTCGTGCTGGGCACGGCGATGAATTCCGGCAAGACGCTTGCAACCGCGCAACTGTCGCTGGGCCTGCGACGCGCGGGTTACAAAGTGGCGGCGCTGAAAGGGACGGGCACGGGTGCCTTTGGCGACTTCAACGAATACGCAGACACAGGCGCCCATTGGGTTGCCGATTTCACCGATGCGGGGATGGTGACAACCTATCGCGAACCGTTAGAGCGGGTGAAACAGGGGCTCGATCTGTTGCTCTGTCATGCCGCCGACCGCGGCTGCGACATCGCCGTGATGGAGGTCGCGGACGGGTTGTTCCAGCGCGAGACAGGCGCGCTTGTGGCCGACCCGTGGTTGAAACAACGGATGTCGGGGCTGGTCTTTGCCTGCGGCGATGCGGTGGCCGCAGCAGGTGGCGTGGCGGAACTGGCCCGCCACGGGCTGCGCCCCGACGCGCTGACCGGCATCCTCAGCTGCTCGCCGATGGCGGTGGCCGAGGCCGAGGCCGCGACCGGCGTGGCTGTCCTGCGCAAGAGCGATCTGGCAGACCCGGCCGAGGCGAACGTCTTTGCCCTGCGCGCCGGGGCCGGAAACCGGCAGGCCGCGTGATGGCCATGCCTCGCTTGCTGGGTCACAAGCGCGGGCGCGGCCTTGCCGCTGTGGCCGCCCTGACCCTGATCCAGGCAGCGGCCGCAGGGGCCGCTGCCTTCGCCACCCGCACCCTGTTCGAGGCGATTCACGCAGGTGGCCCGCTGTCGGCCCTTCCCGTGGCGATACTGGTGACAGCCGGTCTGCTGATCGCCGTCACCCGCGTCATGGCGCGCGTCATGGGGGAACGCCTGGGGCAGGACTATGCCCGCGAGGTCCGCGCGGCGCTTTTCAACCACGCCGCCCGGATGCCCGCCCGTGCCGTCAGCGAACGGCGCGCAGGCTACATGTCGCTGCGCTTTGTGGGGGACATGACCGCGTTTCGCAACTGGTTGGGGTTGGGCCTGCCGCGGCTGGTCAGCGGCGCGGTGCTGATCCCGGCCATGCTCGGGGTGCTCTGGCTGCTCGATCCGGTGTTTGCCTATGCGCTACTGCCGGCCATCGGCCTTGCGCTGCTGGCAATCACTCTGGGCGGCTTGCGCCTTGTGCCCTTGCAGCGTCGTCTGCGCGTGCGCCGGGCGCGCATTGCCGCGGAAATGGCGGAACGCATGCCGCTTGCCCCCTGGCTGGACCGATTGGGGCGGCGCGACGCCGAACTGGGCCAGCTACACAAGCGCACGGACGCGATGATCCGCGCCGCCGTGCGGCACCGCCGCAGCGCCGAAACGCTCAGGGCTGTGCCGGATCTGGTCGCGGGGATGGCGGCCGCGTTGGTGATTGTCCTTGGGCATCAGACGGGTCTGGGGACGGGCAGTATTGCCGCGGCACTGGCGGTTCTTGGCCTGCTCCTTGCGCCCCTGCGCGATCTGGGCGGCGTCTGGAACCACCGCGCCGCCTTTTGTGCCGCTTGGGTCAAGGCGGATGCCGTCCTGTCACGCGCGCAACGCGATCTTTATCGCGGCAGACAGGGGCTTCCCAAAGGGCCTGTGGACGTGGTCATCGAGAATGTTGCATTGCCCTCGGGCAGGGTCTTTTCCGGGCAAGTCACGGCGGGCGAGACAACCACCCTGCCCCTGACAGAACTGGATACTGATGCCGTCGTGGACATGCTCCTGGGTCTTGACGCCCCCCCGTCGGGCAGAATTGCCTTGTCCGGCGTCGACCTGCGCAACCTCAGCCGGGGCAGTTTGCGCCGCGGTGTCTGCCTCGTGGGCACATCGCCCGAAATCCTGCAGGGCTCGCTGCGCCGTGCCCTGGCCATGGGTTGCTCTGACCGGCCGGAGGACGCGCGGCTCGAACGTTTGGCCCGGCAAGAAGGGCTGGGCCCATTGATCGACCGGCTGGGCGGCCTTGATGGCACGGTGCGCGAAGGTGGCAGAAACCTCACACGCAGCGAACGGCAGGCCGTCAGCCTGCTGCGTGTCATCATGATGCGCCCGCGACTGATCCTCGTGGGGGTCGACTGCGATCATGAAGCGAACCGGCGTATCGCCCAATACCAGAAGAAGCGGTCTGCCACCGTGATCGCGTGCAATGCCGTGCTTGGGCACGTATCAACGGCAGCATGATATCCAACTGTCCAAGCTGCGCACAGGTGAAGACAACTGGTAAAATCTGCGTCCGGCACACATGATGCGGTTCGTGCTGAATAGCCCCATGCCCGGTGGACGCCGTCTTCGCAAACTTTGAGGCGACCAGACCTAAATGGGCGCAGACCCCTACACTGACCAGGTCAAGCAGGACGCGGTCGCGCAGATCACGGAACGGGGCTACCCGATCACACATCACTTCAGCGGCAGATCAGCAAGCGTTCCGTCCTTCATGAGGCTGATCCGAGTCAGCAACTCCACCGACATCTCGCAGCGCAAATCAGGCAATCGGCCCGCGCATTCTTCCAACTTGTCCGGTGCCGTCACCTGAAACAGAAGCGGCGCGAAGGCCGGGGAATGGACAAATTGCGCATCCGCCCGTCTCAACACCGTCAGGTGGCAGGCGCGGGGATCGAGGCCCATTTCGGCCCGCATTCCGAACGGAAGCGCATGGCGGAAATCAAATTCCCACAGCGCCCAGTCGCGCCCCGCCACCCCCTGCCCCGTCAGACCGGGCAGCAGTGATGCCCCATCCGGCGCATGGCCGGGTGCAATGTCCCACAGATCAAGCAGGGTCGGGAAGATATCTGCTGATGAGGTGAAGCGCTCGACCCGCCCTGCCGTGCCGCCGGGCAAGCGGACCATCAGGGGAACATGTTGTCCTTGCGCAAAGAAGCCGCCCTTGCCCAGCAAGCCGTGGTCGCCCAGCATTTCGCCGTGGTCCGATGTGAAGATCAACAGCGTCTCGTCCCAGTCGCCGCGCGCTTTCAGGGTGGCAATCAGGCGGCCAAGTTGCGCGTCGACCTCGGCGATCATGCCATAATAGAGCGCGCGAATTCGGGCGATATCCGTGGGGGACAACTGCGCGACAGACCCCTCCAGCCCCGGCTGGAAATGCGACGCTTGCGCAAGATCGCGGGACAGCCGCACCAATGGATGCGGGTCGGCGGCAAGCGGGATAGGCGGCGGCACATCGCCGAGTGCGATCATCGAGGCGTAGGGCTCGGGCACGACGAACGGCGGGTGCGGGCGCAGGAAGGAGACGTGGGCGAACCACGGGCGACCGTCCTGTTCCGCGTGCCAATCCAGAAGTTTCTCGACCAGAAAGGCCGTCTGCGTCTCGTCCGCCCCGTAGCCCGGCGGCGACCGCGACACACCACCACCGGGCGCCGGGGCGAAGGCATGGGGATTGGCCAGCAGCGCAGCGTCGTGGCCGCGACGACCCAGCCAGGTGATCCAGGTCCGGTCATCCTCGCGCAGGGGCTGGCGGCAGGTGAAGCCGGGCAAGACCTCCTCGTAGCTTTCCAACTCGGGGTCTCTGGTGTCGCGCCCGCGCGGGTCGAGCGCGGTGTCGGTATAGCCGAACAGCGTTGGCAGGTAGCCCGCTCGCCGCGCGGCAAGCGCCACGTTGTCGAACCGCGCATCGAGCGGCGCGCCATTGGCCACGACGCGGTGGTTCATCTGGTAGAGCCCGGTATAGAGCGAGGCGCGCGCCGGTGAACAGGGCGCACAGGTGGCGTAGTGGTTGGCGAAGACCATCGCCTCCGCCGCCAGCGCGTCCAGATTCGGCGTGCGCACACAAGGGTGCCCCATCACCCCAAGGCAATCGCCGCGAAACTGGTCGGCGGTGATCAGCAGGACGTTCGGCCTCCGGATCATGCGAACTGCGCCGCGATCAGCGCCGGCAGATCGGCCACCGTGTCGATGACATGGGTGGCCCCCGCCGCGCTCAGGATCGCTGTCGCTTCGGCGCGGATCGCGGCGACCTCCTCGGGCGACAGGGCGGCGAGTTCTTCGGGCGTGCGACCCGCGATATTTCCCGACAGGGCCAGCCCCACGGTCGGACAGCCCGCCGCGACCCCCTCGGCGATGCCGGGGGGCGTGTCATCGACCTTCAGCACCGCCTCGGGCGGATAGACCTGCAGATCGATGAAACACTGATACATTCCCAGCGGGCCCGGCCGCCCCTCGGGCAGGTCGTCGGCGCAGACCATGTTGAGAGGCGTGTAGCCTTGCGCAGCGGCCACGGGGGCCACCCGCTCCATGATGGACCTTGTGTAACCCGTGGTCGATCCCACCTTGATATTGCGCGCGGCCAGCCAGTCCAGCGTATCCTTCGCCCCCGGCACCAGCGTGGCGTAATCGGCCACGACCGCTTCGTTCATCGGCACGAAGACCGCGTAGACCCGGTCGACATCGGCCCGCGTCGGGGCCGCGCCGTGAACACGCGCCCATTCGGCGGCCAGGCGCGGCGCCTTCAACATCGTGTCGATGTGGTCCCATTTCGGCATGCCCATGGGCGCCCGGGCCTCGTCGATGCCGGCCGCCACGCCGAAGCGGCGGAACGCCTCCACGAAGACGCCCATCGGCGCGAAGGACCCGAAGTCGATCATGGTTCCGGCCCAGTCGAAGATGACGGCCTTGATGCTGCTCATGTCCATGCCTTTCCGTAAAGTGATGCGATGGTGTCCTCGGCGATCGCGAAGGCGGTCGAGGCCCCGGTACCCGAGGTGACGATGACCAGCTTTTCCGCATCCGACACATCATCGACCCAGGCCAAACGGTCGGGCGCGCTGGCATAGGTGCCGGTCCAGCGCTCGGTGACGCGGCGGCCCGGCAGGTCAAGCACGGCATCGAGCTCGGCGAGGATCAGATCGTCGACATGCGCGCCCGCGAAAGGGTGCGGGGTGTCGGCGTAGCGGTGGCTGTCGCCCACCACCATGCTGCCATCGGCCGATTGAACGGCGATCAGATGGATGCCTTCGGCCCGCGCCTCGGGTTTTTCGCGGTCGAGCCGCGCAGCCAGCGGCGCGGCCTCAGGCAGTTCGGCGTAGCCGAGATAGCGCGCGAGCCCTAGGTCCGACATCACCGGGGTCGGCAGCGCCACGGTTCTGGCGGGGGCAATACGCTGCATGTGCAACAGGCAGCGGGTGAAGCCCATGGCAGCGATGCGATCGGCGTGCAGACCGGTGAAATCGTCGCCAGGGCAGATCACTGCGGCCTCGGCCGTCACCAGCCCTGCCGAGGTGTCGACACGCGGCAGCGCGATACCGCTCACCCGGCGTTGCCAGAGGAAGGTGACCCCCATCGCGGCCGCGAGCCAGGCGGCGAGGCGCGGAATCGCCGTGCGGCTTTCGACGCGCAACTCGTGCGGGCTGCGCAGGCCCGCCCGGACGCGGCCCGTCACCGGCAATTCGGCGGCAAGCTCGGCGCGCGTCATCATATGGCACTCCGCGCCCATTCCGGTGCCAACAAACGCCTCCAGCACCGCGACCGCCTCGGCGCGTTCGGCAAGCACGGTCATGCCGCGTTGCAACACCGCGATGCCGGCCCGCGGCGCGACCTCGGCCCAGATCTCGCGCGTGCGCATCGCGCGGGCCCGGCATGCGCCCGCCTGCTGGCCGGTCACGGTGACAAAGCCGAAATTGCGGATCGAGGCACCATTGGCCTGTGCGTCGCGATCGATGACGACGACGCGCTTGCCACGCCGGGCGGCGGCCAGCGCATGGGCCAGCCCGACGATGCCGGCCCCGACGACGGCCAGATCGTAGCCCGCGCTCATGTCCGGCGGAATACCATGACAAGGCCGGTATCGGCGGCGTGGTCGTGGTCCGCGCCTTCGTAGATGTCGATCTCGTGGAAATGCGGCGGCGTGATCTGCCCGCGAGCCGCGGCCAGCGCGAGCGCCGAGCCGAAGCCCATCGCGTCATAGACCGCAGACCGCGTGCCGCAGCAAAACAGCGCACCGGGGGCGGCCAGGCGCAACAGTTCGGGCAGGCATTCGGCACCGACATGGCCATGGGTAAAGGTCCCGCAGGTGACAAAACCGCCATAAGCGGCATCGGTCAGCGGCAAGGTGGCGGTCAGATCGGCCTCGATGCGTGTGCGGTAAAGACTCTTGGCCGCCGCGCGCGCCAGCATCTCTGGCGAGATGTCGATGCCGTCGATAACCAACCCCGGCAACGCCTCGGCCATCAGGCCGGTGCCTGCGCCGATGTCGAGAACGGGTTGCGCCGCCTCCCCGCCCTCGGACAGGAAGATCTCGGCGATCCTGCGCGGCGCGACATATCCCCAGGCGGCGGCAAAGCTGTCGTCATAGGTGGCCGCCCAGTCGTCGTAGACGCGGCGCGCATCCGTCGACGTCTCAATGGTATAGGCACTGTCCAGGTCGTAATCTGCGGTCATGCCGGCTGCTCCTGTTGATCTAATGTCTTGCGCAGGAAGGCGCGGGGGTGGCCGTCATCGCCCTTTGGGCGCGGCCCGGTGTGGGTAATCTGGAAGCCTGCGCCTTGATAGAGGCGGATCAGATGGTCGTATTTCGCAACCGTGTGCAGCAACATGACCTGCGCGCCCGCATCCCGCGCGATCCGTTCGGCATGGGCCAGAAGGGCGCGCCCCACGCCCCGCCCCTGCGCCTGCGGCGCAACGGCCAGAAGATCGACGGTCAGGCTGCGCGCGTCCCCGTCCTGCGACAGGGCAGTCATGCCCAGAAGACGTCCGGTGTCCTCCTCGGCAACGAAAACCTCCGCAGCGGCAAGCCGCGTTTCGATCCAGTCCCAAGGGCCGGGTCCGGCGCGCCCGATCCCGCGCGCGTAATCAAGGAAAGCGGCGGCGACCAGATCCTCGATCGCGCGGGCTTCCACCACCCCGCCTGGTCTGATCCTCATCCCGGCACCCCTGCCCGCGCGCCCGTCCGGACGGACGAAGCGGCCATCTCCTCCGAGAAATGGCAGGCGGCGCGTTGGCCCGTGCCGACCTGCCGCAGCGCAGGGGCCTCGGCCCGGCAGCGGTCGCGCGCCATCGGGCAACGGGTGTGAAACGCGCAGCCCGAGGGCGGGTTGGCGGGCGACGGGATCTCGCCCTCCAGCCGCTCGGCGCGGCCCCGATCATCGGGGTCCAGCGACGGGATCGCCGATATCAGCGCGCGCGTGTAGGGGTGGCGCGGCGCGGCGAACAGCCGCCGGGGCGGTGCCACCTCGACGATGCGGCCCAGATACATCACCGCGACATGGTCGCAGCTATGGGCCACAACCGAAAGATCATGGCTGATGAACAGGAAGGTCAACCCAAGGTCATGCTGCAACTGCTTGAGAAGGTTCAGGATATCGGCCTGGATCGACACATCCAGCGCGGCCACGCTTTCGTCCGCGACGATGTAATCGGGGTTCGTCACCAAGGCGCGGGCGATGGAGATGCGCTGCCGCTGGCCGCCCGAAAAGGCGTGCGGGAACCGGCGCAAGTGTTCGATGTTTAACCGACATTGCGCGGCGATGGCGCGCACGCGGTCGTTGACCTCGTCCCGTGTCTTGCACAGCCTCATCACCTCCAGCGGTTCGGCGATGATGTCGCGGACCGTCATGCGCGGGGAAAGCGCGGCATAGGGATCCTGAAAGATCAGCTGCGCCCGGCGGCGAAAGCGTTTTTCCTGTGCGCGGTCGAGGCGGGCCATGTCGAAGACCTCGCCATCGCGGTCGGTGACGGTCACGCGGCCTGCCGACACCGGGGCGGCCGCCAGCGTAGCGCGGCCCAGCGTCGTCTTGCCCGATCCGCTTTCGCCCACCAGCCCGAAGAATGACCCGCGCGGGATATCCAGCGTGACACCCGCCACGGCCTTGAGCACCTGCGGCGTGCCCAGCATGTTGCGGCCCAGCGGGTAATGCACCTCCAGATCGCGAAGGGTGACGGCGGTCCCGGTCATACGCTGACCCCCTCGACCAGATGGCAGGCCGCGCTGTGCCGGGACCGGATCGTGCGTGTGGCAGGGACATGCGTGCGGCAGCGCGCCTCGGCCACCGGGCAGCGGGTATGGAACACGCATCCCGCGGGGCGTTCCAGCGGCGAGGGGATGTCGCCCGGCACGGGGGTCAGCGGCGCACCCAGATCGGTCAGCTTCGGCAGGGCATCGATCAGGCCACGGGTATAGGGGTGCGCGGGGCGGCGGATGACGTCGCGCACCGGCCCATGTTCGACGATGCGTCCCAGATACATCACCGCGACGCGGTCGGCAGTCTGCGCGATCACGCCAAGATCATGGGTAATGAACAAGATGCCCATGCCGAACTCGCCCACCAGCTCCTTCATCAACTCGATCACCTGCGCCTGAATGGTGACGTCAAGTGCTGTGGTGGGTTCGTCCGCGATCAGCAGTTTCGGCTTGGTCGACAGCGCCATGGCGATCATCGCGCGCTGGCGCATGCCGCCCGACAATTCGAACGCGTATTGGTCGAAACGTTTCGCGGCCTCGGAAATCCCCACCCGCTCCAGCATCTCGACGGACAGCATTTTCGCATCCGCCCGCGTCAGACCTCGGTGGAGTTGCAATTGTTCCACCATTTGACGACCGATGGTGATGGCGGGGGCGAAGCTGGCCATCGGTTCCTGAAAGATCATAGAGATCTTGTCGCCCCGCACCTGCCGCAGCGCCTTGGCACCCTTGAGCGAAAGTATGTCGATCTCGCGCCCCTCGGTGGTCAGGGTCATCTGGCTTTCCGCCCCGTAGCGCGCATTGGACGGGTTCAGCAGCATCAGCGCCTTGGCCGTCACCGACTTGCCCGATCCGCTTTCGCCGACCAGGCCCAGCACCTCGCCCTGGTCGAGATCGAAGGAGACGCCATCCACAGCCGTCACCGGTCCCTCGTCGGTGCCGAAGCTCAGCGTCAGGTCGCGCACGCGCAAAAGCCCGCCCATCCTAGCGCTTCTCCGCATAAGGATCGGCCGCGTCGCGCAGCCCGTCGCCGACAAAGACGAAGGCCAGCACGATGGCGACGAAGATCGGCACGGGGATGAAATACCAGTGATAGTTGAGCAGCACATCCACCCGCGTGACGTTCTGCAACATCACGCCCAGCGAATTGACCGGGTCCTTCAGCCCCAGCCCGATGAAGCTGAGCGAGGTTTCGGCCAACACCATGTAGGGGAAGGAAATCACAAGATCCACGATGATATAGCTTGTGAAACTGGGCAGCAGGTGGCGACGGATGATATGGCCCGGTCCCGCGCCCGACAGGCGGGCGGCCAGAACATAATCGGCAGTGCGTTCGGCCAGCACATGGGTGCGGATGCGCCGCGCCAGCGTGCCCCAGCCCAGAAGGCCCAGCACGAGCGAGATGAAGAAGAACCGCTGTTCGGCCGTCCATGTATCGGGGATGAAGGCCGCCACCGCCATGAACAGCGGGATCGTGGGCACGGTCTTGACCGTGTCCATCAGCGCCTGCAGCACCGTATCGACCCAGCCGCCGAAATAGCCCGCGACGCCCCCGATCACCAGCGCCAGCACGAAAGAGATCAGCACGCCCGCCGAACCAACCGCGAGGCTCACGCCGATGGCGTGCAGCGTGCGGCTGAAGATGTCCTTGCCCTGCGCGTCGGTGCCGAAGATGTGGATGAAGCCGTCCTGTACACCGAACAGGTGCCGGTCCATGGCGATCACCCCGAGCAACCGATACTCGGACCCGCGTGGCAGAAAGGTGACATAGCTCCGCTCCTCGGTCTGGCGTGTCACCCAGCGGAAATTCGTGTCCGCGCCCCGGTAGCGTTCTACCGCGTGAATGAAGGGGTGCAGCGAGCAGCCCGCATCATCGCAGAAGCGGGGGATCTGAGGGGCGCCGTTCGTGTAGTCCGCATTGCGTCCGGCAGCGGTCGGGTTGTAGGGCGACAGGAAGGGGGCGAAGGTCCCGCTCAGGACGAAGACCACGAGGATATAGAGCGCGAAGCGCGCCGTCCGGTTGGCGCGGAACCGCTGCCAGACAAGCTGCCCCTGCGAGGCGGTGTAGTAGTCTTCCCGCGACTGGGCGGCGGCGCCGCGGACCGGGCGGATGCGATCGATCAGGCTCATGCGAAGAACCCCTTGCGGATGCGCGGGTCGATCACGGCCAGAAGGACGTCGGTGACGAAATTCAGCGCCACGATGGCCAGCGTCATCGACAGGATGATCGCACCGGCAAGCTGCTGGTCGTTCGACCGCGCCAGCGCTTCGAGCAGCAGCGAGCCGGCCTCGGTCAGAACCAGGACAGCGGCCACGATGGGCAGGTCATTGAAGATGCGATTCAGATCGAAACCCACCGAATTGACCACCGGCCCCAGCGCGTGCCGCGCCGGGTAGCGCGCCAGAAGCCGCCAGCCCGACAGGCCCCGTGCGCGCGCGGCGGTGACGTAGAGCTTGCCCTGCTCGTCCGACATCAGCGCGCGCACGGTCTGGATCTGGATCGCCATCGCCGACCAGCCCAGGATCACGATCGGCAACCAGGCATTCGACAGGAAATCGCCGAATCGCGCCCAGGACCACGGTGCCTCGCGGAATTCCTCGGAAAAAAGGCCGGTCAGCGTGTCGCCGAACCACACGGTCGAGGCCAGCATGATGGCCAGCGCAAGAAGGAAATTCGGCAGGGCGAGCCCGAGATAGGACACGATGCGCAAGGACCCGTCGATCCAGCCGCCGCGCAAGGCGGCAGAGGCGATGCCGATGGGCACCGACACGAGATAGGTCAGCACCAGCGCACCACCGGCAAGCGCCAGCGAGATCAACAGCTTGTCGCCGATCAACTGGCCCACATCCACCCGCCACAGACAGCTTTCACCAAGTTCGAAGCGGAAGAAAACGCCCGTGATCCAGTCGAGCCAGCGCACCAGATAGGGTCGGTCAAGGCCCATGCGGATTTCCTCGGCCCGGATATCGGCATCCGTCACCACGAAACCCTGCGTCGCCTTGTAGGCGATGTAGCGCTCTGCACAATTGCCGGGCACAAGTTCCATCAGACTGAACACGATCAGGCTGACCAAGAGCATGGTCGCCAGGGCGGCGGAAAAACGGATCGCGACGAAACGGGCGAAGGCGGCCATGGGCGGCATCCCTGAAAAGGGGTGGGCGGCCCCGGCTTCGGGACCGCCCCGGTGGTTACGCGGACAAGGTCACTCGTTCAGCCACCACTGCTGCGGACGATACGGGTACATGCGGTAATACTCGTAGCTCCAGGTCTGGGGCGGCACGAAATTTTCCAACGCGTTGGAATGGTAGACAGGGTTGGGGGCCTGCACCGTGCCGATGAACAGGAAGGCATCGAGGATCTGGCTCACGATCTCCTGGCCCAGTTCGTTCGAGGCCTCGGTGCCCGGCTGATACTGCTGCCAGGCCGCGACCGTCTCGGCCAGTTCGCCCGTCCATTCCGGCGGCTCGATCCCTTCGGCGCCATCCGTCTCGATCCAGCGCGCCCAGAGCATGCCGGTGCGCGCGTCAAAGAAGCCACCGAAGGGCGGGATCAACTGTTCAGCCGAGCCCAGGACGATCGGGATAGGCTGGCCCTTGCTCCAGCTGATCACGTCAAGCTCGTTGGCCGCCTGCGCCGCGCGGTATTCGTCAGACGTCACTTCGCGGATCGTCGTGGGGATGCCCACATCGGTCCAATGCTGCGCCACCAGTTCGGCCACGACCGTCGGCAAGCCTTGGGTCGAGAACTGCAGCGTCAGCGTGAAGGGCTGCCCGTTCAACTCGCGCACGCCATCGCCATCGCTGTCAACCAGACCTACTTCGTCCAGCAGGCGGGCCGCCATTTCGGGGTCGAACTCGGTGCCATAGGTCGCCTGTTCCTCGGTCGCGAAGGGCGGGACCGGGTCGAAATGCAAGTAGGCCCGCGGCTCGCCCAGAGCGAAATAGGCGACCGAGTTGATCTCGGGGCGGTTCATTGCATGGCTCATTGCGAGACGGAAGTCACGGTTGAGGAAAACCTCGCGCCGCGCCTCGTCTTCGGCCGTGACGTTGAAGCTGAAGACCGGCATGCCGATCTGCGGGCGCAGGTCGATGCTGTAGCCGCCAGCCTCGGCGTCATCCAGAAGCGTGGGCGCGTCAGGCAGCGTGACGGATTGCGACTTGTAGTCGATCTCGCCGTTGACCATGCGCAGCACCCGCACCTCGTTGTCCGAGACATAGCGCTCGTCCATCTCCGAGATGTATGGCAACTGATTGCCGGCGGTATCGACCATGTGGAAGAACGGGTTGGCGACATAGCGGCGGCCTTCGGTGGTGTCCGCCACGGTGATGAAGGCCTCGAGCGTCGGCAGAACGGCTGCAGGCAGATTGCCCACGGAAGACGGATCGCGCAGCAACGGCGAAGGCACGTCCTTCCAATCCGACCCACCATAATAATGCGCGATGGCGGCATAACCGTTTTCGAAACCCAGCGCCTGCGCATTCGCGTCGGCGTTCGGATCGATGTCCGGGTGGAACTGGCCCAGGAAATGGCGCGGCTGGAAAGGCTGCGCGTAATCCGCAGCGAAACTTGCCAGAAGGCCCGGCAGCGGGCTGGGCAGGCGGAACACCACGGTGGTGTCATCCAACGCCTCGACCGTGAAGGGTTGGCCATCGGCCAGCCACAGCGCGCGCGGGCTCTGGATCACGTCCTGGTCCATGACCATGTTGTTGTACCAGAACGCGATGTCATGTGCGGTGAAAGGCGCACCATCCGACCAGCGGTGACCGTCGCGCAGGGTGAAGGTCAGTTCGGTGAAATCGTCGTTCCATGCGAAGTCGCGGGCGACGTTTGGCACGATGGTCACAAGGTCATCGGCAAAGCGCACAAGGTTGACGTGGCGGAGCGACAGCAGGTCGGAAGTGCCGGCCTCGGTCGCGTTCGACATCCCGTCCAGACGGCCGCCATACTGGCCGATGCTTGCATAAGGCAACACCACCAGCGGCTCGGCCGGCAGGCGCTCGGCAACCGGCGGCAGAGTTTCGGGGTTGCCCTGGATGCGCGCGTTCAGCGCCGCGATATCGGGGTTTTCGCTGAAGGCCATCTCGCAACCGGCTGCTGCCTCGAAATCGGACAGATCGTATTGCTGCGGATAGACCCCGGGGGCCACGCCCATCGGGTCTGCGACGGTCGCCTCGGGGCAGGTCGCCCAGGCCGCGCTTCCAAGGGCGATCAGGCTGACGGAAAGGAGGTATTTCATGTGTCCGGCTCGCTTGTTGCTCCGGCGCCGATTCGGGATGCGCCGAATTTTCGGTAACGGCGTCCTGCAAAGGGAACATGTCTGTCATTATCGTTACGCAGATTTCATAAATTGAAGTTATGAATGGCGATATGTCCAAGGCTTTCCCCTCTGACCTCCGGCCCCAGGATGAGACAACGCTGCGCCGCCTGCGGGTTTTCCTGGCCGTGGTCGATGCGGGCGGCGTGGGCGATGCCGCAAGCCTGCTCGGCGTCAGCCAGCCTGCCGTCTCGACCCAGATCAAGCGACTGGAGGGCGAACTGGGCGTGTCGCTGTTTCGCCGCAGCGGGCGGCGTCTTGCCGTCAGTGAACAGGGGCGCGACATCGCGACGGTGCTGCGCCGGGGCTTCGGGGAACTGGTGTTGACGCTGAACGCGGTGCGCGACATCGCCCGTTCGCGCAGCGCGCCCCTGCGTTTCGGTTTTTCGGCGCCGCAGATCGCGCTTGACGCCGCCGATGTCTTCCGCCGCGCCGATCCACGCACCACGCTGGAGCTTCGGGCCGCCAATTCGGCGGACCTGTTCAAAGCGCTCGACGCCTATGATCTCGACATCATCATGATCGGGCTGCGCGGGCCGAGACCGCCCTATCACTGCCAGTTCTATCGCCGCCAGAGCATTTCGGTGATCCTGCCCAAGGCCCATCCGCTGGCCGATCGGGGGTCGATTTCCCTGAGCGATCTGGCCCGCGAACCCATCGTCTTGCGCGAACGCGGCAGCTTCACTCGCGTTCTTCTTGTGGAGGCGTTCGACAACGCGGGGCTCAGCCCGCGCATCGCCTTCGAGGTCGCCACGCGTGAGGCCGTCGCCGAGGCCGTGCGGCGCGGGTTCGGCCTTGGCCCCGTGCTCGACCGCGAAGCGCCGCGATCCGACGACCTGCACACCGTCCCGGTCGAGGCGGGGCGGATCGTGGGGGATGATTACCTCGTCTGCCACGCAAGTGCGCTGCACTACGGACCGGTGCACCGCTTCTTCGCCGCCAACGGAAACGGGAATGGGCCGGATCTGGCTCCCGCGCTGTGACATCACACGGCCTGCGTGCAGCGGCGTCGCTGACCTGAGCATTTCGGGCGGGAAGTTCGGCCGCATCGGGCCGGATGGGCCTGGCCAGTGGGCGCGGCGACCGCGAAAGCCGCACGACATCGAAGGGGCGAGGCAAGTCCAACACCCCTCCCACAAGCCAGGCCGGTTGTGAAACGCGGCAATCGCGCGATCGGCAAGCGCCACGGCCTCGCCCGCTGTCGCGAATGGGGCCGGCCCGCCCCGGCACTGCACGGTTCCGGCTCTGGCGAAGACGGCGGGACAGGTGGCGACCTGCGCGCTTGCGGGCTTGTGTGCTGCGCCTTGGCGCGGATGCGCGGCCTGCGCCAAGCGTCACGCAAGTGTCACTTCGGTCCGCTAGGCAAGCCACAGCTTTTAATACCTGACTAAAGGAGTCATCATGAAATCCGTCGCCCTCGCCACCCTTGCCGCCACGCTGATGATCCTGCCCGCCCTCGCACAGGCTCAGGATGTGTCGGGGCGCCTTGTCCTCTACACCTCGCAACCCAACGAGGATGCGCAGCGCACCGTGGACGCGTTCACCGCCCTCCATCCCGATGTCGAGGTCGACTGGATCCGGGACGGCACCACGCAGGTGATGGCGCGGCTCGAAGCCGAATTCGCCGCCGGAAGCCCGCAGCCCGACGTCCTGCTGATCGCCGACACCGTGGTGATGGAGGGACTGGAGACGCAGGGCCGCCTGCTCGCCTATCCGGGCGCCGATGTCTCGGCCTATGATCCGGCGCTGATGGACCCCGAGGGGCATTATTTCTCGACCAAGCTGATCACCACGGGCATCGTCTACAATACCGCCGCCCCCTTCGTGCCCGAAAGCTGGGCCGACCTTCTGCGCCCCGAGGCGGAGGGCCAGATCGCCATGCCCTCGCCGCTGGCCTCGGGGGCCGCGACGATCCACATGGTCGCGCTGACCTCGCACCCCGATCTGGGCTGGGAGTATTACGAAGGCCTGGCCGCGCAGGGCACCAACCCGCAGGGCGGCAATGGCGGCGTCTACAATGCGGTCGCGGGCGGCGAACAGATGTTCGGCATGGTTGTCGATTTCCTGCCGATCCGCGCGATCCCCGACGGCGCACCGGTCGGCTTCGTCTTTCCGAGCGAAGGTGTCTCGGCGGTGACCGAGCCGGTGGCGATCCTGTCCACCGCGCAAAACGTGCCGGCGGCGCAGGCCTTCGTCGATTTCCTGATCTCGCCCGAGGGGCAGCAACTGGCCGCCGACATGGGCTATCTGCCCGCGCATCCGGCCATCACGCCGCCCGCCGGCTTCCCGCCGCTCGATCAGATCCAGCTGATGGACTTCGACCCGGCCGAGGCGCTGGAAAACGCGGATGACTATCGCCTGCGCTTTGTCGGCCTGTTCGGCGGCTGAGCCCTGAACAAGCTGCGCCCATACCTGCCGGGCGGCGAGGGGATGACCCTTGCCGCCCTTGTTCTGTTTGCGGGCACGCTCATGATGCTTCCGCTGGGGTTGCTGTTGCGGCAGGGGCTGATGGTGGATGGCCTGCCGTCGCTGGCACCGCTGCAAGACGCGCTGCAAAGCCGGTCGGTCGCGCGCGCATTGTGGAATTCGCTCGACAGTGCGGCGGTCTCGGCCACGCTGGCGCTGGTCCTCGGGGCCGGGCTGGCGCTGCTCGTGGGGCTGACCGACCTGCGCGGCAAGGCCGTCTTTACCTTCCTGATCCTGATCCCGATGATGATCCCGCCGCATGTGACGGCGATTTCCTGGACCCAGGCGCTGGGACCGTCCTCGCCGCTGCTCGGCGCGATCGGGTTGGCCCCGCCGCCGGGCGCGCCGCATCCGCTTTACGGGCGCGGCGGCGTCATCGCGCTTCTGGCGGTGCAGCACATGCCGTTGGTCTTCCTGGTGGTGCTCGCCGCGCTGCGCGCCCTGCCCCGCGAAATGGCCGAGGCCGCGCGGGTGTCGGGGGCGGGCACGACGCGGCTGATGACGCGGATCATCCTGCCCCTGCTGATGCCCAGCCTGCTGGCGGCCTATGCGCTGGCCTTCGTCTCGGCCCTGGGCAATTTCGGCATTCCCGCTCTGCTCGGCATACCGGGGCGCTACACCACCTTGCCGGTGCTGATCTGGCAGCGCCTGTCGAGCTTCGGCCCCTCGATGCTGGCCGATGTCGCGGTGCTCTCGGCGCTGATGGCGCTGGTCGCCGTCGCGGTCGTGCTGGCGCAGACGTGGCTGGCAGCCCGCAGCCGCGCCGCCCTGATCGGGCCGCCGCAACCGCCGATGCAGCTGCACCTCGGCCGGGTCCGTCCCCTGGTGGAAGGCGCCGTGGTGGCGCTGGTTCTGATCTTGCTCGCCCTGCCGATCGCCGCCCTTGTCGGCACCGCGCTGGTCCCGACCTATGGCGTGCGGCTAAGCCTTCAGACCCTGACGCTGGCGAATTTCGAACAGGTGCTGCTGCGCCAGTCGGTGACGGCGCGGGCCTTTGCCAATTCGACGCTGGCCGCAGGCATCGCGGCGGGGGTGCTGGCGGGGCTCGGCGCCGCGCTGGCCCGCGTGACCGCCGGGCCGCGCGGCCTGCAGCGGCGGATCGGGCGGGCGCTGGCGATGCTGGCCGAGACGGCCTACGCGATCCCCGGCATCGTCATTTCCATCGCCTTCATCCTGACCTTCCTGCGCCCCCTGCCGCTGCTGGGCCTGTCGGTCTACAACACGCTCTGGATCATCGTGCTGGCCTATCTCGCGGCCTTTTTCGCCGTCGCGCTGAAACCGGTGTCGGCCGCCTGCCTGCAGCTTGACCCCGCGCTGGACGAGGCCGCGCGCGTGGCCGGTGCGCACTGGGGCCTGCGGATGCGGCGGATCTTCCTGCCGCTGGTGGCGCCTGCCGCCGCCTCGGGGGGGATGCTGGTATTCCTGACCGCCTATAACGAGATCACGGTCTCGGCGCTGTTGTGGTCCTCGGGGACCGAGACGATCGGGACGGTGATCTTCAACTACGAGAACGGCGGCTACACCACGCTGGCCGCCGCCATGGCCACGGTCACGGTGGCGGCGACCGTGGCGCTGATGGGGCTTCTGGACCTGCTCGGGCGAAAATTGCCACCCGGCGTGGTGCCCTGGCGGTTGTGAGCGATCAGCCGGGCAGCAGCCAGCCGCCCATAACACGCACCCCCAGCGCCTCGCCCGGTTGCACGCGCCGGGCCAGGTGCACCACGAACGGGTCCGGCAGGCCCTCGACCGCCAGCTTCGCCTCCCACAGCCCGCCGCGATAAAGCGCCGAGGTGACATGCCCGGCCAGCGCGCCCTTGGCACCCGGGGCGCAGATGACCAGGTCGGCCGGTCGGAAGAGCGCCGCCTGCGGTCCGTCGGCATCCCCCGCCCCACGGACAGCAACGCGCCGCCCCGCCAGGTGCACCGCTCCGCCCCGCGCCTCGACCGGCTGGATCGCGCCCTGCCCGATGAAGCGCGCGACGGCGGTGCAAGACGGCCGGTCGTAGATTTCCGCGGGCATACCGACCTGCAGGAACCGCCCGTCGGCCATCACCGCCATGCGGTCGGCCACCGCCATCGCCTCGCGCTGGTCATGGGTGATGTAGACCGTCGTCGCCCCCGAGGCGCGATGGAACGCGGTCAGTTCCTCCTCCATCGTGGCGCGCAGATGCGGGTCGAGATTGGCCAGCGGCTCGTCCATCAGGATGATCCGCGCCTCCTGCGCCAGACAGCGGGCGAGCGCCACGCGCTGGCGCTGCCCGCCCGACAGATCGGGGGGTTTGCGGGTGGCGAAATCGGACAGGTTCACAGTGGCCAGATGACGGTCGGCGCGCGCCGCGGCCTCGGCTCGGGTCAGCCCCGCCGCCTGGGCCGGGAAGGCGACATTGCCGCGCACGTCAAGATGCGGCCACAGCGCATAGGACTGGAACACGAAACCGGTGCCGCGCGCCTCGGGCGGCAGGTGCAGGCCCGGCCCGCTGACCGGCCTGCCGACCAGAACGATCTTTCCCGCATCCGCCGCCTCAAGCCCGGCGATCAGCCGCAGGAGGGTGGATTTGCCACAACCCGACGCCCCGACGATGGCAAAGAATTCCCCCGACGCGATGTCGAGAGTGATGCCGTCGACCGCGGGCTTACCGCCGAAGGACTTTTTCAAATCGGTCAGGGAGATGGACATTGGACACCCGATCTGGACCCACGAACCCCGCGCTTCAGGGCACGTCGCACAAAAGTGGGCACCGGTTTTGCGCGACCCGGACATGCGCTGTCAAAAGGTCAGAGTGGGTCGCGTGACTGCGAATGAACGCGACACACTCTAGCCGCGTTGCATGACGGTCTTGTATCGGAATTTTGGCGGATCGACGAACTTGATTTCCTTTTCAACGCAGCGTGGCGTCAATCGAGTCCCGGGTCATGGCCGCGGCAACCCCCCGGACGGTCTGCCCCGCACCGGCGGTCGAAGACGGCTTCGGGGCGCGGTGCATAGGTGATCCGTTGCCAGATCCTTTCGAACGGACCGGGCGCAAAGCGCCAACGCCCAATCGGCAGCGCCGCCACCAGACCCGCCGTCACGGCGATGGCGATCTTCGAAATCATCAACGGCTTCTCCAATCCGCGACGGCGCCACTTGGCCCCGGGTTGGAAAGGTCCGGTCACCGTCCAACGGAATGTGGCCTGAACGACCACTTCGGGCGGCACGAACACGTGCCAGATCCACTTTGAGCCCGTTCACAAGACGCAACGCGCCAGACCCGCGAAACCGGTCTTTGCCGAACTGTCACATAACCGTTACCTTCATGTTACAAAGCTCCAGTAGGGACCAGCGACAACACTCAAAATGGGGGATCCTCAGTGAAAACGCTATCCACGCTTACGGCTGTCGCCGCGCTCGCACTTGCGCTGCCCGCCCACGCCCAGTTCGCGCTCGATGCGCGCTTTACTGATGCCGATGGCGACCTGGTGGCGGACATCCCCACCGATCCGGCACAGTTGATCGACCCCGGAACGCTGATCTTCGCCTACACGCCCGTAGAGGATCCCGCCGTATATGCCGAAGTCTGGCAAGGTTTTCTCGATCACATGGCTGAAGCCACTGGCCGCGATGTCCAGTTTTTCCCGGTCCAGTCGAACGCCGCCCAGATCGAGGCGATGCGCGCAGGCCGTCTGCACATCGCGGGTTTCAACACCGGATCGAACCCGCTGGCCGTGGCTTGTGCTGGCTTCCGCCCCTTCGCGATGATGGCTGCCGAAGACGGCTCGTTCGGATACGAGATGGAGATCATAACCCATGCCGACTCCGACATCGACGGCGTCGAGGCTATTCGCGGCGGACAACTGGCCTTCACTGCCGAAACCTCCAACTCGGGGTTCAAGGCACCATCCGCGATCTTGTCGGCCGAGTTCAGCATGGTGGCCGGCGAGGATTTCGAGCCCGTGTTCTCCGGCTCCCACGACAACTCGATCTTGGGCGTCGCAAACCGGGACTACCCCGCCGCCGCCATCGCCAATTCCGTCATGGCGCGGATGATCGAACGTGACGTGGTGCAAGCCGACCAGTTCAGGACCATCTACACGTCGCAAACCTTTCCGACGACGGGCTATGGCACGGCCTACAACTTGACCCCTGAACTGCAAGAGGCAATCCAGCAAGCGTTTTTCAGCTTCGATTGGGAAGGCTCGGCGCTCGAGGCCGAATTCAGCAACTCCGGCGAGGCGCAGTTCATTCCGATTACCTTCCAGGAAGACTGGGCCGTCATCCGCACCATCGACGAGGCCTCCGGCGTCGTCTACGAGTGCAACTGAGCCAGCTTCAACCAACTTGGTCACGGGCGGCCCCGCGCCGCCCGTGCCTCTGTCTGCAGGGTGCACCGAGATGCTGAACCTTCAGGGTCTGTGCAAGACCTACAAGACCGGCGATGCCGCCCTGAACGACGTGTCGCTGATCGTGCCCAAGGGCCAGATCATGGGCCTGATCGGCCCCTCCGGTGCCGGCAAATCAACCCTTATCCGCTGCATCAACCGGCTGGTGCAACCGACCGCCGGCAAGATCCTTCTCGGAGACGTCGATCTCGTCACGCTGGGCAAATCAGACCTCCGCCGCCAACGCCGCCGCATCGGCATGATTTTCCAGGAATACGCCTTGGTGGAACGCCTGACGGTGATGGAAAACGTCCTGTCCGGGCGGCTTGGATACGTGCCCTTCTGGCGCAGTTTCCTGCGCAAGTATCCAGCCGCAGACATCCAGCGCGCCTATCAATTGCTCGACCGCGTCGGGTTGATGGAACACGCCGACAAGCGCGCCGATGCGCTATCTGGCGGCCAACGGCAGCGTGTCGGCATCGCGCGGGCGCTGGCGCAGGACCCGGATCTGCTGCTGGTGGATGAACCCACTGCCAGCCTTGATCCGAAGACCAGCCGCCAGATCATGCGCCTGCTGACCGAAATCTGCGCCGAACGCGGCCTGCCCGCAATCGTCAACATCCACGACGTGCCACTGGCACAGCAGTTCATGCAGCGCATCGTAGGCTTGCGCGCCGGTCGCGTCGTCTTCGACGGTACGCCCGAGAAACTGACCCACGAGGCACTGACCGACATCTACGGAGAAGAAGACTGGAACGAGATGCGGCGCGGCGACGAGGAGCAGACTTCTGCCGAAGCCGATGCGCGCGATCGCATGGCGGCGCTCGCGAGATGAGCGCCGCAGCCTACCCGACCACCTGGCGCAGGCCGCCGCAGATCCTCAAGGATCGGCGCTGGCGCATCGCGATCCAGATCGGCATCGTCGTCTATCTCGTGCTCGCCATCGGAACCGTCGAGGTGAACTGGTCCCGCGTCTACGAAGGGCTGGCGCGCGGGCAGCGCTTCGTCATGGGGTTCCTGCAGCCCGATTTTACCAGCCGTTGGCGCGACATCAGCCAAGGGCTGGTCGAAAGCCTGACGATGACGCTGACCTCCACCGTGGTGGGCGTTGCCATCTCGGTTCCGATCGGCATCGGCGCCGCGCGCAACCTCGCGCCGCGCTGGATCTACTACATCTGCCGCGCCATCATCGCGGTCAGCCGCGCGTTGCAGGAAGTCATCATCGCGATCTTCTTCGTGGCGATGTTCGGCTTCGGCCCCTTCGCGGGGTTCCTGACCCTGTCCTTCGCCACCATAGGATTCATCGCCAAGCTGCTGGCCGACGACATCGAGGAAATCGACGAGGCGCAAGCCGAAGCCGTGCGCGCCACCGGCGCCTCCTGGGCCCAACTGGTGAACTACGCCGTGCAGCCGCAGGTCATG
Source organism: uncultured Roseicyclus sp. (assembly GCA_964615955.1). Lineage (GTDB taxonomy): Bacteria > Pseudomonadota > Alphaproteobacteria > Rhodobacterales > Rhodobacteraceae > Gymnodinialimonas. The sequence continues at coordinate 33,652 of CAZTUG010000028.1, forward strand.
CCGCGGCTGATCGGCCTGTCACTTTACAGGCTCGACATCAATTTCCGCGAAAGCTCGGTGATCGGCATCGTCGGCGCGGGTGGGATCGGTGCCACGCTGAACACCGCCATCGACCGCTATGAATACGACAGTGCCGGGGCGATCTTGCTTATCATCATCGCTATCGTGATGGTCGCCGAATACAGTTCCAGCTACCTGCGGAAGTTCCTGCAATGACCGAGGTCACGCATCACAGCCAAGTCTGGTCCTACCGCACGCCGCGCGCGCGCTTGTTGCTCTGGGGCGGGTGGCTCGCGCTGGTCGCGCTGTTTGTCTTCTGCTGGCAGGTAATGACCCAGAACACCATCTGGTACTTCGTGCTGGACGCGCCGCGGCAGGCCGCCGACATCGGCGGCCGGATGGTTCCGCCTCGCTGGTCCTACCTGCCGCAATTGCTGGAGCCGCTCTGGGACACGATCAACATGGCTACGCTCGGCACGATCGGGGGCGTCATCATGGCGGTGCCGATCGCCTTCTTTGCCGCGCGCAACACCACGCCGTCGGTGATGATCCTTCGGCCCATCGCCCTGTTCATCATCGTCGCCTCGCGCTCGATCAACTCGTTGATCTGGGCACTGCTGCTGGTCGCAATCATTGGTCCGGGGCTTCTGGCCGGCATCGTCGCCATCGCGCTGCGCTCCATCGGCTTCGTCGGCAAACTGCTTTACGAAGCGATCGAGGAGACGGACGCGGCCCAGATCGAGGCCATCGAGGCCACCGGCGCCAGTGGCGCTCAGGTCCTGAGCTACGGGATCGTGCCGCAGATCATGCCGGCCTTCTGGGGCATTTCCGTGTTCCGCTGGGACATCAACATCCGCGAAAGCACGATCCTCGGTCTTGTCGGCGCCGGCGGCATCGGTCTGAAGCTGCAGGCCTCGCTCAACACCCTTGCGTGGAGCCAGGTTACCGTCATCCTGCTGCTGATCCTGGTGACCGTCGTTCTAAGCGAATGGGTCTCGGCCAAGATGCGCCATGCGATCATCTGACCCGGCACCACTTGGTTTGCCGCGACCGTTGTCACCTCGCGGCAAGGCCGCGGGGGGGGGTCGTCAACACCCTGCAACTGGGTATCGTGTCGGCGACCATCGCCACAGCCCCGGACTTGCCTTCGCACTCCTCCTTGCGCGGACCGATGTTCGCTTCAAGCGCGCGCTTCGGACGATCTCGATCTTGCCGATCATCACACCGCCCTTCGTCGTCGGCGTCGCCATCCTCTTGCTGTTCGGACGGTCTGGCATCCTGACCCGGTTCGGGGCCAACCTGTGCGACGTGCGGCCGGGCCGGTGTGTTCATCCCGCGCGCTACAAAACCCCGCGCGAGGTGGAACTGGACCGGCGGCGGGCGATACGTCTGCCCCTTGACCTTGGCGATCGGGACCGGGCGCGCGTTTCTGACGCGATGCAGGCGGCGTTCCTGACCCGACGGTCGTCGCACTGGGAGGCGCTGTTTGGCGCGGCCAAGGCCCCCGGGACGGCGCAACGCAGCAGAAGCGAATGGCTGGCCGTTCCGCATGCACCGGCTTCGGGGCTGATGCTGGAGGTGGAGGTGGATGACCCGCGCCATGGCAAGATGCGGCAGATGGGACATCTGTCCTGCCTGGCCACGGATGCGGGCGCGATGGACAAACCATCTGGCCCGGTAACGGACGAGTTCGGCGCCGATCTGCCCGCGCGGCGGGCCGAGGCACCGCGCGCCGCACCGGAGGGTGGCGAAAGCGGCGGCTGGCTCGACAGGCTCAAGGTCGTTGACCTGACCAATGTCATTGCCGGGCCGACCATCGGGGCAACGCTGGCGCGCTTCGGGGCGCAAATGACCTAGGTGCAGCCGGTCAGCCCTTCGGTCGATCCATGGAATGCTCTCGTTTTCGGCCTGGCGGCCCCTCGCGGCAAGGCCAGCATCCAGTTCAACCTGCGTGATGCGGCAGGGCGGCGTGGCGCGGGCGGCGTGGCGCGGGCGGCGCTGGTCGGGTGGCCCGTTTCTTCGAACAGGCGCGCAGATCAGACGGCCCCGGTTGCCATTACCTGCCGCACGACACAGCCCGTCAGGTCCATGATCTGCGCCGGCGTGGTGCCGCCGGCCAAGGCCGTTACATCGGGGCTAAGAGGCATCACGTCCGTGGGACAGCACTGGCCGGTGAACTGGCCCGGCGTGGCGATATCGGCCTGCGGTTGGGGCAGTTCCTCGGGGGGGGATGCGCAGCCATTCATGATCGTGTGGGGCGGCCAGCGCCGAGGTGGCAAGGACCAGCGCCAGCGCCGCACCTGTCGGTGTCAGGGTCATGATATATCCTTGCGTCATCGGGGCAGGCCGGGCGCGCGAAGACGCCCGGCGATACGCGGATCATCCTTACACAAGCGGTTGCATCACTCGACCACGGCGGCCTGGTAGGCTTGCGCGTCGATGATGCCAAAGAACGCGCCCATTTCCGGCATCTGCGACAGCGCGCCGAGGGCGGTCATGAACTGCTCCTGGCTCTCCCAGCCGATCATCACGACGCGCTGGCCGTCGGCGGTTAGAAACTCGCGGTCGAAGATGTAGCCCGGCTGCTCCGCGACGCGGCCGAAGAAGCCGGCGCGGGCGGCGTCGAAATTGTCCTCCTCACCCGGCTTGGGCGTGCGCACGGCAACCTCCAGCACCTGCCCGGGGCGGTTGATGTAATCCTCGAGGATGAAGGGCTGGCCATCGGCGGGCGCTGCCTGCACGAAGGCCTGCATGTTCACCTTCTCGAAGAAGCTCTGCGCCACCGGTATCGTCATCATCTGCGCCGAGGCGGCGTTGAAATGGTCGATCGAGGACCAGCGGGTCAGGCCGACATAGACTGGCAGCGGCCCGGGCTCGGGGAAGGTGAAGAAGGCGCGCAGCGTCCAGTCTTCCTCGACGCCCGGGGTTTGCGCCAGCCCCTCCAGCAGCGGCGCGCGCGCGGCGCTCCAATCGGCGACATCGCCGTTGCGAACTTCCTGGATGGCGATCTCATAGACAGGTCCGGTCAATGTGGCCTCCTGTGCCAGGGCTGCGCCTGCGGGCAGGGCAAGGGCGGCGGAAAGGGTCAAGGTTTTCAGCATGGTCAGCTCCTCTGTCTGCTGGTGAAGACAGAATGCCGGAACGGATGACAGTTCACTATTTACGACATGCAGATGAGACTATTAGCAATATGCTATGAATGATCTTGACCTGATGCGCCCGATGCTGGCCTTTGCGACGGTGGTGGAAACCGGCAGTTTCCGCGCCGCTGCCGACCGCCTGGGACTGTCACCGCCCTATGTCAGCCAGATGGTCTCGGACCTCGAGGCGCGGCTGGGTCGGCAACTCCTCTACCGCTCGACCCGCCGCATTGCCCTGACCGCCGAGGGTGAGGCCCTTTTGCCCCATGCGCGCGGCTTGGGCGATGCCTTCGCGCAGGGGCTGGACATCGTGCGCGATGCCAAACGCGGGTTGACGGGGTGCCTGCGTATTTCGGCCCCCACGGTGCTGGCCAGCCCGGCCTTTGCCCGTGTGGTCAGTAGCTTTGCTGCGAATCATCCCGGCATTGCGCTGGAGATCGACATGGACGACCGCGCCATCGACCCTGTCGCGGCCCAGGTCGATCTGGCCTTGCGCATCGGTGACCCCGGCAATGACCCGCGCCTTGCGCGCAAGCTGTTCACCACGCGCGGGGTCGTCTGCTGCGCGCCTTGGCTGGCGGAAAATCTGTCCAACCCCAAAGATCTGGTGGCGTTGACCTGGCTACGATCCCCGGCCACGCCACCGCGTCTCAGCCTGCGCAGTCCAGATGGGGAGGCATGTTCCACCGAGCCGACGGCTCAGCTGGTGGTCAATAACGCCGCCCTGATCCGCTCCATGCTGGCTGAAGGTTCCTGTTATGCACTCTTGCCCGAGTTCACTGTGGGGGAAGCCATTGCCGACGCAAGGCTCGCCCTCGCCTGCCCCGGCTGGTCCATCCCGGAGGTCAGCGTTCATGCACTCTATACCGAAAGCCGAACGGCACTTACGAACGCGCGTGCCTTTGTCGACCAGTTGCTCTCGGTGATCGCTCGCGCGCGAGAAACGAACGCGAGACGCGCAGCGCCGTGAGAAAAGAACGACGCCGCCGGGTGAGGATCGGGAGACAGGTCGAAAGGCCTCGGATCACGACGCGGCCGCTGCCGCAGGACCAGCGCCGCCGTCCGCTGAAAGGCGGAGACAATCGGCCAGCCTTCCGGTCGGACCCTCTGGTCGGCAACGGAAATGCTTATTGATATGTAACGGTCGTAACATTATCAGAGAGCTATGGAACACATGACCTGGCTCCTGCTGACCTACAAGGTTCCGCCCGAACCCGCCGCCAAGCGGGTGTCTCTCTGGCGCAAGCTCAAGGGCATGGGCGCGGTCTATCTGCAGAACGGCGTCTGCCTGCTGCCCAAGACCGACGACCACGTCCGCCGCCTGAAGATGCTGGAGAACGACATCGCCGAGGCGAAGGGCGAAGCAGTGATCCTCGAGACCGTCGCGCTCGATCCCGCCCAGAAGGCAAAGGTCCTGACCCGCTTCAAGGCCGAGCGCGACGACGCCTATGCCGAATTCATCGACAAGTGCGACGATTTCGAGCGCGAGGTGGCCAAGGAGGTGACGGCCAATCACTTCACCTATGCCGAACTCGAAGAGAACGACGTCGATCTCAAGAAGCTTCAGGGCTGGCTCGAGAAGATCCGCAAGCTCGATTTCTACGGCGCCG
>CAZTUG010000029.1:0-36078 GCA_964615955.1 uncultured Roseicyclus sp.
TCGCGATGGAGATCAGCCCGGCCTACATCGACGTCGCCGTCGAACGCTGGCAGGCCGACACCGGTCGCGAGGCGATCCTCGACGGCGACGGCCGGACCTTCGCGCAAATCAGAACCGAGCGGCTGGGCGACCAGGCCGATGCCGCTGCCTGATGGCCGTCTACTACAACGATGCCGATCCCGCGGCCTGTGCCTGGCTGCGGGAACTGATCGCGGCCGGGCTTCTGCCAGAAGGCGAGGTGGACGAACGCTCCATCCTCGACGTCGCGCCGCAGGACCTGCGCGGCTTCAAGCAATGCCATTTCTTCGCCGGGATCGGCGGCTGGCCCTACGCGCTGCGCCTCGCGGGCGTGGCCGGGGACCTGTCCGTCTGGACCGGCTCGCCGCCGTGCCAGCCGTTCAGTCAGGCCGGGCAGCGGAAGGGACAGGACGATGCGTGGCGCTCTTCGTGCGGTTTGCACGCGCCATCTTCCAGCCGTCCAAGATCAAGTATAGATGTCCGGAATACGGTCTCAATCGGCACGAGCTGGACGCGATCCACTGCACGCGTTGCGGGGAGCCGCTGAAGAAGGATCGAGACGGAATACGAGACGGGCGTGAGCGCAACGGCCTGGCCCGATCATTGGCCACACGGTAGCTGCGCCCAGCATGTCAAGTCCGGGGTATTTTGAAAGGAGAACCATGTCCGAAGAAGAAGCCAATCTCGACCGCGACGAAGAAGAGCAGGTCGATGAATATTCGAATGTTCATACTTCGGTCATCTTTGAGGCGATCCGGCGCGAAGGCAAACATGAGCTTTCGCGCCCGCTGAGCGCGCTCTGGTGGTCGGGTGTCGCGGCAGGGCTGGCGATCAGCACCTCGGTGCTGGCAAAGGGGTTTCTGGTTTCGATCCTGCCTCATGCGGACTGGGCGGCGGGTATCTCGAACTTCGGTTACACTTTGGGCTTCCTGATCGTGATCCTCGGGCGGATGCAGTTGTTTACCGAGAACACGATCATGCCGATCCTGCCGTTGTTCCTATCGCCAACACGGTCGAACTTCGTGCAGACGGCGCGGCTGTGGGGCATCGTATTCGCGGCCAACATGACGGGTTGTCTTGCGGCGGCGGTAGTGCTGGTGCACGGGTATATCGTACCGGATGTGCGGTTCGAGGGTATCCTGTCCATTTCGCGCCACTACGCCGAGGCGACCCCGTTCGAGCATTTCGCCTGGGGCATTCCGGCCGGCTTTCTCATCGCCGCGCTGGTCTGGATCCTGCCGCGCATGGACAGTGCGGGCGAGGTGCTGATGATTGTTACCATCACTTACATCATCGGGCTCGGCGGCATGTCGCACGTGGTGGCTGGCTCGACCGAGCTGTTCGTGCTTGTGCTGAGAGGTGAGCTCGGGCTCGCGGCTGCAGTCTTCGGCGGCATCTTTCCAGCCTTCGTCGGCAATGTGCTGGGCGGAACAGGCATCTTCGCAGCGCTGACCTACGCTCAGGTGCGACAGGAGATCTGAACGCTCAGTCCTCCTGCTCCTCGTCTAGGTGTTCAGTCCCGGATGATCACATAGACCCTCGCCGGACGGCCCTGTTCATGGCAAGGTCGATCCTGCGCGAGGTTCGGGACGGGGGCGGACATGCTGATCTCTCTTCACAAGCAGGCGACGACGACACCCAAGATCCGGGCGGAGATCCAGGCGAGCACGGAGGCGGCCTGGATTGTCGGCGAGCGCTACGGCATCTCGGAGCAGACGGTCTGGAAATGGCGCAAGCGTGACAGCGTTCTGGACCGGAGCCATACGCCGCACGGGCTGCAGACCACGCTGACGCCGGCGCAGGAGGTCATCGCGGTGGAGCTGCGCCGACTCCTTCTGCTGCCGCTCGACGACCTGCTGGCGGTGGTGCGCGAGTTCCTCAATCCGAACGTCTCGCGCTCGGGGCTGGACCGATGCCTTCGCCGGCATGGGGTCGGCAACCTGAAGGAGCTGAAGCCGAAGGCTCCGCACAAGACCTTCAAGGCCTACGTCCCGGGCTACCTCCACATCGACGTGAAATACCTGCCGCAGATGGCCGACGAGGGGCGGCGGCGGTATCTCTTCGTGGCCATCGACCGCGCCACCCGCTGGGTCTTCGTGCGCGTCTACCCGGCGAAGACCGCCGCCAACGCCCGTCGCTTCCTGCGTGACCTGGAGCGCGCGGCGTCGATGAAAACCACCAAGGTATTGATCGACAACGGCAAGGAGTTCACCGACCGGCTGTTCGGCCTGCGCAGGCGTGCGGCCACCGGAACCCATGCCTTCGACCGGCTCTGTGCCGATCTCGGTATCGAGCATCGCCTCGCCCCGCCGATGCGGCCGCAGACGAACGGCATGGTCGAGCGGTTCAACGGCCGGATCGAGGACGTGCTGCAGAGCCACCACTTCCGGTCAGGCGAAGAGCTGGAGCAGACCCTCCTGCGCTACGCCCGCCTCTACAACACACAGCTTCCGCAGGCTGTCCTCAAGGGCAGAACGCCGATCGAGGCTCTCAAGGACTGGCATCGCGAGCGCCCCGACCTCTTCAGGAAACGGCCGCATAATCATCCGGGATGTGACATCTAGGCCTCGCGCCAGAAATGCGCCAAGGGCCGCGATGGCGGCTAAGCCGAGTGGGACCGGCGACGGGCCGAGCGGCCCGCCAGCGCGAGACCGATCAGCGTGTTCGACAGCGCGGTGTAGCGGGCGCGGAACCCCCTGTGTCAGCGTCTGGCGGCTGGAGCGGTCGGACAGCCTCCGCAGCGCGCCGCGCGACACCGCGCATCGCTCGCGGTCGGGATCACAGATCAGGACATGTCGGTCCGACACCAGATGCCGAAGGGACACCGTCGCGCAAGAAAACCACCTCACCCGGACAACCGGGCGCGCGCCATCGTGCCTTCTGCAGCTACGCTGCGCCTTGTCAGTCGTCCATCAGGAATGTCACTTTCATCGTCGCCTTGTTCTGATCGGGATCGCCGACGACCAGTTCAAGATCCCTGATCCAGCAGGACTTCACGTTTCGCTGCGTATTCCTGGCGCGGGCCAGGCAATGCGCGACGGCACATGAATCCTTCTTTCTGCGCGTACAGCCGTTGCCGCTTGTAAAGCGACCCAACGCGTGGCAGCACGCTGCGGCCCGTCTCCGGCTTTTCGTCTTCGGCCTTTGCGCAAGGGGAACGCATGATCCCGCCAAAGCGTTGAGATACACAGGCAAATCTTGAGGGAGGCGCAAATGCTACATTCCTACAACGATCTTTCAGGCTATGCGATCCGGGCCGCCGATGGGCAGAAAGGCCGGGTCGATGATATCTATTTCGACGATTCCAACTGGCAGATCCGGTATCTGGTGGTGAAGTCGGGGTTTCTGCTGACCGGTCGGCAGGGGCTGATCAGCAACGAATTGATGGGCCATCCCGACACCGGGACCCAGGAACTGCCGGTGGCGCTGAGCAAGGAGGAAGTGGCCGACGCCGCTCCGGCCGAGGCCGAGGAGCCGGTCAGCAAGCAAGCCCGTCCCGGGGTGGCGGCGGATGTGCCGGCCTGGCCCTCGTTCCTGGTAGGGACCGGGTATCCCTATTCTCCGAACCTGGCCATGGATCAGCTTGGCATGGAACACCCCGCCCCGCTGGAACCCTCGACGTTCCGGCAGGGCGATCCGCATCTGCGCAGCATGGCCGAAGTCAAGGGGTACGCGGCGGGGGCCACCGATGGCGACATGGGGTCGGTGCTCGACTTCCTGATCGACCCAGATGGATGGCACGTGCGGTATTTCGTCATCGACACCGGCAACTGGCTGCCGGGCCGGCGGGTGGTTGCCACGACAAGATGGATATCGCGGGTCGATTGGGCGGACCAGAAGATCCATCTCGATGTCGATGGCCAGACCGTGAAGGACGCGCCGCGCTTCAAGGATCTGGACCACCTCAAGCGCAGCGACGCGCAGGAGGCGATCGAACGCCATGGCAATGTCGGCTTCTGGCCGATCTGAACCGCCATGTCACAACAAAACACCGCGAACCACGCAGCGCTCTACCGGATGGTGATGCCCGATCATCTTTGTCCTTACGGGCTGAAATCGAAGGACCTGCTGAAGCGGCAGGGTTTTGAGGTCGAGGATCACCCCCTGAAGACCCGCGCCGAGACCGACGCCTTCATGGAGGAGCACGGGGTCGAGACGACGCCCCAGACCTTCATCGACGGGGAACGGATCGGGGGTTATGACGACCTGCGCGTGCATTTCGGGCTGGACGCCCCCCCGGACGCGCGCAGCGACACCAATTACCAGCCGGTTATCGCGATCTTCTCGGTGGCGCTGTTGCTGGCGCTTGGGCTGTCGTGGCACCAATATGGCACGGTTCTGACGCTGCGTGCCGCCGAATGGTTCATCGCCCTGTCGATGAGCATTCTCGCGATCCAGAAATTGCAGGATGTCGAAAGTTTCTTGACGATGTTCCTCAATTACGACCTGCTGGCGCGCCGCTGGGTGCCCTACGGTCGCATTTATCCCTTCGCCGAGGCGGGCGCGGGCATCCTGATGACCGCCGGAGCGCTGATATGGGTCGCGGCGCCGGTCGCCTTCGTGATCGGGACCGTGGGCGCGGTCAGCATCGTCAAGGCGGTCTTCATCGACCGGCGGGAATTGCGGTGCGCCTGCGTCGGCGGCGGATCGCGGGTGCCGCTGGGCTTCGTCTCGCTGACCGAAAGCCTGATGATGGCGGCGATGGGGCTGTGGATGCCGCTGAAGTCGCTGGTGCTGTGACCGCCGGGGTTATACCACGCCGAAGGCGGTCATGGCATCGGCCACCTTGACGAAACCCGCGACATTCGCACCGCGCACGTAATCGATGCCGCTGTCGCGCTCGCCATGAACGAGGCAGGACTCATGCGCGTCGCGGATGATCCGGTGCAGGGTTTCCGAAAGGTCCTTCTGGCTGCGCTCCAGCCGCGCGGCGTTCTGGCTCAACTCCATCCCCGACATCGCCACGCCGCCAAGATTGGCGGCCTTGCCGGGCGCGTACAGCAGCCCGGCGTCGCGGATCACGGCCACCGCGCCGGGGGTCAGCGGCATGTTTGCGCCCTCCACCAGCGCCCGGCAGCCGTTCCCGGCCAGCGCCTTCGCGTCCTCGCACCCGATCTCGTTCTGGGTGGCACAGGGCAGGGCGATGTCGCAGGCCACCGCCCAGGGCTTGCAGCCTTCATGCCAGACGCCGTCGAATTCATCGGTCAGATCCCGCAGCCGGACATCCGGGTCGCGCCGCGCCGACCGGACGCGCGCGATCTGTTCGGGGCGAAACCCGTCCTTCACATGCAGAAACCCCTTGGAATCCGACAGGGTGACCGCCACGCCGCCCAGTTCGACGAATTTCTCCGCCGCATGGGTCGCCACGTTGCCCGCGCCCGAGATCGCCGCCCGCCGCCCTTCCAGCGACTGGCCGCAATATTCCAGCATCTCCTGAAGGAAATAGATCACGCCATAACCGGTCGCCTCGCGGCGCAACCGGCTGCCGCCGAATTCCAGCCCCTTGCCGGTCATCGACCCGCTGAACAGCCCGGTCAGGCGCTTGTACTGGCCGAACATGAAGCCGATCTCGCGGTCGCTGACGCCGATATCCCCGGCGGGAATGTCGCGGCGCGGGCCGATATGGCCGTGCAGTTCGGTGATGAAGGCCTGACAGAAGCGCATGATCTCGGCCTCGGAGCGGCCATGCGGATCGAAATCCGCGCCGCCCTTGGCCCCGCCCATGGGCAACCCGGTCAGGGCGTTCTTGAAGGTCTGTTCGAATCCCAGCAGCTTGAACAGGTCCAGATCGACATTCGGGTGGAACCGCAACCCGCCCTTGTAGGGCCCGATGGCGTTCGAGAACTGCACCCGCCAGCCCCGGTTCACCCGCACGCGGTTGTCGTCATCGGCCCAGACCACGCGCAGACCGATGCTGCGGTCGGGTTCGGTGATGCGCTGCAGGATCGCCGCCTCGCGGTATTCGGGCCGGGCATTCACCAGATCGGTGACACAGGTCAGCAGGTCGCTCACGCCGCGCAGGAAATGCTTTTCCTGCGGCGCGCGGCGCTTCAGATCCGCCAGCAGCAGGTCGGGATCGATCGTCGCGGTGTTCATGGCCATGTCCTGTGTCGTCCTGCGGTCGTCTCAGCGCGGCATCCGCCGCCGGGGCGGGCGGCGCACGATCCAGCGTCCGGCCAAGGTGCCGGCCAGCAGTGCGGCAAGCATGATCGCCGTCCCGGTCACCGGACCGGCATCGAAGCCCGCCAGCGCCACCAGCCAGACCAGCCCCCGGAAAACCGCGGCCCCGGCCAGCGCCAGCAGGCTGGCGAACAGCAGGAACGCCGCCAGCGGCGATTGGTCGGGATGTTTCATGCCCTGCGCCAGCGGCCAGCAGCCGACGATCAGCAAGGCGCCGACCAGCCAGGCGACAGGTTCCAGTGCAAGATCCTGCATCGGTGCACCTCGCTTCGCGCCGGGGCGGCCCCGGCTATTGCGTGGGCAGATCGGCGGCGCGCCAGTCTTCCTTGCCGGCGGCATAGTCGATCACGTTGGTGAACCCCAGATCCTCCATCCGCTGCGCGGCCTTGGGCGAGGCGTCGCAATCGCTGTCCTTGCAATAGACGACAACCTGCTCGTCCCTGTCGGCCACGGCCTGTACTCGCTCCTCGAAGCGGTCCGACCCGACGGGAATGTTGATCGCCCCGGGCAGATGGAATTCGTTGAAACCGGATTCCGGCAGAACCTCGATCAGGGTCATCGGTTCGCCGTCGTCGATCTTCTGCTTCAATGCATTGCGGTCTATGGTCTTCATCTTTCCTTTCCTTTCCTTTCCTTTCCTGCTTGACCGGTCACTCGCCATGGAACTCGGCCGGTGGCGAGCTGGCCTCGACTGCGGTGAATTTCTCGTTGACGTGATACAGGTGCCTGGCACCGGGCGGCACCAGCCAGCTGTCGCCGGGATTCAGCAGGATCTGCTGCCCTTCGATCTCCAGCCGGGCCTTGCCGGAAATCACATAGCCAACGGTTTCATAGTCGTGCGAATAGGGGTTCTCGGCCTCTCCCTTCGGAATCTTCTCCCACAAGCGCATCGACACCTTCTTGCCGGCGACAAGGAATTTCTGGCCCATGTCGCCCATCGGCGAGTGGTCGGATTCTACCTTCTTGATTGTGCTGTCATTGGACATGATGTTCCTCCTTTCGTTTCAGGTATCCAGCGCCAGAGACACCGGATCGTTCAGCAGCGCGATCAGGTCATTGGTGAAGCGCGCTGCGTCCGCGCCGTCGATCACCCGGTGATCGAACGCGACCACCAGCGGCAGGATCATGCGCGTTTCGGTCGCGCCGCCTTCGTCGATATCGCCGACCGCCACCGGCTCGGTCCGCGCGCGGGCGGCCCCGAGGATCGCGGTCTGCGGCGCGTTGATCAGCGGCGACAGGCCGCGCCCGCCCAGACCGCCGATATTGGTGATGGTGAAGGTGCCGCCGGAGATATCCCGCTTGCTCAGTTTCTGGCTGCGGGCCTTGTCGGCCAGCGTGGCCATCTCGTCGGCCAGCGCGCGCACCTGCTTGCCGTTCGCGTCCAGCACCACCGGCGTGACCAACCCCCGGTCGGTGGCGACCGCGAAGGCGATGTTGCAGTAGCGGCGCAGCACGATCTCGTCGCTTTCGGCGTCGAAAGCGGCGTTGAAGCGCGGGTGATCCCGCAGCACCGTCGCCGCCACCCTGGCCAGGATCGGCGTCAGGGGCGGCGCATCGTCGCCCCGCCGCCTGCGCCAGCGTTCCAGTTCAGTGATATCAGCGGCATCCTCGTGCATCACATGCGGGATCTCGCGCCACGAGCGGGCCATCGCCCGCGCCGTCGCGGCGCGGATCGCGCTTGTCCGCTGGCGCTCCACCGGGCCGAAATCGTCTTGCGTGGATTTGTCGTCGTCGTCTTGCAGACGCGCGGATTTGTCACCGTCTTGCCGGGGCTGGGGCGCGGCGGCGTCGATATCCTCCACCGTCACTTGGTCGTTCTGGCCGCTGGCCTTCACATCGGCCAGATCCAAGCCGCGTTCGCGCGCCAGCTTGCGCGCGGCGGGCGAGGCGCGCACAGGAGTGCGTTCGCCCGTCTGATCGCGCGCACCGTCCTTGCCTTCGCCTTCGTCGCCTGCGCCTTCATCCTCGTCGGCGCTTTCGGTTCCGCTGTCGCGGTCGGTCTTTTCAGGGTCTTCACCACCTTCGGCGTCGCCGGGCCGGTCATCCGCTTCCTCCCGCTCCCGGTCAGCGGATTCATCCGGGACTGCTGCGTCTCCGTCCTGTTCCTCGGCGTTGTCTTCCTCAGCCTCCGACCGCTCCGACGCCTCGGCACCGTCCTCCACGACCAGCAGCACGTCGCCCACCGTCGCGGTGTCGCCCTGCTGGACGGACAGAGTCCTGACAGTGCCGGAATAGGGCGATGGCAATTCGATCGCCGCCTTGTCGGATTCCACAACCAGCACGTCTTGGCCTTTTTCCACCTTGTCCCCTTCGGACACCAGAACCTCAAGGATATCGACCTCGCGGATGCCTTCGCCCGGGTCCTGAAGCTTGAATTCCTTTTGCATTTCGCCCTCCGTTCGCCCTAGGCCATCATCTCGCGCGCTGCCTGTTCGATCCGCGCCTGCGACGGCAGGTAACTCTGTTCGCGGGCGAAGAACGGCACATGCACGTCCCAGCCGCAGACCCTCCGGACCGGCACGCGCAGCGCATAGAATTCCTTCTCGATCACCCGCATGGCGATTTCGGCGGCGGCACCGAAGCTTGGCGATGCCTCGTTCACGATCAGCAGCCGCCCGGTGCGCGCGACGGATGCGGCGATCCGGTCGGCGTCCAGCGGCGCGATGGTTTCAACATCGATGACCTCGGGGTCGATCCCGTCAGCGGCCAGCGTCTCGGCTGCCGCCAGCGCCCGGTGCAGCATCGCGCCATAGGACACCAGCGTCAGCGTGTCGCCCTTGCGCACCACGCGGGCCTCGCCGATCCGGGCCGCCTCGGCGTCCTCGGGGACCGACTCGCGCATCTGCCGGTAAACCGCCTTGGGTTCCAGAAAGATCACCGGGTCGGGGTCGCGGATCGCGGCATGCAACAGCGCATGCGCGCGCCGTGGCGTGGCCGGGATCACCGTCTTGATCCCAGGAATATGGCCATAGATCGCCTCGGGGCTTTCGGAATGATGCTCCAGCGCCCGCACCCCGGCCCCGAAAGGCATGCGGATGACCAGAGGCACCGAATGCGCGCCACGGGTGCGCCAGCGCATGCGCGCGGCGTGGTTCTCGATCTGCGCCAGCGCGTAATGGCTGAAGCCCGAGAACTGCATCTCGGCTACCGGCCGCATCCCGTTCATCGCCATCCCGATGGACACCCCGGCAATCGCCGATTCGGCCAGCGGGCTGTCGATCACGCGTTTCCGGCCGAACGCGTCCATCAGCCCGTCGGTCACCCGGAACACGCCGCCATCGACACCCACGTCCTGGCCGATGACCAAGACATCGTCCTCGGCTTCCATCGCCTCGTGCAGGGCGCGGTTGATCGCCTCAACCATCGTCCGGGCATTGTCGGGTTCAGCCATCGGACTGCTCCTCCCATTCGGCGAATGCCTGGCGCTGGCGGCGCAGGGGGTCTGTCGGAGTGTCGAACATGTGGTCGAACATCGCGGTGCCGGGTGTTTTTTCCAAGTCCGCGATCCGCGCCTTCGCGGTGTCCCATGCGCCTTCGATCTCGGCCTCAATCTGGGCTTCCAGCGCCTCCAGCATCCCCTCGTCCAGTTGTGAGCGCGATTGCAGATGCCTGCGCGCCCGCTCGATCGGGTCGCGTTCGCGCCACTCCTCGACCTCGCCCTCGTCGCGGTAACGGGTCGGGTCGTCGGCGGTGGTGTGGACTTCCATGCGATAGGTGATCGCCTCGATCATCGCGGGGCGGCCGTCTTCGCGGGCGCGGCGCACCGCCTCGCCGGTCACCTGCCGCACCGCCAGCGCGTCGTTGCCATCGACCCGCGCGGCGGGCATGCCATAGGCATGCGCCTTCTGTGCTAGCGTTGCCGACGCGGTCTGCCTGTCCAGCGGGGTCGAGATTGCCCAGCCATTGTTCTGGCATAGGAACACCACCGGCGCGCCCAGCACGGCGGCGAAATTCATCGCCTCGTGGAAATCGCCTTCGGATGTGGCGCCGTCCCCGAAGACGGCCATCACGACGCTGTCTTCGCCGCGTTTGCGCCCCGCAATGGCGATGCCCACGGCAATCGGAAGCTGCGAGGACACTGGCACCGTGTCCGGCAGGGTGCGACCGCGCTCCTGCATCGCGATACCTTCGTTCCAGCCGGCGGTGACGACGAACAGATCTGCCATCCCGGCCCCGCGCCACAGCAGTGCGGCGCTTTCGCGGAATGCGGGCACGAACCAGTCGTCGTCCTGCAGACAGGACACCGCGCCGATCTGCGCGGCCTCCTGCCCGTTGACCGGGGCGAAGGTGCCCAGATCGCCCTGGCGCTGAAGTCTCAGCCGCCTTTCGTCGAAACGGCGCGCGCGCAGCATCGCCGCGTGCATCTCCTCAAGCATCGCGGTTTCGATGCCGTTCTCGTCCTCGTCGATCAGTGTGCCGTCGGCGGCAAGCACCTGGACGGTGTCGAATGCGGGGTCCGGGTGGATAAGGTGGGTGGGCATGGCGCTTCTCCTTCGGATGCGGATCGCCGGTGCGCGCGGCGGCGGGATCAGTCGGCGGTGGCCCAAGCATGAGCTTCGTCGATCTCGTCCAGCAGGAAGAATTCGACCTTGGCACCGGTCAGAAGCCCCGACGCCTTCGCCCCGATCCTTTCGGCATCCGTCTGCCCCACGACGGCAATCCGCCGGAAATCGTCGTGGTGACGGATGTCGAACCTGAGGTCCTTCCACAGCGCTTGCAGATCCCAGCCGCGCAGATCGTCCAGCACGATCACGGCATTCAGCGCACCGTTGGCGGCCGAGATGGCCTGCTCAAGCTCGGGCATGGCCTGTTCATAATCCTCGGCGGTCAGCTTGCCGCTGACGCGGATCGTGGCGACCTTCTGCGCGGGCAACACTCCGATCTCGATCATTGGAAATCTCCAGTCCTTGATCCGGTTCCGGGTGGTCGTTCCCAAGTCAACGTGGCGGCCGGGCCGAAGTTCCACGAAAGCCCTCTTCGGGAACGCAGCGCCTGCGGCCCGGTCCTGGATCGTCGCTTCCGCATCGCCGCGAGGTCTTCAACAATTGCACCCGGAACCCCATATCAAAGCGGCGAAGTCACCGGAAACGGAGGTACCGCCAATGACTGTCATTCCCCAAACCACAGCGAACCCGGATCAGGACGCGAACGCAGGTCGCGCGGTGCCGGTCAACCTGCGCCAGAGCGGCGCGCCGCGCGTCGATGCCATGATCGACACCCGCGTGCGCAAGTCTCCGTTCTGGCACAAGTCAGTCGAACACGGCGTGCGGACGGCGACCGTCTATAACCGGATGTATCACCCGCGCCTCTATTTCTCGCCCGATGAAGGCGGGGTTCTGGGCGAGTATGAGCACCTGTCCCGGCATGTGACCTTGTGGAACGTCGCGGTCCAGCGCCAGATCAGGATCAAGGGGCCGGACGCCACCGCCTTCATCGACCTGCTTGTCACCCGCGCGATGACGGGCGAAAGGGAACTGGCACCGGGCAAGGCGCGCTATGTCATCCTGTGCAACCAGGATGGCGGCATCGTCAACGACCCCATTCTGCTGCGCATCGCCGAGGACGAGTACTGGCTGTCGATCTCGGATTCCGATGTCGCGTTGTGGGCGCAGGGCGTCAACGCGGATGGCCGCTTCGACGCGACGGTGCGCGAGCTTGACGTGGCACCGGTGCAGATCCAGGGGCCGGACAGCGCCGCACTGCTGGCCGATGCGGGTGTCCGTGATGTCCATGCGCTGAAATTCTTCAACCTGAAACAGACCACCCTGTTCGGCTGTGACGTGGTCATTTCCAAGACCGGCTTTTCCGGTGAGGAAGGGTTCGAGATCTACCTGCGCAACGCCACAAGAGATGCCGACACCCTTTGGGACAACCTGATGGACGCGGGCAAGCCCTATGGGCTGCGGGTCATCGCGCCCAACCAGATCAGCAGGATCGAATCCGGCATCCTGTCCTATGGTCAGGACATGGATCTCGAGACGACGCCCTTCGAGGTCGGGCTCGACTGGCAGGTGGATCTGGACAAGCCCGACTTCATCGGCAAGCGGGCGCTGGAACGGATCGCCCGCGAGGGCGTCAGTCACAAGCTGGTCGGGCTGACCTTCGGCGGCCGCCAGATCACTTGGGCCAATGCCGATTTCTGGCCGGTGCTGGACCCGAGGACCGAAGCCGGGATCGGTTTTGTGACGTCCGCCATCCATTCCCCGCGCATCGGCCGCAACATCGCTTTGGCCCGGGTGCCCGTGGCCTATGCCGCGCCCGGGCTTGGCGTGCTGGTGCGCGACCCCGCGAGCGTCGAGCCACGAAACGCCGAAACCTGCGCCACGCCGTTCTTCCTGCCACCACGCGGGTTGAACCGGCCGGTGGCGACCGGCGAGCGGTCCGCCGCCCACTGAGCGGCAGCACCGGCGCGCGCGCCTCAATGACCCGCGTGACCGGAAGGCGACGGAACACCCGACGCCGCGCGGCGTTGGTCTTTCAAGGGCACAAGACCGACAGCGACCCGCCCGCTGCTTCCCAACCGGCCCCTTGCCGGGCCGGTACAATCCACAAGGGCTCCAAGGCCCTGTGCATCCCGGAAAACATCACCCTCCTGCTGCTTCCGCCCTGGGCCCCGGAACTCAATCCCGTCGAAAATGTCCGGGCCCATTTGCGCGCCAAGCGCCTCGCCATCTGCCTTTCCTGGCCTCTGAATATTTCGCGCAAACTGTTGCGGCGAAGTCAGAAAACCATCCGCTCCGACGCGCCATAGCTTTTTCGTATCGGGTCTCCGCGCGGAATACTGCAGACGATCAGACCCAGACCGGCCAGCAGTCCCAGCGCGATCTGCGCCAGCGTGCCACCAAGGATGAAGGGCACAAGGCAGGCGCCCAGTCCCAGCGGCACATTCAGAAGGCGCACCGCACGACCGATTTCAGCCATGGCAATCACCGCCACCGTCACCGCCATCGCGCCGACAAGATGATCGGCATTGGCAAGGGAGCCTTCGGTGCCCAGCGCCAGCCGGGTGAACATCAGCCAGATGCCGATCAGCACGCAAACCGCCAGGGACCAGGGCACGCTGATCCCGCCCTGCCACATGTCGGAAAGGACGGTGCGGATCGGGCGCGCGAATTCATCTGGTGACGGCTCGGGTTCGCCGTCATCCGTGCCGCCCCGGAAAAACACCCAAAGGACCGGGTCGCCTTTTTTCCGACGGCGCCAGAGGTATTCGAGGGTCGCCACCAGCTCATCCAGCGAATAGGGGATCTGGACCAGCATCGCCGCCGCCGCGATGAGCGCCAGCGTGGACCAGGTGCCGATGACAAGCGGCTGGATGATGATGAAGGTGATCGAGACCGCGCCAAGCGGCACGATCATGATGCCGAACAGCAGCACCAGCCAGGGCATGGTGCGCCAGCGCCGTGTCGATCCGATCAGGCCGACGATGATCTCGAGCATATAGGTGATCGCGCCGAGCCCCGCATCGGGCACCGGCCATGACCGCGACACGGACGAGGTTATGATTTCCTCGGTGCCGTTCCGGGGGTCGGCGGCGCTGCCTTCGAAAAACGGCTCCCAGACACCGTCGATCAGTTCCAGTTGATAGGCGCAAAGATAGAGCGACACATAGAGGCCGACAAAGGCCAACAGGATCACCGGGGCGCGTTGCAGCCAGGCGGCGGGGTTGAAGCTCCAGCCCGGGGGCCGGTCGGGCCCGGTTTCCGCCGCGGCTTCGGACACGCCCGGAACAGGCTTCAGGGCAAGGGCGAAGCCGGTGACAAGGGCCCCGACCAGGAAATTGTTGAGATAGGCGCCCATCGTATCCGCCCACAGCAGAACCGGCGACACCATGACCACCACGCCGACGCCGCCCAGCAGCCAGCGCGCCATCCGATAGGATCCCGCCGCCAATGTCCCGAGCACCATGATCGCCACGCCGCAGGCAACGGTCAGGCCGATCATCCAGCCGGACCCGTAGCCGAAGATCGGCGGTGCCACCAGAAGCCAACTGCCGAACGCGACGCACAGCAGATAGGCCCAGCGGTTTGCGGCATGTTCGGCCCCGATGCGCTCCAGATGGCGATCGCGCATCGCTTCCGGGCGATCCGAAACCTCGGCCAGTGCGTCCAGCGCCCGCGGCGTGACAACGCCGTTGCGCCGATACCAGCCAACCGGATCGGATTTCAGCCGGTCGATCATCTCGGGCAGGGTGTCGAGGATGAAATGGCGCGGCTCCCAATCCAGCAGGTGCCGGGCGCGGCTGATGTCGAGCGCGAAATGATCGGACGACTGATCGATCATGAACGGCCTGAGGAACGGTTCCTCGCCCTGGTCCAGATCATCGGGCACCACGGGTTCGGACATGAGTTCGGCCCTGGCGCCGAGGCGGGCCAGCGGTTTCGGCAGGGTGAGCGTCTGCCAGGCGTCGGCACCGTGGAGATGTTCGCCGATGGCGTCCTGAAGTCGTCGGTAGCTGACCGCCTCTTCCTCCCCGGCAATGACCACCTCATGCGGTCCCAGATCGGCACGGCGATCGATGGCGGCGCGAAACAGCCGCATCATGTCGTCCATATGGAGGAACGATTGCCCGGCATCCGGGTCTCCGGAATGAAGGTGGCTCTTGAGGCTGTCGGAATGGATACGCGCGATCTGATGGGAAAGGGTCGGCACGGCCGTGTCTTCGTCGTAAAGGCCCGCCAGCCTGAGGATCAGCGTGGGGATGTCGCCACGCGTCTCGGCAATCACCCGTTCCGCCGCGGCCTTGGAGTTGGGATATGCCCAGGCGGGGGCGATCGGCGAGGTTTCACTGATCCGTTCACCCGGTCGCCCGGCCTGATGCACCAGCATGGTCGAGGAATAGATGAACCGTTCAACCCTGAAATCCTGCAGGCTTTCCAGCAGGAGCCGCGTGCCGTCGATGTTCACCGACTGATACAGCGGACTGTCCTCGCCCGAGAAATCGAAATACGCGGCCAGATGCACAACGGCCGCGATCGCGTCGCCGTGGTCTTCCCGGATCTGCGCCATCGCACCCAGCATCGAGTCGCGGTCGGTGAGATCGCAGGAAATGATCGTAAGCGTCGTCTGAACGGCACCGGGATTTCAGCTTGACGCCTTGAAGTTCCAGGGAAGCAACTCGTCGATGCGGTGTTGCGGATGTCCGGCCGCAATGGCTTCGAGCGTAGCCTTGAGATAGGCGAACGGTTCGACGTTGTTGATCTTGGCGGTCTCAATCAGGGATGCGATGCGGCCCCATGCTTTGCCACCCTCGTCATGACCGGCGAACAATGCGTTTTTTCTGTTTAGAGCAATCGGCCTGACCAAGTTCTCGACCTTGTTGGAGTCGATCTCGACGCGCCCGTCCGTCAGGAAGGTCTGCAATCCATCCCAATGTCGGTGGATGTAGGCGAGCTTCTCTCCGAGGCGCGATTTGGCCGAGATGCGCAGGCGTTGCGTTTGCAGCTAGGTGCCGAAGGCTTCGACCAGAGGGGTGGATCGTGCCTGGCGGGCCGAGAGGCGCTGGCCCGGGGACGTGCCGCGAATGTCTTTCTCGACGGCATAGATTTCGGCGATCCGGCGCAGGGTGAGCCATTGATGCGCCATTGGTTCAAGCACAATGGCGAACGGCGGCGATTTCCGAGCCATCGCGGTCGAAGATCTCCTTGAGCTTGCGGCGCGCGTGCGCCCAGCAATGCGCAACAACGATCGGATCGCCGCCCTTGCGATCCGGGCGCGTCAGCCGGTTGTAGCCCTGGTATCCATCAAGTTGCAGCGTGCGATTGAACCCCTTGAGGAACTTCTCGGCGTTTTCGCCGCGGCGATCAGGGGCATAGAAATAGACAACCCCGGGCGGATCATCACCGCCCCATGCCCTGTCGTCACGCGCCAAGGCCCAAAGATAACCGGTTTTCGTTCGACCGCGGCCGGGATCGAGGACCGGCGCCGTGGTCTCGTCCATGAACAGCTTCGTGGATGTCTTTAGATGTTCGGCCAGCCGATCCACGACGGGTCCAAGGTGGAAAGCCGCCACACCGACCCAGTCGGCCAGTGTCGAGCGGTGAATGTCGATACCAGAACGGGCAAGAAGCTGGCTTTGGCGATACAAAGGGCAATGGTCCGCATACTTGCTGACCAGCACGTGCGCGATGGCGCCTTCGGTTGGGAGCCCGCCCTCGATCAGCCACGCGGGCGTTGGTGCTTGTGTGACACCGTCGGTGCAGGTGCGGCAGGCGTATTTGGGGCGGACCGTCACGATCACACGGCACTGCGCGGGGACGATGTCGAGCCGCTCGTTGCGATCCTCGCCGATCCTGTGCATCTGCCCGCAGCCGCATGGGCACATCAGGCTGTCAGGCTCGATCACACGCTCGATGCGCGGCAAACCGGCGGGCAGGTTGCCGCGATTGCGTCTGGCCACTCGCTTGCGCTTGGGCGTGTCATCGCCAGGAGCCTGGGTCTGCTTTTGCTCCTCAGTCTCGGCGACGGCGATCTCGAGATCCTCGAAGGCCAGCTGACGACTTCTGCACGTCGTCGAAGGTCAGCAGAACTGTGGCCGCCGCTCTGCGCGCCACGATGAGGTTGATCACCCACTCAAATACCCGCAGCCGCGTCCCATGCCAGTAGGCTGAAACGCCTTCGGGGTCGACGTTCAGTCGCGCGCCGCCGTGCCCCTCGAGGATAGACGCTGCGCGGTATCGGGCCGGGGTGTCGCGCGGAGCCGGAACATTCCGACGGCCGTTGGCGTTTACCAACGTGCAAATTCTATTCTTGATAATGCGCCGGGTATGAGCGAGGCAACCGCTCTACGCGCCCGCCCGCGCCCGGTGCTGGCGGCCTTGGGCCAGCAGGTGCCGGCGTTGTTGGCGGTGGTGACGCCGCCTGCAGTTTTGGCCGCAGTGACAGGGCAGGGGGCAATGGCCCTGTCGCTGCTGCCGCAGGTGATTGCGTTGTCCGCCATCATCTGGGCGCTGCGCGATTACAGCTTTCCACGCGATCTGCGCCAGATCGAGGCGCTGGCCGCTTTCGCATCGCTGTTCCTGTTGGCGGGGGCCCTTGTCGTGCCACCCTTTGTCGTGCTGGGCATGACGCCGCTGAATGCAGTGTTCGAGGCGGTATCGGCCATCACCTCGACTGGGCTGAGCGTTGCCACAGGCACCGAAGATTGGCCGGTGGCGGCGCATTTGCTGCGCGGCTGGGTGCAGTGGTGCGGCGGCTTTGCCATCGCCTTTGCCGGCTTGGCGATCTTTACCGGCTCACCCGGTGCATCGCTGGCACTGGCGGGCAGCAGCGTGGCGGCGCGCGACAACCTCTCGTCACTGCGCAGTCAGGCGCGGAATGTGCTTTTGTCCTATGCGGCGCTGAGCGGTGTCGCTGTGGTCGCCTGTCTGTTGGTCATCGCCGACCCGTGGGAGGCGGTGGCCATCGCGCTGGCTGCCGTGTCGACCGGCGGTTTCACTCCCCGCGCCGACAGCTTGTCCAGCTATGGTCCCTTGGCCCAGGGAGTGGTGATCGGCATCTGCATCGCTGCCGCGCTGTCTCTGATATTTTACGTCCAGGTGTTGCGTGACGGGCTGTCGGCGGCCCTGGCCAAGACCCATGTCACCGCCGGCCTTGCTCTGATGGCGTTTGGCACCGCGGTCTTCGTCACGCTGGACCTTGTAACCACCAGCGCGGATGCGTCTGAACTCTATCGGGGTGCGCTGAACTTTCTGAGCGGGTTCACCACCGCCGGATTCTCGGTCGGCGAGGTGACAACGAACGTGGCGCTATTGCCGCTGATCCTGATCGCCATGGTGATCGGGGGCGATCTTGGTTCGACCGGGGGCGGTGTGAAGGTGGGGCGCTTTGTGGTGCTGTGTCGCGCCGTGCGCTTGATCTTTGTCCGTGTCACCGTGCCGGCCAGTGCCGTGACCTATCTGCGCGACAGATCGGTCCTTGTAACGGCCGATCGGATGATTGCCGTGGCGGCGCTGTTGTCGCTGTACATCGCAACGGCGATGCTGGCTTGGATCGTGTTTCTGATCTCGGGTGCAGCGCCGCTGCCGGCGCTGTTTGAGGTCATCTCGGCCCTGTCCACGGTGGGGCTGAGCCAGGGGCTGACCGGCCCCGATCTGGCGGCGCATCTGAAAGGCGTGCTGATCGTCACGATGTTGCTGGGGCGGCTCGAATTTGTTGCGCTGATCGTGCTGCTGCTGCCGCAAACCTGGTTGAAAAGGGGTTGAACCATGAGAATTGTCGTTGTCGGCGCATCGCTTCTGGGCGAAGCTTTGGTGAGTGAACTGCTGGATTGCCAGCATAACGTCGTGCTGGTCGACCAGTCACGCGACCGGCTTGATGAGGTGGCGTCGAGGCTGGATTGCGGCTTGATCGAGGGTGATGGAACCCTGCCGCAGACGCTGCGCGATGCCTTCGGCGACGCTGCCGACGCGCTGATGCTGATGACCAACCATGACGACGTGAACATCCTTGGGGCGGTGGTCGGGCGCTCGATAGGGTACGATCGCATCGTCTTGCAGATAGTGCGCGGCGAGCTTCTGGAGGTGTGCGTCGAACTCGGGCTAGACGACGTGGTGACGCCTCATGCGACGGTGGCCAAGTCGATCATCAAATCGATCGAGAGCCACTCCAGGGTATGGGACAATCGCGACCCGGAAGAAGATATGCAGATTCTCAGTTATGACGTCGATGCCGACCACGACGGCCAGACATTGGGCGGGCTGGAGTTGCCCGACGGTGCCCGGGCAGTGGCCCGTCTGCGCGAGGGTGAACAGGCGGCAACCAGCGACGATGCTACCTTGACGGAAGGCGACCGGGTTCTGATCGCCGCCCGGTCCGACGCCCGCAATGCGCTGGCCGAAACCTTTCCAAATGGCGCCTGAACGGTACCGCGCCATTTTTTTTGGAACTCACGGCGACGTTACCCGTTCGAGATGTAACCGACATACTGGAAAGGGGCGATACCGATGCTGTATTCCCGACGATCCGTTCTGGCCGGCCTTGGCGCCATCGGCACCGCTGCCTTAACCCCCCCACGCCACGCGTTTGCCCGGATCGACGACCGGCCGTTTTTTTTCTTCACCGATGACGAGGCCAGGTTTCTGGCGCTGATCTGTGACACGCTGATCCCCGAAGACGAGTTTCCCAGCGCCTCGCAGGCCGGGGTGGTCGATTACATCGATCTGCAAATGGCTGGCCCCTATGGCCGGGGCGCGCGGCTGTACATGCAGCCGCCCTTTGCCGAGGGCACCGCGTCGCAAGGATACCAACTGCCGCTGGTGCCCGCCCAGTTGATCCGCCAAGGGCTGGCCGATCTCGCGGACCGGGATGACGGCGCGTTGCGCCGCGACGCCGCGGCGCGCAAGGCGGCGCTGACGCAGCTGTCCGCGGGCGATCCAGCGGCGTTGCAAGGCCACGGCAGCACGTTCTTCGACGAGCTGTGGAAGCTGACCAACGAGGGTTTTTTCGCCGACCCGATTCATGGTGGCAACGCCGACTATGCGGGCTGGAACATGGTCGGGTTTCCGGGCGCCCATGCGTATTACCAGTCCTTTGTCGACAAGTTCAACGTGCCCTATCCAAAGCCTCCGATGGGCATAAACCACAAGCCCGGGGGTGATGGCGCGATGCCCCGGCCCCTGCGACAACGGGAGGGCTGAGCAGTGCCGGACATCACACTTCCGAAAATCGACGTGGTCATCGTCGGCGGCGGCTGGACCGGACTGACCGTAGCTTACGAGCTGGCCCATGCCGGGCAGCGCTGCGTGGTTCTGGAACGCGGCGGACACCGGCACGACGCCACCAGCTTCGCCGGCCCCGAAGAGCATGATGAACTGAAATACGCGATCCGCCACGAGCACATGATCGACGTGAAACAGAACACGCTGACCTTCCGCAACGGCCGCGACCAGCGGGCGCTGCCGATGCGGCGGCTGGGGTCGTTCCTGCCGGGCGAGGGGCTGGGCGGCGCCGGTATCCACTGGAACGGCCAGATCTGGCGGCCTCTGCCGTCTGACTTGCAGATGCGCAGTCACTATGAGGATCGTTATGGCGCGCAGTTCATCCCCGACGACCTGAACGTGCAGGACTGGGGCGTCACCTATGACGAACTCGAGCCGCATCTCGATTTCTTCGAGCGGATTTGCGGCACCGCCGGCTATGCCGGCAACCTGAATGGCGAACAGCGGGCGGGCGGCAACGTGCACGAAGGGCCGCGCCGCAACGAATATCCGAATCCGCCAATGAAACAGCCGATCGGACCGACGCTGTTCGGCGAGGCGGCGGCGCGGATGGGGTTGAACCCGTTTCCGATGCCCTCGGCCAACGTCACAGCGGCTTATGAAAACCCCTATGGCGCACAACTGCATCCCTGCACCTATTGCGGCTTTTGCGAAAGGTTCGGCTGCGGCTATTTCGCCAAAGCCGACCCGATCATCTGCGTTTATGACCGGATCAAAGAACATGAGAATTTCGAGATCCGGTTCCGGTCGACCGTGCTGCGGATCGACAAGGCGGCGGACGGGCAGACGGCCACCGGCGTCACCTATATCAATGCGGAGGGGCGCGAGGTGTTCCAGCCCGCCGATGTGGTCTGCATGAACGCCTATGGGCTGTGGAACGTGCACTTGATGCTGCTCTCGGGGTTGGGCACGCCCTATGACCCGGCGACGGGCTCCGGCACGGTGGGGCGCAACTATGCCTACCAGACTCTGGCCGGGGTGAACGTGTTCTTCGACGAAGAAATCGTAACCAACCCGTTCATGGGGGCGGGCGCGCTTGGCACCGTGATCGACGATTACAATGGCGACAACTTCGACCATGCCGACCTGGGTTTCCTCGGCGGCGCCTATGTCGCCGCCACCCAGTATCACGGTCGTCCGATCAGTTATCAGCCGGTGCCTGAGGGCACGCCATCCTGGGGTGCCGAATGGAAACGCGCGGTGCGCGAAAACTATCTGCATCACGTCGGGATCGGAGTGCACGGTTCGTCCATGGCGACGCCCGAAAACTTCCTCGACCTCGATCCGACGTGGACAGATGCTTTTGGCCGACCGTTGCTGCGGATGACGTTCAACTTCCCCGAGAACGACCGCCGGATGACGGACTGGGTGATGCAGCGTGCCGTCGAGGTGGCGCGGAACATGGACAACGTCAGGTCCGTGTCTTCCTCGAACCGGGCGGCTTCGGGCAACGACTATTCCATCGTGCCCTATCAGACGACCCACAACACCGGCGGCGCGGTGATCGGCACCGATCCCGCTACCAGCGTCGTCAATCGCTATGGTCAGATGTGGGATCACCACAATGTCTTTGTCTTCGGCGCCTGCCTGTTCCCGCAGAACCTGGGCTATAACCCCACCGGCCCGCTGATGGGGCTGGCCTATTGGACGCTTGAGCATCTGAAGAACGAATACCTGAACAATGCCCGCCCGCTGATGGACGCGTGAAAGGAGACCCGCCATGTCGCTGACCCTGAAATCGACACTCAAGGCCGGGGTGGTGATTGCTGTTGCCGCCACCCCCCTGGTCCTTGCGGCGCAAAGCTCCGAGACCACTGCACCCGGTACGCTGGAGGCGCTGCTGGCCGATGATCGGACTCTGTTCAACGCCACAATCGAAACCACGGTGCCAGATGACGATCTGCTGGAGTTGGGTCGTCTGGTGGCGATGGGGGGGGCCGATAACGGCGGTTCGGGCATGGCCTGCATCACCTG
Organism: uncultured Roseicyclus sp.; assembly: GCA_964615955.1. Taxonomy (GTDB): domain Bacteria; phylum Pseudomonadota; class Alphaproteobacteria; order Rhodobacterales; family Rhodobacteraceae; genus Gymnodinialimonas. The sequence goes on from CAZTUG010000029.1 coordinate 21,891, forward strand.
CCATGGCGGGCAAGGCGAGGGCGACGGCTCGGGTACCTTTCCACGGCTCGCCGGATTGCCGGGGTGGTACAGCTACAAGCAGCTGAACGACTATGCCTCGGGTGATCGTCCGAACCAGGTCATGACCGGTATCGCCCAACGCCTGACCGACCGCGAACGCGAGGCGGTCGCGGTCTATTACGCCGTGGTCCAAAGCCCGGTGATCGGCCCCCGGGGCACGGCGGATCAGGGACAGATGCAATGGGGCGGACAACTGGCTGCCGTTGGAAATGCCGAAAAGGGGATTCCCGCTTGCGTGAACTGTCACGGCCCGCAGGGCACGGGCAACCCGCCCTCGGTGCCCTATCTGGCCGGTCAGTATGCGAACTACATGACCTATCAGCTTGAGTTGTGGAAGGATGGCGTCCGCAAAAACGATGCGATGGACGTGATGTCGACGATCGCCCGCAAGATGACGCGCGAGGACATGGAAGCGGTTAGCGAATACTATTACCGGGTTTACAATCCGCTGACGACTGCGAAAGATCGCTGATCGCAATGGCTAACCAGACGACACAAAGGTCGTGGTTCGCCTTGGGTCTGGGCGCCGGTGTCGTGGCGGTCTTTTGTCTTACGGCGGTTGTGGTGGCTTGGGCGCTGGCCAGTCCGCGGCACGATCCCGTGGGCGGCTGGCTGTCCGGGATCGGCCGTGGCTGGAGCGCCGTCGCGGGGTGGTACGGGGGCGATCCGGTCGCGGCCGACCCGAACTGGCAGGCGATGGCATTGCAGGTACAGGGTGGCGCGGCGGCGCGCGGGCAAATTGTGTTTGCCACCTACGGCTGTGGCGCATGCCATGTGATCCCTGGCGTGTCCGGCGCCCGGGGCACGGTTGGGCCGTCCCTCGCGGGGTTCGCAAACCGTGCCTATGTCGGCGGGGTGCTGGGCAACATGCCCGGCAATCTGACACGCTGGCTGATAAATCCGCCGCTGTTTTCGCCCGACACGGCAATGCCTGATCTGGGGGTCGGACAGGCCGATGCCGCTGACATGGCCGCCTATCTCTACACGCTGGGGCGTGACGGATGACCCCCGAAACCTCCCTGGGCCAGTTCGATGTGCAAACGGCGCTGACCCGTGCAGGCATCGGTTCCGATCTGACCCTGACGCTGACCCTGGCGATGGCGGTGGCCGGCGCGGCGATCTTTGTCATCGTGATGGGTCTGGCCTGGTGGGCCTGGCGGCACGAGGTGACGCCCCGGGCCTGGTGGGTGTGGTCGGGCGGCGTGGTCTTTCCAGTGGCGACGCTGGCGGTCCTGCTGATCGGATCGACGATCACTCTGGCCGCCATTGGCCGGGTCGACCGCGTTGCCGTGGTGATCGAGGTGACGGGTCATCAGTACTGGTGGGACGTGATCTATGACCCCGACGACCGTGCCCTGCGCGACGCGAACGAGGTCGTGCTGCCGCAAGGCGTGCCGGTCACTTTCAGGCTGAAATCCGACGATGTGATCCATTCCTGGTGGATCCCGTCGATTGCCGGCAAGATGGACATGATCCCGGGTCGGGTGAACGAGATCACCGTCACCGCCACCCGCACCGGCCGGTTCCGCGGCCAGTGCGCCGAGTTCTGCGGGCTGTCGCATCCGCTGATGGCCTTCGAGGTGGTGGTGGTGCCGCCGCAGGACTTTGCTGCGTTTCTCGACGCTCTGAAAGGCGAGGCGCGCGATGCAGACACCTTGCAGCTTGAGCGCGGCCGCGACGTCTTCGTCACCGCCGGCTGCCCGGCCTGCCATGTGATCCGCGGTATGGTGCGTGGCGGTCGCCTTGGCCCCGACCTGACCCGCGTGGGTGGACGCGCGTCCTTGGGGGCGGGCATGTGGAAGATGAACGTTGGCAACCTGGCCGGCTGGATCGCCGATGTGCAGGACATGAAGCCGGGGGCGCAGATGCCGTCGTTCAACACGCTTTCAGGCCCGGATCTGCGCGCTCTCGCCCATTACCTGGACAGCCTGAAATGAGCGACGCCACCACCGATACCGTCGCCCAGGGCCCGATCCTGACCGACGAACTGCCGCAGTACGAGCGGGTTTGGGCCACGCCGACGGGCTGGCGGGTGCTGTCGTCGGTGTCGCACAGGGTGGTGGGCCAGCGGTTTATCGTCACCGGGCTGATCTTCTTTCTGATCGCCGGGTTTCTGGCGTTGCTGGTGCGCACCCAGCTGATCGTGCCGAACAACACCTTCCTCGATGCCGAGACCTACAACCAGGTCTTCACCATGCACGGCACGCTGATGATGTTCCTGTTTGCCATCCCGATCCTGGTGGGGTTCGCCGTCTACCTGCTGCCGCTGATGCTGGGCGCGCGCGATCTGATCTTCCCGCGTCTAGGCGCCTTCGGCTACTGGTGCTATCTGTTCGGCGGCATCATCGTGCTGTCGTCCTTCGTGTTCGACGCTGCCCCCGATGCTGGCTGGTTCATGTACACGCCGCTGTCCACCAAGGAGTATACGCCGGGCCTGTCCGCCGATTTCTGGCTGATCGGCATCACCTTCGCCGAGATCGCATCGGTCACCGGGGCGGTCGAGATCATTGCTGCCATCCTGTGCACCCGCGCCCCGGGGATGAGCCTGACGAAGATGCCGATCTTCGGCTGGTACATGCTTGTCACCGCCTTCATGATCGCCGTGGGATTTCCGCCACTGATCATTGGCTCGATCCTGCTCGAGATCGAGCGGACGCTGGACCTGTCGTTCTTCGATCCGACACTGGGGGGCGATCCGCTGTTGTGGCAGCACCTGTTCTGGATCTTCGGCCACCCCGAGGTCTACATCATATTCCTGCCCGCCGCCGGGATGGTGGCCACCATGCTGCCCACCTTCGTCGGCAAGCCGCTGTTCGGTTACGGGTTCGCCGTGGCGGCGGTGGTGACAATGGGCTTTCTCAGCTTCGGTTTGTGGGCGCACCACATGTTCACCACCGGCTTGCCCAGCATATCGCTGTCGCTGTTCTCGGCGGCCTCGACCATGGTGACGGTGCCGACGGGGGTGCAGATCTTCTGCTTCATCTTCACGCTGGGGCTGGGCCGGCCGCGACTGACCGTGCCGATGCTGTTCATCCTGGGGTTCCTGTTCATCTTCGTCATCGGCGGGCTGACCGGCGTGATGCTGGCCTCTGTGCCCTTCAATTGGCAGGCCCACGACAGTTATTTTGTCGTTGCGCACCTTCATTATGTGCTGATCGGCGGCATGGTGTTTCCGCTGATCGGGGCGTTCTATTACTGGACGCCGCATTTCACCGGGCGGATGATGTCCGAGCAGTTGGGAAAGTGGGCGTTCTGGCTGATGTTCATCGGCTTTCACGTCACCTTTTTCCTGATGCACATCACCGGGCTGCGGGGGATGCCGCGCCGTGTTGCCACCTATCCCGAAGGGTTGGGCTGGGACCGGCTGAACATGTTGTCCACCATCGGGAGTTATATCCTCGCGGCCGGGGTGGCCGTGTTCGTCTGGGATTTCATCCGCCACCGCAAGACCGGACCGCTGGCCGGGCGCAACCCGTGGGGAGCTGCGACGCTGGAATGGCTGTATCCGCCGATCGCGCCGGGCCACAACTTTCATGCCATTCCCCGCGTCCATTCGCGCGAACCGCTGTGGGACCAGCCCGAGCTGGCTGCGGGCCAGGCACATCGGATCGAGGGCAGCCTGCGCGGCGCACCCCATGGCCAGCGCGAAACGCTGGGCTGTCATCCTGTAACCGGCGAGCCATTGCAGATCGTGCGGCTACCGACTCCCACATGGGTGCCGATGTGGGCGGCTTTCCTCATTGCCGTGGCGGCCATCGCGCTGCTGGCCAGTGCCTATCTGGTGACAGCAGGGGCGGCGGTGGCGACCCTGATCGCCTTTGCCGTCTGGGCGTGGGAGCCGTCGCAAAGCGGTCAGACTCACGACACCGGCCCCGAGGGCGTGTTGCCTGTCAACCTTGCGCATCCTCTGGGCCACACCCATGTCGCCATCGTTGGCACATTGCTGGTGATCGGTGCACTGTTCGCTTCGGTCGTGTTCGCGGTCCTGTATCTTTGGAATGTGCAACCCGATTTTACCGCCCAGGCCGGGCTGGCGGATCCGGTTTACGCCGGGGCTGCGGCGGCTCTGGGGCTGGTACTGGCGCTGGCGGCCCGGATTGCGCACCGCACCGGCGGCAGCCTCTTGCTGGACCTGGTGGCGCTGGTCGTGGCTGTGGCGGCGATGGCGGCGCTTTTTCATGGCGTGCTGCCGATTGATCCCCGCGCCACGGCCCTTGGCGCAACACTGTGGGTTCTGGCCGGGTTCGTGGCGGTCAACCTGTTCGTGCTGGCGTTCTGGAGCCTTTTCCTGGCGCTGCGCAGGCTGACCGGTCATGTCGGTTCGAACCAGACGGTGCCAGAGATGAACCGCGCCATCCATGCCGCCTGGACAGCGGCGATGGCCGTGGCGACGGCGGTGATCCTGTGCGCCCCGCAACTGGAGATCTTCGCATGACCCATGATGACACCCACGACGATCTGTCGGCGATGCTGTGCGACATCGCCCGCCCGGTGCTGATCTGGGCCGCACATTTCATCATTGCCTATGCCGCCCTTTCGGCCGCCTGCGCCGAGCGCGGGCTGATCGATTTCCGAGTGGCCCAGGTCGTGGTCCTGATTGCCACGGTGCTGGCGGTGGTCGGCGCCGGTTGGGGCACATTCCGCCCCGGGGGTGCGGACCTGCGCCGCGCGGCACGTTGGGCAGGTATCATCTCGGTCCTCGCCATCTTGTTCTCGGCAGCGCCGCTGGCGCTGATGCAAAGCTGCGGCTGAACGAAAGGAAACATCATGAATCCCTATGTTCCGTTTTGCGGCGTGCCGCCTTTGCCCGGCGATTTGTGGGCGCGCTGGACCTTTGATCCAATCCTGCTGGCCGGTCTGGGTCTGCTGGCGGTACTGCTGGCCTGGAGCGCCCAGGATCGCAGGGCGGCCATGCTGGGCTGGGCATTGACGGCGGCTCTGTTCATATCACCGATCTGTGCGGCGTCGATGGCGCTGTTTTCGGCGCGGGTGGTCCAGCACGTGCTGCTCGTGCTGCTGGCGGCGCCGCTGCTGGCGCGGGCGCTGCCCATGCTAGCGCTGCCGGTGCTACCGGTGGCGGTGGCCTTCGCCGGAATTTTCTGGGTTTGGCATCTGCCCGGCCCCTATGCTGCGACCCTGACCTCAGACGGTGCCTATTGGACGATGCACCTGACCACACTTGGCGGCGCGGTGGCGTTGTGGTCGGCCCTTTTGCGTGCGCTGGACCTGGCACCGGGGCAGGCAGTGCTGGGGCTGGCACTTACAGCAGGGCAGATGACGATGCTGTCGGCACTGTTGGTGTTCGCGCGCGATCCTTGGCACGCTTGGCACCTGACCACGACGTTGCCCTATGGAATCGGGCCGCTGGAGGATCAGCAACTGGCTGGGGCGATCATGTGGACGGGGGGCGGCGCCTTGATGCTGGCGGCTATCGCGGCGTTGTCGGCACGGTTTCTGCGCCGGTTGCGGCAGACTTGATCGGCGGAGTTGTTCCGCACGACATCCAATCGGCTAAGTTCCTTCAGCGCCTTTGCGACGACATTTGCAAATGTATATTATCTGCCCCCCCCGGCCAAACACAATCGCGGTGGAATGGCCGACGATCGAACCGCCGCCGGTGACAATGGCGACCTTGCCCGTCAGCCGACCGAAACGGGGAAAGCAAGGCTGGTGGTCGACCGAAGAGTCCGGCCGACGTTCCAGTTCCGTCTGGCGTTGGTCGGTATCAATCGTGTCAAGACTGTCGGATTTCATGCGCTGTTCCTTTCAGACGCAGTTCTCTTGGTGTCCGTGGCCTGATTGTTCTTGAAGGGCGGACGCTACCCGGCCCGATCAATCACGCAAAACCCGAGCGGTGCGAGCGTGATCGTCTCGCCTTCACGCCGGGCGCGAGTGCCAATCACGTCCAGCAGTTGATTCTCGCGCGTGACGGGGAAAAGCGCCTCGTCCAGCGACATGTTGGTCACGAGGGTCAGGCGGTCTTGCGCATCGTAGCGGTCAAAGGCGATGATCCGGTCGTCGGTGTCATGAATAACCGACTCGTGGCCGTGGCGCAGGATCGGCATGGTGCGGCGCCAGGCCAGTAGCCCTGAGACGAAAGACAGCACCGACTGCGGATCGGCGCGTTGTGTGTCAACGGCCAAGGGAAGGTGCTCTTCGGCCACCGGCAGCCAAGGTTTTTCGGCCGCGCTGAATCCGGCGTTGTGGGTGCCGCGCTCCCATGGGATCGGGGTGCGCACCCCGTCGCGGCCGCGGAATTCGGGCCAGAACGCCTTGCCCCAAGGATCCTGCATGTTCTCGGGCGCCAGTTCGGGTTGGGGTAGGCCCAGTTCCTCGCCTTGGAACAGGATGCCGCCGCCGCGCAGAGTGGCCTGCAGGAATACGAGCAGCTTGGCCGCCTCGGGGACCAGCCCCGCCTCTACGGCAAAGCCCGTCATGTTCGACACCGCACGCTCGGAATCGTGGTTGGTGAAAACATTCATCACCGATCCCGAGCCGCGGAAATCCTCGCGCACCCGCAACAGGTCGCGCATCCCCTCGACGGTTTTCACGGCGTTGATCAGATCGAAGTCATAGGTCGCGTGCAGCCTTTCCCCCGCCTGGGTGTATTTGACCGCGGTGCGGGTGGAATCGACATCGGCCAGCTCCCCGATCAGCGCCGGATTGCCCGGTCGTCCCTCGACCGCGCCGCGCAGCGTCTCGAGGATCGGCACCGTCTCGGGCACGTCACGGTCGAAATAGTGCATCTGCTTGCGGAATGGGTTGTGTTCCCCGCCGCCCAGGCTGGGATTGCAACTGGCGTCGGGACAGGGAGGATTATCGCGCAGCAGCGGATCACAGGTGAGGCACTGGATTGCGTCGAGGCGGAACCCGTCGACACCGCGGTCCAGCCAGAACCCCAGCACTTGCAGCATCGCGTCCAGCGTTTCCGGGTTGCGCAGGTTCAGGGCCGGCTGGCAGGTGAGAAACGGGTGATAAAAGTACTGCGCGCGTCGCGGTTCCCACGTCCAGGCCGGGCCGCCAAAGGAACTGAGCCAGTTGTTGGGCGGCCCGCCATCGTCGCGCGAATTGGCCCAAATGTACCAATCGGCCTTGTCATTGTCGCGGCTCGAGCGGCTTTGCTTAAACCAGTCGTGCTGCGATGAGGTGTGGCAAGGCACCAGATCAAGCAGGATCCGCAAGTTGCGGTCATGGGCCGCCGCGATCAATCGGTCCAGATCGTCCGAGGTGCCGAACATCGGATCGACATCGCAGAAGTCGGTGATGTCATAGCCGAAATCCTCTTGGGGCGACGGATAGAACGGTGCCAGCCACAATCCGTCGACGTTCAGATCGGCCACATGGTCCAGTCGGTCGATCACGCCGGGCAGGTCACCCACGCCATCGCCATCGGAATCCATGAAGGATCGCAAATATATTTCATAGAAAATGGCCCCCCGCCACCATTCGTCGCGCTGGACCGGTTCTGCCGCCAGCAGCGCTTCGGCGATCAGTGTTCTGCGTCCCGCCTTCATCACCCACGCGTCCCGAACCAGGCGCCATGGGCCGGAATGTGCAGGTTGTCGCTCTCGCGCACCGCACCGAAGCCGTGCCCTTCCATCCGCGCCCCGGCCTCGGCTTCGCCAATCTCGTGCACCACGTCGGTGGGGCCGAAGTTGAAGATGCAGACAACGGTCTGCCCTTCATAGCTGCGCTCGAAGGCCAGCAGCTGCGCGGGTACGTCCAGGAACCGCATGTCGCCACAGCGAATCGCCGGGATGTCGCGCCGCCAGGTCAGGAACTGCCGCAGACGGTTCAGCGTCGATCCCGGCAGGGCGGACTGCACATCGACGGCCCGGTCCAGATGGTCGGGCGGCACCGGAAGCCAAGGGTCGACGTCGGAAAAGCCGCCGTGGGGCGCGTCCTTGGTCCAGGGCATAGGCGTGCGCGCCCCGTCGCGGCCGCGGTAGGCGGGATAGAATTCGCGTCCGTAGGGATCGACGATCTTCTCGAAAGGCACATCGGCCTCGGACAGGCCCAGTTCGGATCCCTGATAGATGCAGGATGCGCCGCGCAGACAGGTCAGCGCCGCCAGCATGATCGTCACCGCCGCAGGCTCGTCCTCATGGCCCAGCCGCGACACGGCGCGCGAGAAATCGTGGTTATCCAACGCCCAGCAAGGCCAGCCGTCGTCGGCTCGGTGGCCCAAATCCTCGGCCACCGACCGGATCAGCTGCGCATCCACCCGGTCGGCCCCAAGCAGCCAATAACCATAGGCCAGTTGCAGCCGGTCGGGACCAGTATACTCATGATGCAGGCGCACCGCCTCGTTCTCGTGCAACTCACCCAGCAGCGCGCGATCGTCGTATTCGTCGCAAAGCTTGCGCAGCCGGCCTAGCATGTCCAGATTTTCGGGCTGTGCAATGTCATGACGGTGCAGTTGCATCGAATAAGGGTTGAACTGGAACACCTTGTCTTTGGGCACCGCCGGATTGTGTGGGTTGTCACGCAATTTGGCGTCGTGGAAATAGAATGCGCAGACATCCAAGCGGAAGCCGTCCACGCCCATTTCCAGCCAGAACCGACAGGCCTCCAGAACAGCTTCCTGCACCTCGGTGCAGTGGTAATTGAGGTCGGGCTGCTGGCGTAGGAAGTTGTGCAGGTAATACTGGCCCCGACGCGGCTCCCACTGCCAGGAACTGCCGCCGAACACCGACAGCCAGTTGTTGGGCGGGGCTCCCGCCGGGCCTGCATCGGCCCAGACGTACCAGTCGGCCTTTGGGTTGTCGCGGCTTTGGCGGCTTTCCAGAAACCAAGGGTGCTGAATTGAGGTGTGCGACAACACCTGATCCATCATCACCCGCAATCCGCGTTCATGCGCCTGATCCAGTAGCGTTTGAAAATCCTCAAGCCCGCCGAACAGCGGATCGACCGCACAATAATTCGAAACGTCATAGCCAAAATCCTGCATCGGCGACTGGACAAAAGGCGAGATCCAGATGGCATCGATCCCAAGCTCCGCCACATAGTCAAGCTTGCGGGTGATCCCAGCCAGATCGCCCACGCCATTGCCGGACGTGTCGAGAAAACTGCGGGGGTATATCTGATATACGGTCGCGCCCTTCCACCAGGCGACTGTCGGTTCGGATGTCATGTTGTCTTCCCTGGTCGTTCCTTCATCAACCCGATGCGGAAAACATTGTTCCAAGCCGTCCGGCGTGGACTTTTAAGAAGTCCCGCATTGCCGTCGTATACAATGGACGATGACGACACAGGATCAACACCCCTTGAACTGGCGGACGATATCGCGCCGGGTGCGCTAGCACCACTTTGGCAGAATTTTTTCTGGGAGTTCTGCGATGAGCCTTTCACAATGAGGTCAGCGTTCTGGTGGTGGTCTCGCGAAGGTGTCGAGGATGGCTTGCCTGACGGCTGGCATTGTTGGTTGCGGGGGCGGTCCGGAGGCTCTTTTTTCCGTCCCGCGGCCGTGAGGCGGCGTGATTGTAGGAAGGCGTAGGCGATCATCGTCATCAGCGCGTGTCGGTGAATGCCCGTCCAGGACCGCCCCTCGAAATGATCGAGACCAAGCTCCCCCTTGAGTTGCTGATGCGCCTGTTCGCAGATCCATCGGGCCTTGACCGCGGCGGCGAGCGCCTTGAGGTTGGTGTCGGGTGGCAGGTTCGAGGCGTAGTATTTCCGCTCGCTGGTCGCACGGCGTTCGCCGATCAGCCAAACCTCCTCGTCACCGGGCATGGCTTGCACACGGCCATCTGCCATACGATGCCGGTGGCCATCAGCGATGTGGACGCGGGTTGCGGCGAACTGGCAACTCAGCCTGCCTTTGGTCCCTCGTCTCCAGCTGACCTTCCGCCATTTACCGTGATCCAGAATCTGTTCGGCGGAAACGGCACTGCGGTCTGGGAGGTGATATTTGCGGCGTCGGCTGCGCCTGGCCTCGGGAAAGACCAGCCCGACATCTGCCGGATAGACGTTCTGCCGCCGTGACAGGCCGATCGCCCAGGCGAGACCGCGCGCGCTCAGGGCCTGGCGAAAAGGCCCGCTCGATCCGTAACCCGCATCCACTGCCCGGCAGTGCGTTTGCGTAGCAAATGTAACGAGAGGGGGCCAGCACACAGCCCAAGCGGACATGGACCGCGTCTAACCGAACGGATTCACTTTAGGAATCTTCGACGATCGAGGTTATGCAACAACGTCCATCTGTACGGCAAACCAAGTGTATAGGAACTATAACACGATTTGCTCGTTTTTCTCATGTCTATGGCAATTCACAGCAGACAAGGAAAATGACATGAAGACGATCACAATTGCAAAAACCTCTGCAACCCTCTTCGGCTTGATGACTTCGACTGCCATGGCCCAAGATAACGTGGATATCTTCACGAACTGGTCCTACGACCTGCTTTATATGGAAGGCTGGAGCGTGGACGACATGTTCGCGCGGACCGAGATCATTGATGCCAATGGCGAAGATATCGGGGATGTTGAAAACGTCATCTTCAGCAATGACGGCAAAGTTCTTGGTGTCATCGCCCAAGTCGGCGGGCTTTGGGATATCGGTGACACGCATGTGATGGTTCCGTGGGACGAAGTGTCTGTGGACGGAGATATTGGACAGATTCGGATCCCGATAACGGAAGCGACCGTTGAGAACTATGACGTGTTTGGTGCTGGCTGGTTCGATGAACAGCTAATCACAGCTTTGGATACCACGTCGACCCAGCCTGTCGACGACGACCTCGTGGCAGGACCCGGCATCTTCAAGGCAACCGACCTGATCGGTGATTACGCGTATCTTCAGGACAACGTCCGCTACGGATATGTCTCGGACCTTATCGTTCACGATGGAGCATTGAGCGCTGTCGTCATGGATGGCGGCGCATATGGACGTCGCGGCTATTATGGCTATCCTTACTCCGCTCAGGGTTACATGAATGGTGGTCGATATGATATGCCCTACACCGCAGAGCAAATCGGGACCATTGAGAATTTCGATTACCAACAAATGCAATCGAGGGGCCAACAATAGTTGCCGCGTAGATAAGACATCTGCCGGATCTTTCGCCTTGGACCAGGCGAAAGATCCGGCCACAAGCAGACTGAGTGTATGTTCCGCCACGCATTCGCGTTGAACGCGTTAAGCGGGAGTGGCAAACGGAGCTTATCAGGGACTTCACAGTGAACGACTTCTTTTCTCTCTGGCACGAGTCTGCGCGCACATCGGCGGGGCTTTTCTGGATGGCTTTCTGGGCCTTCGGGCTGGGCTACGTCATTTCGAGCCTAATCCAAGTATTCGTCACCGAGTCGCGGATGAAACGCAGCATGGGCGAGGCCGGACCAAAGAGTGTTGCTCTTGGCACGTTCTTCGGATTCATATCCAGTTCGTGTTCGTTCGCCGCGCTTGCCTCGTCCCGCTCATTGTTTGCAAAGGGTGCGGGCCTCGTGCCTTCGCTTGCGTTTTTGTTGGCTTCGACAAACCTGGTGATCGAGCTGGGCATCATCATTGCCGTCTTTTTGTCATGGCAATTCGTTGTCGGTGAATATCTGGGTGGTATTCTTCTTATCCTGTTCATGTGGCTGGTCGTACGGCTGACCCAACCCCAGAAATTGACTGAAGAGGCGCGCGACAGGGCGCGTGATCAGGAAGGGGCAGATGATGAAGAGGTGCCGGATTGGCGCAATATGATCCGCACGCGCGAAGGCTGGCGCATGGTCGCAAACCGATATGTCATGGAATGGGCAATGGTCTGGAAGGACGTCACGATCGGCTTTGCCGTGGCTGGGATCGTGGCCGCCTTTGTTCCGCGCAGTTTTTTCCAGTGGCTCTTCATCGGCTCTGGCAGCGAAGATATCAGTTTTTTCCAGCTTCTTCAGCATGCGCTGATCGGCCCGGTTGCCGCCTTTTTCACTTTCATCGGCTCAATGGGTAACATTCCTCTTGCCGCAGTACTGTTTTCGAATGGTGTCAGTTTTGCAGGGGTGATGGCCTTCATCTTCAGTGATTTGGTCGTGTTGCCGGTGTTGCGCATTCAGGCGAAATATTACGGCTGGCGCTTTGCGTTTTATATCCTTGCAGTCTTTCTCGTCGTCCTTGTGGCGGCGACCATCACCATGCACTACGGCTTCCAGATCGCCGGTCTGCTGCCGGACCCTTCGACAGCGCAAAGCGTGACCGACCGAAACTTTTTCCAGGTGGATTACACCCTGTTTTTCAACATGGCTTTTCTGGCCGTGACGCTGTTGTTCCTTGTGTGGAAGATACGGGCATCTGGCTTTTCGATCGACTGGGGCTCTGACCTTACCGAGAAGGTGCTGTTCGTTCTCTCGATGATTGCCTTTGCCTGGTTGCTTGGCGGATGGGTCCTCGCGCCGCACCTTGCGGGATGAGCACGCAAGTCGCGGGTTCTGGAGCACCGATCCACCAGAAGGGTTTATCGCAGCGTCGTCCAAACCTGACGGTCTTGGTCGACTGACGACGATAAGCCACAATCACTCCACAGGAGGGGTGCGATACTTCTTCCGCCCGAGGACGGCGAGGAGCCAACAGCAGGACTTGCACGTCCACCGCTGCCCAAGTCCACTGATTGTCTGCGGTTCACCCTCGGATCATCTCGGCCACGTAGACACCGGCCGAGGGTGGACTGGTTTTCCTACATGCAAGGCAGTTATGGAAAAGGCGACATTCAGTTTCGTGATTTCCGGAACACATGCTTGTCTTAACGTCAATCACCGGTTCCGGCTCGGCCTTGGCGATCAAAACGTGATTATAGTTCGCCTCGAAGTTCGGTACTGGCAACACGAAATGATAGCCGAGATCTGAAGGCGTTATAGCACGGCAAGCAGCCCGAGGTCGCGCATCAACGCCAGCGGCAGGGCCGAACGGGGCTTCGGTTCGTGGCGCATGAGGCTTTGTTCCATCGTTCTCAAGAACACTGGCGGGCGTGTGCTGCTGCATTTTCCTTGTCCTTGCTCATCTCACGCGTCAGCAGAAGCCTGACAAAACCAACAATCCGCCACCGAAGATCATGCTGCGCGCGGGCACCTCACCAAAAACGAGATAACCAAGGCCGGAAGCCAATATGGGCGAGACAATAATGTTGACGAGCGAATAAACGTTGGCATTGATCCGCTTCAGAACCAGTTAGATACCGAAATAGGAAAGGCCAATTGACATGATGCCAAGACAAACAGCCCAAAGCGTGACGGGAAGTGACATATCAAGCGCGGGGTAGGCCACAAACTTCCCAATCTCTCCTGGCCCTGCAAAAAAACAGCGCGGGTGATAATAAAATGGCTCCCTCAACCATTGACTAGACGATATAATTGTCTGTCTCTTCGCATCCCTCGTGGCGCATATAGGTGACCATAGCGGCATAAATAATCCCAGTGCTCAGCGCGACCATATTACCGAATCAGTCGCCTTCAGACATCGGTTTGGCTAGCAAAATGCCAACTAGCGCCAGGCCGAAGATGAGAATATAACTTTTCTTTGCCGGTTCGCCGAGGAAAAGCTTTGAGAAGATGAATACAAAAAACGGTGCCACGCTCCAGAACACGACTGCATTGGCAATCGGCACAAGGGCCATAGCATAGTTAAAAAGGCTGATCTGCCCTGCGATCAACGCACCAATAATAACAGTGTCTTTGATATTTCCGTGCGGAAACTCCAGCGGTTGGTTGGTCGCACGTGGTATCGTCAGAGCGAGGAACAAAGCCGCGAAGCTCAGTGCGTAGAAATTCAACGTCTGGATAGGGATCGCTTCGGCAGTCAACTTGACGAACACGCCATTTGTTGCCTCAGAGAATGTTATCAATACAATCAGCAGAAACACGTACATCAGGGAGCCTCAACTTGCGTCTCAATGGGCGAGGACGAGCATCTGGAACGCCAGCATGGCCGTAAGGGCGAGTGCCACTGCCGTCGCTGCGGATTCACTCTCAACATTGTCCAGCGCATCGGTAAATAGTTCGGCAAAAACCATCCAGATCATCGCGCCAGCCGCAAGTCCCAACCCGATCGGCAGAAAGGGACGGAACGTCTCGACGAAGATATATGCTGGGGCGGCCATGATTGGTTGAGGCAGACTGGTGAAGACCGCCCAGAGCGCCGCTTGAGACTGTGCAGAATTTT